>JAPLNA010000145.1 GCA_026693065.1 Planctomycetota bacterium
AAATCCTGCAAATTCTCAGCATCGGACTTTTCGAGAAAACGCCCATTTTGCAGGCATTTTTGAACGATTCCTCCAAAACGGAAAACGTTGTGTCCCATAACCAGTTGTCGTTGTTCGACTTTTAGCCGGACAGTACTGATTGCCGATTGCCAATTGCCAATTGCCGATTGAACGGAAAGACGGGAAGAAAGATTGGAGGTGGGAACGATGACGCCGGGCGAGATGAAGAAGAGGACGCGGGCGTTTGCGTTGCGGTGCTTGAAGCTGGTGGCGTCGTTTCCCAAGGGGAAGGTGGGTGACGTCATTGGGCGCCAGTTGATCCGGGCGGCGACGAGCGTGGCCGCCAATTACAGCGCCACCTGCCGCGCCCGCAGCCATGCCGATTTCCTGCACAAGCTCGGAATCGTGGAAGAGGAGGCGGACGAATCGATCTTCTGGATCGACTTCGCCCCCGACGCCGACCTGGCCAAACGCGATCTGGTCCACGCCCTGCTCCAGGAAGGGCAGGAGATTCTCGCCATCATCGTCGCCGCCCGTAAGACCGCCAAGGCCCGAAAACCCGTCCCGAAGCGCTGATCCCCTCCCCAATCGGCAATCGGCAATTGGCAATTGGCAATCGAATACTCACGGGCGTCCTTTTTCCGCTAATAATCTGACGCCTCAAGCGTCTTAGAGTAAGACAGGAAATAGAAGTTTGAACAGGACCCGGTGGATGCATTCGGTCATCGAACGCTACGAGGGCGCTCTGGTGCGTTATGCGCAGCAGATCACCGGGGACGCGGAGCGCGCCCGTGACGCGGCGCAGGAGGCGTTTTTGAAGCTCTGGGCCTGCCGCCCGGCGGCCCGGCCCGACAACCCGGGCGCGTGGCTGTTCACCGTCTGCCGGAACGCCTGCCTGGACATCCTGCGGAAGGAGTCGAAGATGACCCTGTGGAACGAGGTTCAGCAGCAATCGGCCCCGGCCGATGCGGTAGACCCCCACGGCGCGGCCGAGCAGGCCGAGGCGATCGCCCTGGCCCAGCGGGAACTGCTCCACCTGCCCGAGAGCCAGCAGGAAGTCATTCGCCTGAAGCTGCAGGAGGGTTTCAGTTATCGCGAGATCGCTGAGATCACGGGCAAGAGCGTCACGAACGTTGGGTTCTTGATTCATCGCGGCATCAGCACGATCCGTGACCGGCTCGACCGGGCCGGCGCGTTGGGCCGCTGAGGAAGGTGCACCTATGGAACACGAAGACGACCCGAACCTGACCGCCCACGTTTTGGGCGAACTGAGCGAAGCGGAGCGGCCGGCGCTGGAGGCGCGGCTGGCGGACGAGGCCTGCCGCCAGGCCCTCGACCGGACGGGCCGCACGTGCCGGCTCATCGAGCAGGCCCTGGCGAACGAACCGGGCGGATGGCTGGGCGAGCAGCGGCGCGAGCGGCTGCGGCGGGCCGTTGAGGCCCCCCACGGGCGACGGGCCGCGTGGGTGCGCGGGATGGCGGCGGCCGCCGCCGTGCTGCTGGTGGCCGCGACGGGCCTGCTGGCCTTTCGGCTCGACCAGGTCTGCCGCCAGCGCGACGACTACGCCGCCCGCCTGGTCAACGACTCCCAGCAGCACCTGCGCGACAGCCGCGCCCTGGACGACCAGCTCCTGGCGGCCACCAAACGCGTCGTCGAGCTCCAGAGCAACCGCGACGCCATCCAGGAGAAACTCCTCACGCTCCGCAAGTCCGTCGCCGAACTGAGGGCGATCTACGGCAACGCCCGCCAGGTACCCGCGGACCTGGCCTTCTACAAGGCCATGAGCGACTCGGCGAACTTCCTCGTCAGCGCCAACAACGAGGACCAGCTCGACCAGGCCGCCGACAACACGCTGCTGGCGTTGACGGCCCTGGAGACCAACAAGCGAAGTTACCCGCCCGAGCAGCTCCGCCAGCGGCTGGGCGAGGCCAACGGGCGCATCGACGTCATCAACAACGTCAAGCGGGCCGCCCAGAACCAGCGGGACTACGCCAACAACCTCGCCCTCGGTCGCAACGCGGCGTTTCAGGACCAGGTAAGCAACACGATCGCCACCAACCCCAAGGGCGGCCCCGCCCCGGCCGGGGCCCTGTCGCCACTGGCCGTCTACGCCCAGGACCTCATCGTCCAGCAGAAATACGACAAGGCCATTGAGGTTCTCCAGAAGGCCCTCACGGAGAAGGCCGCCCTGCAGGGCAAGGAACAAGGAGCTGGGAAGTAGGAACAGGAACGAGGAACTGGGGGCCAGATTGTCGGCCCATGTTCCCAGTTCCCTGTTCCTTGTTCCTTTCTTCGCTCCCCCGGGGTATTCTTCCCCCACGGCCGGCGGGGTTCGCCCGCGGCCCGGGAGACCCGAGATGAGCGACGCGATGTCCTATTCGAAGGCCGGCGTGAACATCGACCTGGCCGACGCCACGAAGGCCGCCATGGCCGAGAGCCTCAAGACCAACGACGCCCGGGTGCTCAACCGCCTCGGGGCGTTCGCTTCCCTCTTCGACGCCCGCTTCGAGGGCTACGCCCACCCCGTGCTGGTGCTCAAGACGGAAGAGCCCGGCAGCAAGCAGAAACTCGCCCTGGCCCACGGGCGGGTGCGAAGTATCTGCTACGACATGGTCAACCACCTGATCAACGACATCGCCGTGATGGGCGCCCGCCCCCTGAGCGTCCAGGACGCCATTATCTGCGGCAAGCTCGAGAAGGCCGTCGTCTCGGAAATGGTCGACGCGATGGCCTCCGCCTGCCGCGAGCAGGGCTGCACCCTCACCGGCGGCGAGACCTCCGAACAGCCCGGCGTGCTCGAAGCCGGCACGTACATCCTGACCAGCAGCGTCGTCGGCGTCGTCGAGAAGGACAAGATCGTCGACGGCTCGAAGATCGTCCCCGGCGACGTCGTGCTGGCCCTGGCGTCCAACGGGCTTCACACCAACGGCTACTCGCTGGTCCGCGCCCTCTTGGCCCAGCGTCCGGAGATCCTCGACGCCCGCGTGGAGGGGGGCAGTTTCCTCGACGCCATCCTCCGCCCCCACACCTGCTACTTCCGGGCCATCAACGGCCTGTTCGCCAGCGAACACCTCCACGGGCTGGCGCACATCACCGGCGGGGGAATCCGCGACAACCTCCGCCGCATCCTGCCGGCGACGGTCGACGCCGTGCTCGACCTGGGCGCCATCCGCATCCTGCCGGTCTTCCAGGTCATCCGCCAGGCCGGCCAGGTCCCCGACGCCGACATGATCCGCACATTCAACCTGGGCGCGGGATTGTTGCTGACCGCCGCCCCGCAGGCCGTCGACGACTTCCGCCGGCACCTGAAGGCCCTCGGCTGCGAAAGCTACCCGGTCGGCACGGTCGTCAAGGGAACCGGCGACGTGCGACTGGAAGGCAAGCTCGCCTGGTGAGGACGCCCCGGCGAAACGGGGCGACGTTCCGTCGCCCGCTGAACGAGCGAGGGACGGGAGTCTTCCAGGGAAGGTCCGCACCGGGAGTTTCCGCTGGTCTGGGGCGTTCGTTCCGTTAGAATAGGAAATCCACCCGGCGATGCCCGGGCTACACAGACTGCGGAGAGGCGACAACCTCATGAAGGTGTACATACTTTCGGACATGGAAGGGACGGCCGGCGCGACGACCTGGGAGCAGGTCACCGCCGGGACGGAGGCCTACGAAGAGGCCCAGATGTGGCTGACGGGGGAGGTCAATGCCGCGGCCGCGGGAGCGTTCGACGCCGGGGCCAAGCTCGTCGTCGTCAACGACGGGCACTGCGACCAGAAGAATCTCAGAGCATGTGGGAGGGGTTGGACGGCACCTTCGGGGCGTTCTTCCAGGTCGGCGCCCACAGCCGGGCCGGCACGCCCGAGGGCAACCTCCGCCACGTCTGGTCCGCCGACGACTGGATCGAGGTCCGCGTCGATGGCGAGGCGATGGGCGAGATCGCCCTGTTCGCCCGGGGCGCCGCCGGGCGCGGGGTGCCGTGCGTGCTCGTGACCGGCGACGACAAGGCCTGCGCCGAGGCCGCCGCTTGCCTGCCTGGCGTCGTCACCGGCCAGGTCAAGACCGGCCTGGGCGTCCAGGAGGCCCGGACGCTGACCCCCGCCTCCGCCTGCAAGAACATCCGCCGGCACGCGCGGACGGCCTGCCAGCAGGCCTCGTCGATCAAACCCCTCGAGATCACGGGTGAAACCCACACCGTCGAGATCGTCCGCCTGGCCCGCCCGGAAGGCGACTGCTACGCGGCGACGCTGGAACGAGCGTATCTGGACTCCCTGCCGCGGACGGTCCAGAGGGCCACGGCGGCGACCATCATCGAGGCCTTCGAGCGAGCGTTGAAAGCCCGCCCCGAGCCCGAAGAGGCCCCCGCCCCCCTGCCCCCCCCGCCCGCCGTCGAGCCGGCGCCCGTGGAACTGCCCGAACCGCCCGCCGCCGTCGAGGCGTCCCCGGTGGAGGCCTCTGCAACGCCGGCCGCCGTCGCACTCCCACCGGCCGAGCCGGACGCTTCCGCGCCGACCGCCCCGTGCCAACCCCAGGAATGCGAAGTCTGCGAGCCCCCGACCCCGCTTTCTTCCTCACCGCTCGAAACGCCTGGCGAAAAGCCCATCGCCCAATAGTCCGCTAACGCGACGATGCCTTTGCCCTTGTGGCGGGGCGATTGGCTTGACCCAAGGCCTCTACAATGCCATACTTGCCGTGCTTTGACCCTTGGGGGTCCGGCGTGGAGATACCATGATCGGTCTGCTGGGAAAACTGTTGGTTAAGATGATCGGCGGGTCGCGGAATGAGCGGCTGGTGCGGTCTCGAATGCGATTTGTCCGCGAGCGGATCAACCCGCTCGAGCCGGCCGCCGGGGCCCTGACCGACGAACAATTGCGCGCCAAGACGCAGGAACTGCGGGAGCGCCTCGCCGCCGGCGCCAACCGCGACGATGTGCGGGCCGAGGCGTTCGCGCTGATCCGCGAGGCCTCGCGAAGGGCCCGCAACCACCGCCAGTTCGACGTGCAGCTGGTGGCCGGGGCCGTCCTGGACGAAGGCAAGATCGCCGAAGAAGCCACCGGCGAGGGCAAGACGATCGCCTGCTACCCGGCGATCTACATGGCCGCCCTCGAGGGGCTGCACGTTCACGTCGTGACGGTTAACGACGCGCTGGTCGCCCGCGACGCGGAGTTCGCCCGCCCCGTCTTCGAGCTGCTCGGGCTTACCGTAGGCTACATCTCCCAGCCGATGGGTAACGAGGAACGCCAGCGCCAGTACGCCTGCCACGTCACGTACGGCATGAATAGCGAGTTCGGCTTCGACTACCTTCGCGACAACATGAAGCTCTCGCCGGCCGATCAGGTGCAGGGGCCTCTGGACTTTGCCATCGTGGACGAGGTCGACAGCATCCTGATCGACGAGGCGCGGACGCCGCTGATTATTTCGGGCCCGGCGTACGGGCAGTCGGACCGGTACAAGAAGGCCGACACTGTCACGCGGGAGTTGATCGCGCGGAACCGCCCGTGGGACACGGCCAACAAGCGGGTGGAGTCGCTCAAGCGTCGGATGACGGCGTTGCGCGGGGAGATCGAGAAGGCCGGTGGGGACCGCAAGGCCGCCAAGGCCGCCGCCGAGATAGAAGACTCCGCCGCCCAGTTGGAGGCCGCCGAGGCCGAACTGGCCGGGCTGACGCCCCTCTTCGAGGTCGAGCTGGACAAGAAGTCCGCCCACATGACGCACGAGGGCACGGCGGTGGCGCAGGACGTGGCGGGGGTGGGCAGCTTCTACGTGGGGGCGAACATGGAATGGCCCCACCTGATGGAGCAGTCGCTGCGGGCGCACCTGGTGTACGAGCGAGACAAGGAATACG
>JAPLNA010000146.1:0-765 GCA_026693065.1 Planctomycetota bacterium
CCCCCCGGGATTTTGCGCTTTCGGGCCTGCCGGCAGGCGAGAAGGCGGAAAATCCCGGGGGGGCACGGGGGGCGGGCCCCCCGCTTACCGAAGCCCGGAACCCCCAGCACACTGCCCTTCCAACGGGATAGTCGGACATGAGTCGCCATGACCTGTTGTCCGAGTCGAAACTGGGGAGGAGTCAGGAGCCGATTGGCTTGAATTGGGGCCCCCGATTTGCTAGAATGCTTCCTCTAACCAATGCCCCGGGCGCAAGCCGATGAGACTCCTTGCGCCGGCGTCCGTGAAGGTCGCCCGAGGCATTATGCATGGCCGGCTTGGCCGGAGAAGGATGACTGTATGCAGAACGTGAATTCGGTAGGCAGGTACGTGGGCCAGGCGGCCCTGGCGGCGGTGTTGGCCCTGCTGGGCCTGGCCGGCGGCGGGTGCCGCGCGGGCATCGAAGGCAAGATCACCGACGTCCCGACCCTCGATCAGTTCGACCGCACGGTGAATCAGCCCAACAAGCCCGTGCTGGTGGACTTCTACAAGGACTCCTGCCCCACCTGCGACATTCAGGAAGCCGAGTTGGAGAAGATCGTGGACGACTATCGCGACCGGGTCACGTTCATCCGGTTCAAGATCCGCGAGTCGACCATGGCTGAGACGGTCCCCGAGATCATGGAGCGGTACAAGCTGTTCTGGGTTCCCACGACGATCCTGGTCGTCAACGGCAAGGAAGTGCAGCGGTGGGTGTTCAACCACGGGGAAGGGGAATTCCGCGAG
>JAPLNA010000146.1:843-3415 GCA_026693065.1 Planctomycetota bacterium
CCCCGACGGCGGGGGGCACGCCGGCGGGCGGCCCGCCCATCTGCATTCCGGGCGAGGGCTGCCAGTTGCGCCCGGAGAAGTGATCGGCGGGGGGAGTGAAATAGCTTGCAATCCGGGGCCCATGGCCCTATAAGGCCGTATAACTTCACGCGGTTGCGGTCTGGCCCGGCTTGCGATGGTCGCGGGCGGCGGATCCGGCAACCGTCCCGCCGGGCGATTCGCCCGGGCGGATTAGAACGGAGCTCTTGGATGGCGAAAACGAAACGAGGCAAGCCCCTCCGCAAGGCTGAAGGCGCTCGCCAGCGTGGGCAGTGCCCGATGTGTTCCCGGACCGGCGTCAAGCTGCTGTACGAACTGAAGGCCGCCGACGGCAAGGCCAAGAAGGTCTGCAAGCAGTGCAAGAACGCCAAGCTTCCTGAAGCCCCCGCGGCCGAGGCGCCGGCGGAAGCGGCGAAGGAATAGTTCGCCCGGCCCCGGGCGGGCACGGCAGAAGTTCCCACAGGGCCTTCGCGCGGTCGCGGAGGCCCGTACCTTCGGTTCAACGAGAACGGACACGTCCCCATGAGACGCGGGTTACTGGCCAGTCGAGACGAGCTTCGGTCGTTGCGGTCGCGGGTCGCCCGCAAGCCCTTCGACACGATCTTCGAGATGCTCCAGTTGCGGTGCTCGCTGATTCTGGAGTCGGCCCCGGTGGCCGAGTCGCAGTGGCAGGCGTTGTGGTCTCGGGGCGGGCAGGCGGCCCCCCTGACGGCCGCCCGAACCGCCCAGGGACGCATCCTCGACCTGATCGTCGCCCACCACATCGAGCCCAACCTCGCCTTCCGCGACCGCGCCATCGAAGAACTCCGCAACCTCGCCGGGTGGACCAGTTGGACCGACCCCTCCCACGACCGACTCTCAGCGGACATGTGCACGGCCGAGGCGGGCGTGGCCCTGGCCGTCGGGCTGGACTGGCTGTGGGAAGACCTGGACGAACCCTTCCGCGACCGGTTGATCGACGCTATCCGCCGCAAGGCGATCGAGCCCTACCGCAAGGCCGTCGGGCAAGGCGCCTGGTGGTACAACTGCTACCACAGTTGGAACGCGGTGGTCAACGGCGGGTGCGGGCTGGCGGCCCTGGCGTTGAGCGACGAGGACAAGTCCGCCCGCGACGCCCTGAAACTCGCCCGCGCCGGGCTCAAGCCCTTCTTCGCCGCCCTGGGGGCCGAAGGCGGTTGGGACGAGGGCCTCGGGCCCTGGGGCGTGGGCATGCGATCCGTCCTCCTGCTGGCCGAAGCCCTCCGCCGAACCCTCGACGACGAGAGGCTCTTCCACGCCCGCGGCATGGAAGCGACCGGCCTGTTCCCGATCTTCTTCACCCCCAACGGTCGGGCGGCCAATTTCGGCAACGCCCCGGCCGTGCCGCTGTACGGGGCGTTCTACCTGCTGGCCCAACAGTTCGACCGCCCCGAGGTCACCTGGTGGCTGGACACCTACGCCCTCCACCGGGACGTAAGCACGAGCGGGTGGGCGTCGGCGGGGCTTTCGATGCTGTTCCGGCCGGAGGGGCGTTCCCCGGCCGCCCCGGCCCTGCCGCCCGTCAAGGTCTACGACGACATCGGCTGGGCCGCCATGGCCGACCGCTGGCCCAACCCCGCCTTCTACGTCGCGGCCAAGACCGGCGACTTGTCGGCCAACGATTCCCAGCGCGACATGAACGCCCTCCAGTTGCAGGTCGACGGGGAGATGCTGCTGACGGACATGGGCAACACGTACGCCAACCACGGCTCGGCCCACTCGTTCTACGACGTGCAGGCCCGCGCCCACAACACCGTTCTGGTGGCGGAGAACGACCACCAGATCGACGCGCAGGGGGCGATCGTGGATTCGGGGGCGGGCAAGAACTACCGCTACCTGGCCGCCGACGCCAAGGACGCCTGCGGCGAGAACGCCCGGTTCGTCCGCCAGATGGTGATGGTGCTGGATGCCCGCGGCAAGGGGCGGATGCTCGTGGTACTCGACGAGATCGACTCCGGCTCGCCCGAGAAGATCGAGGTTTTCTGGCACACGCTGGGGCGGGTCGAACTGGACGCCGCCGCCCGCACCGGGCGGATCGCCGGCAACGAGGTCGCCCTCAACTTTGCCTTCGCCGCCAGCGTGCCCGTGACCGTCCAGTGCCGCGGCATCCGCATCGACCGCCAGCGGCGGGACAGCATTCTTCGTATCGCCGGCGGGGCCCTCGGAACGGTGCAGGTCGTCTCGGTCTTCTCCCGCGAAGCCCTCACCGAACCGGTCGAGCTGTCGTCGGCGGACGCGGGCCTGGCCGTCACCGCCGGCGGCGTCGCGTTGGCCTTCCGCCGTCAACGCGGGCGGCTCAAGCTCGATTCGGTGACCAAGAACCGCAAGGCGTAGGCCGCGGATCTCAAATTTTAAATCTCAAATTTGAAATCTCAAATCAGTACTGTCCGGTTGAGGCTTCTTCGATCCGTTGTAAGTGCTTAACGAGCAAAAGGCTAAATAAAAAAGTGTCCGTAATCGATTTGAATTTCGATTGGCTGTTCTGGCATCCTTGGGGATTTCCAACCACAGGGAG
>JAPLNA010000147.1 GCA_026693065.1 Planctomycetota bacterium
ATCCAGATGGCGCCCGAGGCGTCGACGAAGCCGGCGCCGGGGGTGACGGCGGCTAGGCCCGCGACGGCCCCGGTGATCATGCCCAGCGTGGTCGGCTTGCCGAAGCGGACCCAGTCCAGGAAGATCCAGATGAGCCCCGCGACGGCCCCGGCGACGTGGGTGGCCAGGAAGGCCGTCGTGGCCAGTGCATCGGCCTTCAGGGCGCTGCCGGCGTTGAAGCCGAACCACCCGAACCAGAGCAACCCCGCCCCCAGGGCGGCCACGGGCAGGTTGTGCGGCGGGCTGATGGCGTGGGGGAACCCCTGCCTCTTACCCAGCAGCAGCGCCGCGGCCAGGGCGGCCATGCCGGCGTTGATGTGCACGACCGCCCCGCCGGCGAAGTCGATGCTGCCGGTACCGGCGGCCTCGTTCCAGGCCAGGAACCCGCCGTGGCCCCAGAGCCAGTGGCAGACCGGGTCGTACACGAATGTCGCCCACAGGATACTGAAGAGACAGAAGGAACTGAACCGCATCCGCTCGGCGAAGGCCCCGACGATCAGGCCCGGGGTGATCACGGCGAACATCATCTGGAACATGACGAAGGCCTGGTGCGGCACGGTGTCGGCGTAGCTGGACGGGGCCGTGCCCACGCCCTTCAGGCCCAGCCAGCTCAGGTTCCCGATCAGCCCGTGCCCGCCGGCGTCCGGGCCGAACGCGAGGGAGTAGCCTACGATCACCCACTGCACGCTCACCAGGCACAGGACCATGAAGCACTGCATGAGGATGGAGAGGATGTTCTTGCGGCGAACCAGCCCGCCATAGAAGAACGCCAGCCCGGGGGTCATCAGCATGACCAGGGCGGCGCTCAGGAGAACCCACGCGGTGTCACCGGCGCTGATGGCGGCCCCGTTGTCTGCCTTCGCGGGCGGAGCAGGCGATGGGTGTGCAACAGAAGGTCCTGAGCCGGTCTGGCCCAGCGCGCTCATCCCACCTGCCATGGCAAGGGCAATTACCACCACCAAGACCCAGTGATACTGTCTTCGCTGTTCAGTCACTGTTTCCACTCCGACACCAGATTGTCACGTTCTCGTCGACAGAGAGCCGTTCAGACAATTGCAGGAGGTGTGCCGCGGGCGAGTTTTCCGCATAACGTCGATTTACAGCGGCAGTTGTATTCGAGATTGCCCACTACGGTCCCCGCAGAGATTGAAACAATTGTGGAACCGGGCGGCGTTTTGGGCTACAGAAATGTCCCCGTTTCGCCGTCCGGCTCGCCGGGCCCGTGGGGGTGTATCAGTACTGCCGGCGCTTGCGGGCGGGGGGGATGTCCAGGAGCTTGCGGTACTTGGTGACGGTGCGCCGGGCGATGACGCAGCCCTGGCGGGTCATCTCGGCGGCCAGCTCGTCGTCGTTGAGCGGGTTGGACTTGTCCTCGGCGTCGATGACTTCCTTGAGCTTGACCTTCAGGGCGTCCCAGGCCATGTCCTCGCCCCCGGCGGTCGTCTTGCCCCCCGAGAAGAACATGCGGAGCGGGAAAATGCCCCGGGGGGTCTGGACGTATTTGCCCGCGACGGCGCGGCTGACCGTGGCGACGTGGACGTTGACCTTGCGGGCGACGTCGGCCATCGGCAGTGGGTGGAGGGCCTGCTCGCCGTGTTCGAGGAATTCCTTCTGGACCTGGAAGACCTCCTCGGCTACCCGCTGCACGGTGTATCGCCGCTGCTGGATGGCGTCGATGAGCCACCGGGCCGACTGCATGTTCCGCCGCAGGAACGTCCGGGCGGCCCGGTCGGTCGTGCGGTCCTCAGCCATCTTGCGGTAGCTCTTGGAGACCGACAGCCGCGGGGTGTTCCCGTCGGCCATCTGTACCACCGGCTCGCCGTCGTCGCCGATCTCGACGATCAGGTCGGGCACGACGATGGGCACGATGGTGGTCCCGACCAGGGCGCCCGGTCGGGGGTTGAGGCGGGAGAGGTTTTCCAGGGCGGTCTTGATCTGCTCGATGGTCTTGCCCGTCTTGCGGGCCACCTGGGGCAGGCGGTTGAGCTCGATGTCGTGCAGGAAGCTGCGGACCAGCTCGATCTCGAGGCTCACGTCGCGTCCGGCGGCCTGCTCGACGGCCAACTGGAGCAGGAGGCACTCGGCCAGGTGGCGGGCGCCCACGCCGGCGGGGTCAAGCCCCTGCACCAGCGGCAGGGCGGCCGTCAGGGCCGCCAGCGGCGTCGGCGGGTCGCTCTTGGCGACGAGTTCCTCGAGCGTGGTGCGGAGATATCCATCGGCTTCGATATACGCGATGATCAACTCGCCGGCGGCGTGGACGTCGTCGGGGGCCTCGACGAACGCCCATTGCCCCGCGAGGTACTCGTTGAGATTCTGGTCGTGCGCGGGGGCGTTGGCCATCGCGTCGAGCTTGCGGTCTCGCTCCCCGGCGGCCGGGGCGCGGGAAACCGGGGCGTCGGGGGCGACCGACTCGGGGTACTCGGCGGAAAAATCCGCCAGCCGCTCGAAATCGTCCCGATTGTTGTCCTCGCGGACGACCAGGGCCTGCTCGCCGCGCTCTCGGGTGTCTTCGACGGCGGGGGCGGGGGCGTCGTCCTCGGTCTCCAGGCCGCTGAGGCGTTGTTCGAGGACGGGGTTGGAGACCAGCTCGGCCTCGATCCGCTCCTGGAGCGCAAGCATCGGCAGTTGCAGGATCTCCATCGCCTGGATCAGGCGAGGGGCCAGCTTCATCTGCTGCTGGAGCCGAAGATGTTGTGACACGTCAAGCCGCATACTCACGCCATTATACCAGATATCGGCGGGGAGGGCGCGGGTCTGCAAGAATCCCCCCTCAGAAAGAAGAAAAATGGCACCAAAATTGCTACAACCGCCCGATTCCCCCCGCCCAGGCCCCTTACACCTGCCGGCGGTCCGTCAGGGCGTCCGAGAGAATCGACTTGTTGGCGTATTCGATCTGGCTGCCCGTGGGCAACCCCCGCGCCAGCCGCGTCACCTTCACCCCCAAGGGCTCCAGCAGGGCCTGAATGTGCAGGCTCGTGGCGTCCCCGGCCACCGTGGGGTTGGTCGCCAGGATGACCTCGCTGACCCCGCCGGCCTGCACGCGGGCCACCAGAGGGGCGATGGTGAGGTCCTCGGCCTCCAGGTTCTCCAGCGGGGCGATGTGCCCCATCAGCACGTGATACACCCCGCGATAGGCGCCGGTGGCTTCCAGGCTCAGCAGGTCCTTGGGCTGCTCGACCACGCAGATCGTGCCCTGGTCCCGCCGGGCGTCAGAGCAGATGCTGCACAACTCGCCCTCGGCCAGGTTGAAGCACCGCCCGCACGGGCGGATCTTCGTCTTGACGTCGTGGATCGCCTCGGCCAGGGCCATCGCCTCCTCGCTCGTGCTCTTGAGGATATGAAACGCCAGCCTCTCCGCCGTGCGGGCGCCAATGCCCGGCAGCTTACCCAGCTCGGCCATCAGACGTTCGATTGTTTCGCCATACGCGCCCATGGGGTTCGTTCCTTGCTATTCACTGGCCGACTCGTCATCGTTTGCCGCCGGCCCCGCTGTCCGCCGGATGTCGGTCAGGGCGCCGCTGAAGAGGGACAGGATCTCCTGGACCGCGGGGTCGTTGTTGATTTTGGTCTTCTCGGCCGTGGACAGTGCGGTACGGGCGAGGGAGACGGCGGCCTCGGCGGGTGCGGGGGCGGCGGGTGCGGGAGTGGCCGCGGCGGACGGCGGGGCCGTTACGGCGTCAGGGGCTTTTTTTTTTCGCCCTCGGCGGGCATGGCGGCACGGGGGGCGGTGGCCGATGCCGGCGAACGGCCCATCGCCTCCAGGCGGGCGATGAGGCTCTGCGGATCGATGAACTTGTCGGCGGCGGCCAGGCGAACCACCGACGCCTCCGCCAACGCCCGGGCGACGCTGCTGGATCGCACGTTCCGCTCCAGCGACTGCAACAGTCCCACCGCGTGCACCAGGGCCGGCAGGCTGAATCGGCCCGCCAGGGCCGCCACCGCCTGCCGCTGGGTGTCGGGCAGTTCGATGAGTTCGCTCGCGGGCCCGCAGGCCGAGGCCAGCATCAGGTTGCGGAACAGCTCGCCCAGTGCCCCGACGGCCCCCGACAGGCTGATGCCGCTCTCGAGCAGGGCGTTCAGCTCGCCCAGGGCGCCCGCGGCGTTGCCCGAGGCGATCGCGTCGGCCATCGTCGTCATTCGCTCCTCCGGCGGCGTGCCCAGCAGGCGGATGACGGCCTCGTCGGTGATCTCCTGACCGGCGGCCAGGAGCTGGTCCAGCAGGCTCAGCCCGTCCCGCATGCTGCCGGCGGCGGCGCGGGCGACGCGGAAGAGGGCGTCGTCGGCGGCGGGCACCTTCTCGGCCTTGCACAGGGCCTTCAGGTGCGCGGCGATCTGCGGCGTGGGAATGTTCCGGAAGTCGTACCGCTGGCACCGCGAGAGGATGGTCGCGGGGAGTTTTTCGGCCTCGGTCGTCGAGAAGATGAACTTCACGTGCTCGGGCGGTTCTTCCAACGTCTTGAGCAGGGCGTTGAAGGCCGGCATCGTCAGCATGTGAACTTCGTCGATGTAGTAGATCTTGTACCGGCACCGCGCGGGGCGGAAGATCGCGTTGGCGCGGAGCTCGCGGATCTCGTCGATGCCCCGGTTGCTGGCGCCGTCGATCTCGACGACGTCCAGGTCGTCCCCGCGTGCGATGGCCAGGCAGGCCTCGCATTTTCCGCACGGCTTGGCCGTCGGGCCCGGGGCGGACATGCAGTTGAGGGCCTTGGCGAGGATGCGAGCCATCGTCGTCTTGCCCACCCCGCGCGTGCCGGTAAACAGGTACGCGTGGGCGATCCGCCCGCTCTCGATGGCCGCCACCAGCGTCTGCGAAATGGCCTCCTGACCCACGACCTCGTCGAAGGTGGTGCTGCGATACTTTCTCGCTAGAACCAGGTAGGCCATTGTGGATCGGCAAAAAAAATAGTGCCGTGCAGCTCCGCTTCGAACCGGCGCCGCAATGTCAGCCGCACGAAACGACTCCAGCCAGGAAACCCTCCGGCACACGCTGCAAGCACGCTTATGGCTGCTTCCTTCCGGACCTGACCAGGTTCACGGCGCAACGTTGCAGAGGACCCAGCCTTCAACGCCGCTCGCGCGACAGGTGGTCCTGCGACACCAAGCCCTCGGCGGAGCGGTCAGTCCCGCTATAGCGGATTACGGGTCATCCCGACGAATCGGGAATCAAGGCACCGCTGGCGCCCCACCTAGCACGGCAGGGGAATCATACCCGCCCCGACCCCCGCCGACAAGGGGATACCCCCCGGAAAGAAAAAATGCCCCGGTCGGCAGGGAGCGGCTGGACAACACGTGGGGAGATGTTGCCCAGCTCGGGTCCGGCCGGGGCATCCACTATTATATACATGTCCAGTGGATTTCCACCCGGAGCGAGAATTTTTTTGCGGCCCCCCGGGCCCGGGCGAGGGTTCCCTTTTGCCGCCCCGCGCGGTATAGAAAGGCGCCGGCCCGGCCCGGCAAGGAGATACGCCATGAGCACACGGACGAGGGCGAACGTCAAGACAGTGTGGGCGCTGTGGGCGGCCATCGCGGCGGGGGCCTCCTGGGCCGGGGGGTGTGCCGATGTCGACTTCCAGCCCAACGGCGGGCGGGAAAGCAACCTCCGCGCCCAACTGGACCAGGCTCGCACCGACCTGGCCGCCGCCGATCGCAACGCGACCCTGAAGGAGGCCCAACTCGGCCGGGCCAACATGGAACTCCAACGCCTCGCCGAAGAGAACCGGCGGCTGACCAGCGAACGCGAGGGCCTGCGGGACATCCTCGCCCAGGAACGGGCCCGGGGCGCCAAGGTCGACGACCAGGTCAAGGGCGCCTCCGCCCAGGAAGCCAAGTCGCGGGAGACCATCACCCGGCTGGAAGGGACGCTTCGCGATCGCGAGGCCGCCCTGGCCGAGTCCCAGGCCAAGTACACCGCCCTGCAGGCCGACAACGACCGGCTCAAGCTGGAACTGGCCAAACTCCAGCAGCGGCTCGAAGCGGCCCTGTTCGGGACGGCCCCAGCCACACGAGAATCGCCGCGGTAGGACGGTGGGTTCAGACGGCCCGGTCGCATAGGCGAGACAAATCCAAAACCCAAAACCCGAATGACCAAGAACGGGAAACTGGGAAACTCGAATACCCCTGCCCCGTGGTTTTGAGCATTTGGATCCTGTCGTTTTGGATTTGTTGTTTCGAGTTTGTTTCGAGCCTCGGATTTCGTGCTTCGTGCTTTTGTCGTTCGCGAAGTTCGCGTCCTCCCCTGCACCCGGGCTAGGGCCTGATCTCCACCGGCGTTCGCATCGGCAGGGCCTGGAACAACTCCTCGATCTCCGGGTTGTCCACCGCGATGCAGCCCTTGGTCGTGTCCCGCCCGTCCTTGCAGCCGTGGATCATGATCTCCCCCCCCAGCGGCGTGTTCCACGGCGGCAGGTCGCGGTTGCGGATGGCCTTGGCGATCTCGTCGTACTGGACGCGGGAGATCAGCTTGTCCCGCAGCCCGCGCTGGGCGTCCTCGAGATTCGGGTAGCTCAGCCCCAGTGACAAATGAAACTTCGACTGCTCGTTCTTCATGCAGATGTAGAACACCCCCCGGGCGTGCACAGGTCGCCCTCGCGGACCTTGTCGCCCGACCCGCCCCCGACGGCCACCCGGTACGTCCGCACCGGACTGGCGCCGTCGTACACCGTCATCGTCCGCTGGCTCTTGACCACCACCACGCGCGGGTTCGTCATCGCCGGCAGGGGCCTGGCGGGCTGACTGGCCGGTTGGCTCGCCGGCGGCTCCGCCGGTGAACACCCCCGCGCCGCCAGCCACGCCAAACAACTCAGCATCGCTAGTCCCGCCACCGGCATCATTTCCATCCATGGTTTCATCACGCCTGACGCTCCAATCCCGGCCATTCGGCCTCGCCCCATATTCTACCGCCCCGCCCTCCCCGTTGACAGCCGCCCGCCCGCCGCTGAAGATACAACCCATGAAACGCATGCTGATCAAAGACGTGCTGGCCGCCGCGCCCTCCACCGCCGTTACCCTCGGCGGGTGGGTCCGCACCGTGCGGAACAGCAAGGGCTTCTCCTTCCTGTCACTCAACGACGGCTCCTGCCAGGCCTGCCTGCAGGTCGTCGCCGACGAATCGCTGGACAACTACGCCGCCCAGGTCGCCCACCTGACGGCCGGGTGCTCCGTCTTCGTCTCCGGCCAGGTCGTCGCCAGCCCCGCCCAGGGCCAGCAGGTCGAGGTCCGGGCCTCCTCCGTCCAGGTCCTGGGCACAGCCGACGCCGAGCGGTACCCCATCCAGCCCAAGCGGCACAGCTACGAATTCCTCCGCACCCAGGCCCACCTGCGGACGCGGACGAACACCTTCGGCGCCGTCGCCCGCGTGCGAAGCGCCCTGGCCGGGGCGATCCACGAATTCTTCCTGGCCCGGGGGTTTCTCCACGTCCACACCCCCATCATCACCGCCAGCGACTGCGAAGGCGCCGGCGAGATGTTCGCCGTCAGCACCCTCGACCCAGCCAACCCGCCCCGCACCCCCGAGGGGGCCGTCGACTACTCCAAGGACTTCTTCGCCCGACAGACCTTCCTCACCGTCTCGGGCCAGCTCGAAGGCGAAACCGCCGCGTGCAGCCTGGGCAACATCTACACCTTCGGGCCCACCTTCCGGGCCGAAAACTCCAACACCCCACGCCACCTCGCCGAGTTCTGGATGGTCGAGCCCGAGATCGCCTTCGCCGACCTCGACGACGACGCCCGCCTGGCCGAGGACTTCCTCAAGTTCCTCTTCGCCGCCGTCCTCGACCGCTGCAAGGACGACATGGCCTTCTTCAACCAGTGGGTGGACAAAACCCTCCTGGCTACCCTCGCCGCCGTTGTCGAATCCGACTTCCAACGCCTCTCCTACACCGACGCCGTCGCCCTCCTCGAAAAGGCCGGGCGATCCTGGGAGTACCCCGTCACCTGGGGCAAAGACCTCCAGACCGAACACGAACGCTACCTCACCGAGGACCTCTTCAAAAAGCCCGTGATCATCACGGACTACCCCGCCGCCATCAAATCCTTCTACATGCGCCTCAGCGACGACGGCCGCACCGTCTCAGCCATGGACGTCCTGGTCCCCAAGATCGGCGAGATCATCGGCGGCTCCCAACGCGAAGAACGACTCGACATCCTCGAACGCCGCATGGCCGCCCAGCACATGAACGCCGAAAACTACTGGTGGTACCTCGACCTCCGCCGCTACGGCACGGTCCCTCACGCCGGCTTCGGCCTGGGCTTCGAACGCCTCGTCCAATTCGTCACCGGCCTGGCCAACATCCGGGATGTGATTCCCTTCCCCCGTACCCCCCGCAACGCGGATTTCTAACGGCGTTCCGCCCCGCGTAGCCCGTAGCCGGTAGTCGGGGACATCGTCCATCCTGGTTTAGCGGCCGACGGCACGTCGGCCTCTTCTTCGACGGACTCGGAACCTTCAGTCCCTCCCTCCCGCGTCCGTTTCCTTCCGTCTTCCCGGTCTACTTTCACCTTTCAAACCTCTCCCTTCTCGTCCCCGTCCGCGGGGACGAGGTACCCCAAGAATCGCATCGCTCGCGGCCGTGGTTTTGTAACTGGTTCCTCCGCAACCCCTTGTCATTTTCGCCCTCCGCGTTCCCCCGGTTTTTCGGGTACCTCCCGGGTACTTAACGGGTACTTAAAGGACACCTCAAGGACACCTCCCGGGTACCTCCCGGACACCTCGCGGACACTTGCCGCCGCCGGCGGGCCGATCAGGATTGGCGGAGGTCCGACAACAGGCAGCAGCAGGCAACAGGCAATAGGCACCAGGCAAAAGGCGGCAGAGGGAAACAAAAGGAGCCCTCCGTATCGCTCTTGTTGTGCCCAGCACCTGTCGCCCATTATCCATCGCCTCCCCCGTCCCCGGCCTGTTGCCGGTTGCCAGTTCCCTGTTGCCTCTGTCGTATCCGCGCACATCGTGCCCTTCTTAATACATGGTAAATCCACAACCTTTTTCCACCCCCGCGTGCCCCGTCCCCTCCGCAACTCCTTTGCTCGCAACGCCCAAAAAAATCTTCAGAATTATTTCGCCCTGCGCACGTAGTGGTCGCGGTCCGACCACCCACAACCGGTGGGGGCAGGTGGCCCCCTGAAGTTCTCGTGCATTCCTGCCCGCCGGATGGCGTGGGTGGCTGTCTGGCGGCAACCATGTCGTCGAGCCACCGCATGCCCGGACGCGGCGGGTCGGGGCGGGGCCAGGCACGAACAAGCAACCCCTTTCGCCGACGACCATATTCAGGCGGCGGGCCCGTTTCCTGGCGACGTGGCAGAGAAGGAATAGACATCTAATATGTAGCAGTCTATTCCGTCTCGTCGCTTGCCATGGCGATCGGAAATGGGGCGGTTCGTCTGCGGACACTTCGACTGACGCCGGGGGCGGTAGGCCCGGCGATCGCCCTGGCCACAGCCACAGTCGTTGGCCGCCCCAGGTCACGCTACTACCGGCAGAACGGATAGCGGAATGTGACGAGTATTCGGTATCGCCACCGGCCGTCGTGGGTATGGTGGTTCTTGGGCCCAAAGGGTGGTCTTGATTGGAATAGACGTCTACAATATAGCAGTCTAATCCTATAAGGAGCCCGGCATGACGATGAGGACTGTGTCCGTTTCACTGAAGACCGTCCGCTTGACGCGGGAGGAATTTCTGAACGACCCGCATGCTCGCCACTATAGGGACGTCGTGGAGGATGTGCGGATCCACTTCGACGAATGGTTGGAGTTCTTCAACGAACCCCGCCGCCAGCTTCGGCTGCAGGATGCGGAGAACTGCCACCGACGGCCAGCCCTGGCCGGCGTCGTCAGGGAACTGGAGGCCGATCCCGCATTCCAGATCATCGCCCGGCACAAGCGGGATGACACGCGGCGCCATCGTCAGGCTATCGGTGTCATCGTCAAGCTGATCATGGAAGGCCACGGCTGGCGGAAGACGGGGACCAAAGGCTTCCTCGGCGGCACGCGCCCCGGCGGCCTGTCGAAGTTCTTCGGCACGGCCGAACGCTACCTGCCACCCCGGTAGACGACGGGCACTCGAGATTGCGAGACCCTCTTCAGCATTGCAGTAGAGGCGTATAAATTAGACCTCTAATCCGCGAAGGCGCCGGGCATGGTAATCTCGCTGGCCTGTCTGCTCACCTCCATGTACGCGTTCTTGCCATTGACAGTCTGGCCTGCTTGTCCTAAGATCGCATAGCAGAAGAGTGGTCGGGCATCTCATTACTGTCCCCCGACAAGATTGGCCCAGTAGCATCGTAACATGGGGAGATGAAGACATGGCAGTGTGGATGGTGCGAGCAGGTCGGAATGGCGAGCGGGAAGACTTCGCCATCGAGAATAACGTGGCAGTGATCGGCTGGAACACGATGCCAGATCTGTCCAAGGTGAAGTCCCGCGAAGAGATGAAGGCACTTCAGGCAGAGAAGTACCCTCAGCAGAAAGAGAAGGCCGTCTTCAACTACGCCGGGCAGGTGTGGAGTTTCGCCCATCGGATTGAGGTCGGCGACATAATAGTCCTGCCGTTCAAGACCCGCTCGGCAATTGCCTTGGGCAAGTGTACCGGGAAGTACGAGTACGTTCCGGAGAATCCCGACGAGGCCAAACACGTCCGGAAGGTTAAGTGGATTCGCGTCGACGTGCCTCGCGATGAGTTCGGCCAAGACTTGCTTTACACCCTCGGCGCCTTCATGACAGTCTGTCGCGTGCAACGCAACAATGCCGAGGATCGGATTGCGGCGATCCTGAAGGGCGGACGTGACCCGCACCTGACGGGAGGGAGCATATCAGGGAAGAAACCCCTTGAAGATGAACCGAGCGACGAAGGCGAACCCCCGCTGGACCTGGAACGATACGCATCCGACCAAATCCGAGCGGTCATCGGCGCCAAGTTCTCTGGGCACGCCTTGTCGCGCCTTGTGACATCTCTGTTGAAGGCTCAGGGATACCAGACTTTCATGGCTCCACCAGGGGCAGATGGAGGTAGTGACATCCTTGCGGGTCGCGGGCCAATGGGATTTGATTTGCCCAGGCTCTGTGTTCAAGTCAAGAGCGGCGCGACTCCGGTGGATGTAAGCATCCTTCGCGAACTTCAGGGAGTGATGAAGAACTTTGGCGCGGAGCAGGGCCTCCTGGTTTCGTGGAGCGGATTCAAGGAGTCCGTTTACAGGGAAGCAAAGACGTTGTTCTTCGAGCTTCGGCTGTGGGATTCGGACAGACTCGTTCAGAGCCTGCTGGAACATTACGACCAACTGCCTGACGAGATACAGGCCGAACTTCCTCTGAAGCGCATCTGGACCCTTGTTCCAGAGGAATGATGGTGGGCTAAGTGTGTCCGTGACCATATCAAGGAACGGCCATGGCTTGGGGCTTTCGGAAACCGTCGTTGAAGAAACGCATCGCTGCCCGGACATCGACCAGGCGGGTCGTGAGGCACTCGCTGGGATTGAAGGCCCCGAGGGGGATGGGGTGGATTACGAACCCGCGGAAGGCGGCGTATAACCGGGTGTACAACCGGACGACGTTCGGACTGGGCAAGGGGTGTCTGGTGATGGTGGCGATGGCGCTGCCGGGGGTGCTTTTGGGCGGGTGCGGGCGGGAGTATGGGGTGGGGTATCCGGAGGCGGTTAGGGCGATAGGGGAGTTGTGCCCGCCGGCGAGGGGGGAGGAGGATGGCAAGGGCAGGGCCGCGTATTCGCAGGCACTGCCGGCGGGGGCGGAGGTCAGGAGTGTCGAGCACAAGGAAGTGACGCCCGGGCAGGAGTATCGCATTCATATGGTTTGGGCGGAGCGGGTCGGGGCCCCGGATTACCGCGAAACGGCCGTCGGTATCCGGAAGTCCGACAAGGGGGTGGTCGTGACGGTGCTGACCGGGCGATATCTGTGGACTCCGGACTTGCTCCGGGACCTGCCGATCGGGTTCTCCCTGCCCTGGAGCCGCGACATGCGGCACGAGGAGGAGTGCCAGAACGCCATCGGGCA
>JAPLNA010000148.1 GCA_026693065.1 Planctomycetota bacterium
CCAGGCTTGCCCCGCTGGCCGTGCCGAGCCATTCTCCTTGCGCGGGCGCCGCCCTCGTCTGGGCGGCCGCCGGGGCCAACCGGCCGGCCCAAGTGAGGAACTCCCGCAGCTTCCACTCGCGTCCGCCCATGGCGACCGTCGCGTCGGGGTATCGTTTGGAAAGCTCTTCGACCTGGACCTTGGCCTGGGCCTCCTGCCCGCCCAGGTGCAGCGCCACCGCCCGTTTTGCCAATCGGCCGGGGCGCAGCGATTCCTCGCCGGCGACGGCGGCCTGCTGCCAGTATCGCCCGGCGGCGTCGAATTGCCCCTGGTCGAATCGCAGGTTGCCCAGGGCCTCCAGGGCCGCGGGCCCCGATTGCGTGTACAGGTATTCCCTCGCTACCTGGAGCAGGAGTTTCTCGCCGCCCTGGCCGCTGGCCTGCTGCAGAAGCGCCGCGGCCTTGGCGTCATAGAGCAGCCGATACCGCGCCAGCCCCTGATCGCCCATCGAGCCCAACACCTCGTTGACCCGCGCCGCCGTCGCCCGGTATCGCCCGCGATCGTCGGTGGCGACGAAGCCCGCGTCCGCCCGGGACAGCAGCAACTGGAGCACCTCGGCCGCCGAGTCGAACTCCCCCTGCCCGATATACCTCAGGGCGTTGGCCAGCGCCCGCTGAGTGTTCGCGTCAACGGACACGAGCGTCGTCGAGCCTGGTGGACCGGGTGCGATGACGGGGACGGGAGGGGAGGCCGGCTCGCCTATGCCTTGGCCCGCGAGTCGGAGGGGCGGCTTGGCCAACGCTTCCCCCGACGCCCCAACCGCGCAGGTGAATGCCACGGCCCACCCCGCCAGCCGCACCGCGCCGCCGCGTCGTTCGCCAAGCGTCATCTCAACCTCGCGCCGCCCTTATCCAGCGACCATTGTACCCGTCCTTGTTAGACGCCGCGCCGCCGCATCGGTTTCGGAAATCCGAGAGTTCCTCTCTGCAGAATATTTCGGCCGAGAACACGGGAACTTTGGGACGACCTGCGCGTCTAATGCGGGACAGGCAAGACATGCGAGGTCCGCGCCATGGGCAGTCACAGTAAGATCTCCAGACACCGGGTGGCATTCGACGACGAGGCGCAGGAAGACTTCTACGCCGCCCACGGCCATACCCGCGCGCCGCTGCTGGTGCAATGGATGGCCACCTTGCGATGCCCCCTGTCGTGTGCCCATTGCCTGGCCGCCGGGGAAGGCGACGACGTGGCCGACATGCCGCTGGCGAGGGCCTTGGGGCTGGTGGACGAAGTGGCCGGCATGGGCGTCGGCGAGTTCCTCGTCACCGGCGGAGAGCCGCTGGTCCGTGAGGATCTGACGGCTGTGATCGAACGCCTGGGCCGGCGAGGCGTTTCCTGGAGCCTGAACACGGCGATCATGCCCACCGGAGCGGTCCGGAGGGCGTTGGAGGAGCACCCGCCGCACTTCGTGGCCGTCAGCCTGGACGGGCCGGCGGAGGTCCACGACGCCTTCCGCGGGCGCCCCGGCTCGCAGGCGGGCAGCCTAGAGGCGATCGCCTTCTTCAGCCGCCTGTCGGGGTGCGAGGTGGCCGCCGGGACGACGGTGACCACACGGAATTTCGAGCACCTGCCCCACACATTCCATCTGGCGGCCCAGAGCGGGGCGGCGAGTTGGGGCATTCACCTGCTCGTGCCCGAGGGCCGAGCCGCCGGCGCGAGGAACCTGTTCCTCTCGCGGTCCC
>JAPLNA010000149.1 GCA_026693065.1 Planctomycetota bacterium
CGACCCGAAGGGCATCCATTCCGCTTTCACCCATTGGATTCTTGCCTTTCGCCGTCCGTGGCATGCAGAAAACCCTTTGTTTACAGTGCCAAATGCTCCTTCATTATAGCACCGACCTAACTTTCATCGGGGAAATCCGGGCTTGAAGGTCACCCCAGTATAGGCCCGGCCGAGGGCAGGAAACCCGAAATCCGAAGCACGAAACTCTAAACAAATCCAAAACAGCGAAATGCGAATGACCCAAACGGGGATCTGGGAACGCCCATTCCCCTGTTTTGAACATTCGCGGTTTGAGCTTTGGATTTGTTGCCCTTCGGGGCGCCTTCGGCGTCGGGTTTCGGATTTCGTGCTTCGTGCTTGCCGGCGCAGAGCCCCCGATACCCACGGGCTGGCGGTATCATTGCCCAGCCAGGTCGTTTACTTCCGCCAGGACGGCTTGGACGATCTGGTCGGCGGGGATGGTGCGGAGGCGGACGCCGCGGCGGTAGAGGATGGCCTTGCCCGCGCCGGCGCAAACGGCGACGTCGGCGGAGTCGGCCTCGCCGGGGCCGTTCACGACGCAGCCCATGATCGCGACGGTCAGCGGGGCCTTCACGCCGGCCAGGGCGTGTTGGAGGGCGTCGACGATGGGGGTGATGTCGGTTTGGAGGCGCCCGCAGGTGCGGCAGGCGATCAGGTCCACCCCGCGGCGGGGGCGGAGGCGCAGGGCGGCGAGCAGGTCCCAGGCGGCGGTGACTTCGGGCACGGGGTCGCCGGCGTAGGAAATGCGGACGGTGTCGCCGATGCCCTCGGCCAGCAGGGCGCCCAACGCCGCGGCCGAGCGGATGGCCCCGGTGGCGGCCGTGCCGGCGTGCGTGACGCCCAGGTGCAGCGGCCAGGGCCAGCGGGCGGCAATCAGGCGGTTGGCGGCGACGGTGGTGAAGGCGTCGTGGCTCTTGGCGGAGAGGACCAGGCGGTCGAAGGATTCTTCCTGGAAGACGGCGAGGTACTCGCCGAGCTTGTCGGCCATGAGTTCGTGGAGGGGTTTTGCCTGGTCGGCGGCCCGGCGGGTGGGGTCGGAGCGGTCGACGACGGAGCCTTCGTTGACGCCCACGCGGATGGCGACGCCCGCCCCGGCGGCCGAGCGGATCACGCGGCGGACCTGGTCGCGGTCGCCGAGGTTGCCTGGGTTCAGGCGGATCTTGGCGACGCCGGCGTCGATGGCCTCCAGGGCGCGTTGGAAGTGGAAGTGGACGTCGGCGGCGATGGGGACGGGGGAGCGTTTGACGATGTCGCCCAGGGCCTGCGTGTCGGCGGCGGCGGGGACGGCGACGCGGACGAGCTCCGCCCCGGCGGCGGCGAGGGCGTCGATCTGGCGGAGCGTCGCGGCGGCGTCGGAGGTCGGGGTGTTCGTCATGCTCTGGACGCTGACGGGAGCGGACCCGCCGATGGTGAGGGCGCCCACGCGGACCGCTCGCGAAACGCGACGTTGGATTTCGGGGGATTGCATGGGGGTATTGTAGCGGAGGGACCGGAGAGTGTGTCGCCAAAAAGCGAGCAGAACGGACGCGGGGGGGAAACCGGAGACGCCCGGGTGAAGGAGAAAAAGAAACCGCGGGAGGTGACGACTTGAGATTTAGAGGGGGAGAGAAGATGATGACCGCGAAGGAGTGCAGGACCAGGATGAAACCGATGGACAAGCTGGTGGTGTTGGCTCGCGGGCTGGGCACGCGGATGCAGGCGTCCGACGGGGGAGCGGCGCTGGAGACCCAGCAGGCGCGGGCGGCCGATGCGGGCATGAAGGGCATGATGCCGGTGGCGGGCGGGCGGCCGTTCATGGACTACGTGCTGCACGAGGCCGCCGAGGCCGGGCTGACCAAGGTGTGCCTCGTGATCGCCCCCGAGCACCTGGCGGTGCGGGAGTATTACGGGCGCCTGGCGATGCGGCGGATCACGGTGGAATACGCGGTGCAGGAGCGGCCTCGCGGGACGGCCGACGCGGTGGCGGCCGCCGAGGCCTTCGCCGGCGCCGATCCGTTCGCGGTGATCAACGGCGACAATCTGTATCCGACGGCGGCGTTCGCGGCGTTGCGGGCGGCGGCCGGCCCGGCGGGGGCGTTCTTCCGCCGCGAGCCCCTGATCGCCGGCGGGAACATTCCCCCCGAGCGAGTGGCGAAGTTCGCCCTCGTGCAGGCCGGGGCGGACGGCCGGCTGGTGAAGATCGTGGAAAAGCCAGGCCCGGCCGAGTTGGCGGCGGCGGGGGCGGACGCGTGCGTGTCGATGAATTGCTGGCGGTTCGGGCCTGAGATCTTCGAGGCCGCCCGGCGGATTGCCCCTTCGCCGCGAGGGGAACTGGAACTGACCGACGCGGTGCAGTACGCCGTGGACACGTTGGGCGTGCGGTTCGAGGTACTACGGATGTCGGCGGGCGTGCTGGACCTTTCGTGCCGCGGAGACGTGGCGGAGGTCGGGCGGCGGCTGGCGAAGGTGGAGGTGCAGTTGTGAGCGACGTGAAGGCGTGGACGAAGGCGATTGTGGACGCGGGCATGAGCGAGGCGGCGGCGCGAGGGAAGGGGGAACTGCTGGGAAGAAACGCCGAAAGGCAAGCCCAGTTTGGGGCCCGAAGAGGAGAAGGGAAACACTACTTTGTGCCCGGGAGAGTGGAGTTCCTGGGGAAACATACCGACTATGCGGGGGGGCGGTCGCTGATTTGTCCTATTGAGATGGGGATATGCGTGACGGCTGTGGCGCGGAAGGATTCGACGATCCGCGTGGCGGAACTGGCCGGCGGGGACGTGGCGGAATTCGCGTTCGCGGCTGATTCGCATGGGATGGGCGGACACTGGTCGAATTATCCGATGACGGTGGCGCGGCGGCTGGCGAGGAACTTCGGCGGCGCGGCCCCGCTGCAGGGGGCGGATATTGTCGTGTCGGCCGACCTGCCGCAGGCCTCGGGCATGAGCAGTTCGAGCGCGCTGATGGTGGGGGTGTACCTGGCCCTGGCGGAAGTGAACGCCCTGGCCGACCGGGCCGAGTACAAACGCGAGATCCACACGAACGAAGACCTGGCCTGCTATCTGGGCACGGTGGAGAACGGACAGAGCTTCGGCGAATTGTCCGGCGAGGCCGGGGTGGGGACGTTCGGCGGAAGCGAGGACCACACGGCGATGCTGTGCGGGCGCGCGGCAATGTTGTGCCAGTATTCGTTCTGCCCGACGCGGTTCGAGCGGGCCGTGCCCCTGCCGGCCGGGTACGCCCTGGCCATCGGCGTCAGCGGCGTCGTCGCCCGCAAGACCGGGGCCGCCAAGGACGCCTACAACCGCGCCAGCCTGATGGCGCGGGAGGTGTTCCGGGTGTACAAAGCCGCCAGCGGCGACGGCTCGCCGAGCCTCGGGGCGGCCCTGGCGGGGGGGGACGAGGTCGCCGAGCGGGTTCGCTCGGCCCTGCGGGCGGCGAGGGGGGCGGCGTATTCCAGCGAGGAACTTCTCACGCGGTTCGAGCAGTTCTACCGCGAGAGTTGCCGGGTGATCCCGGCCGCCGGCGACTGCCTCGCCGCCGGCGACTTGGCGGGCCTGGGCCGGCTCGTCGATGAGTCGCAGGCCATGACCGAGTC
>JAPLNA010000150.1 GCA_026693065.1 Planctomycetota bacterium
GAGACCACGTTGAACCGGTCGTCCGGGTTCAGGTTGTTCAGCACGTACGTCAGGGCCTCGCGGGCCTGCTGGATCTTCTTGCCGCTCATCGACCCGCTGTGGTCGTAGGCGATCACGAAATCCTTCGCCTGCACCGCCTTGGCCGACGTGCGCGGGTTGGGGCTCACCAGCAGCATGAAATACCCATCCTCCGACGCCTCGGCCTGGTGGGTCGTCAGGCTCGCCCCGACCTTCTCGTTGCTCTCGCTGAAGAAGACCTGGAAGTCCGTCGTGGGCAGGACGTTCTTGGCATCGTAGCTGACCACGACGTGATCGGGGCCCTTCCGCTCCACGGTGATGTCGTGCGTGGGCGAGTAGGGCTTGAGCGTGTCGCCCCGCCCGACGATGTCCACGCTCACCTGCACGCTCTCGACCGGGCGGGCGGAGTACTTCTCCGTGTTCAGCGGATACCACACCTCCACCAGGTCGCGGTCCTTGTGGCAGACGCCCTTGTAGGTCACGAGCACCTCGGCGGGCTTGCCCGGCATCAGCGGGAACGCCTTCGTCCTGTACATGCCGTACCCGGCGTACTCCAGCAGGGCCGGGTCTTTCTTGGTGCGTACGATGGCCTCATACGCGGCCCGGGCCTCGTCGGCCTTGAGCAACTTCGCGGCGAACTCCTTGCCGTCGACCTTGAGCGTCAGCGAATCCACCGCCGCCCCGGGCGGCACGGGGAACAGGTACTCCACCTCGATCATCCCCCCGCCGTTGTTCACGAACGCCTGCTCGATGCTCACCGAAGCCACCTGGTCGCGCACGGTGATGTTCACGTGGTGGTACTTGACGCTCCAGGACCCCCGGACCTGGACGTCCGGCCTGACCGGCACGATCAGGCCATCCGCCGCCACGGGCCCGACCGCCATTGCCAGCACCGCGACCACCGCCGCCGCCATCGTCGAATGTTTCAAGGTCCGCATGGTCCGTCTCCTCATCATGGCCGGCCGCCACGGCCGTCCCGTCCTGATTTAGACGCTCATGGCCCCCCCGGGTTCCAGGAAATGCCGAAAGCTTCCGGTTCCGTTCGGGACGCTTTGTGCTGGTGATCGACTTTGTCAGAGATTGTTCTCTAAAGTCACAGGTGGTTGCTCTCGACGCTAAGGTCGAGTGTCTTGTTGGGCATTCTTTTCTGGAGTCAAGATTTCGATATCGCGAACAGTGACCTCAATCAGCTTTGTGGAGTCCCGTGGCAAACGGTCGGCGTGGATGCGAAATCGGATCTCCGTGCCCTTTGACGATGGAAGCGAATGTGGTATATCGGCAGAAATCAGCATATCTCTTCCTTTGAACTCTGCAGGAGAAGTCAGCGAGAAGAGAATGTGCTCGATCGCCCTATGTGGTCCTGTCACCGTGCGGACTGTCATGATTCCTTGCACTTCCTTAACGTCTGCCGTCATCTCGATTACCTGTGGATTCTTGTTAACGTGTGAGAGCTCATTCTTGGCCGGGGCGGCCGGCCGGCTGGCGGCAGCAGGCTCTGTCGCGGCGGGGGCTGCTTGCGCCGAGGAACTCGGCGGTTCAACCTTGACCTCGACCCAGTCCGACCAGACCGTCCCGATGTCTTTCCAGGTGGACGGTGTGTAGCCGGCGCGGAGCTTGACAGTCCCGGCCCGCGGATACGTCCACGATCCGTCCAGGCCGTTGGCGAACTCCCCCGCGCCCAGCAGCGGCGCCGACCGGCCGGGCTGGAGGTCCATTCGGGCCGCGTGCGGGTTGTTCTGCTTGTCGAGCGTCGGGCCCAAGCCCAGCGGGGCGATCATTTGCAGCGTCAGCCGGCCCTCGGCAGAGAGCGTTGGCTGCCCGGCACTGATCGGCTTGTCGGAATCGTTGCTGACGGCGATGGCGAGCAGGTCGGACAGCCGGGCCGGCTGGTTCGCGACCAGGTTCCCCCGCACCTTCAGCGTGACGTTCAACGGCCGCTGGACGACGATCTCGGTGGGGTCGGAGACGACCTCGAAAGGCTCGACGCCCTTCATCCCTCCGAGGTCCTCAGCCGGTCGCGAGGCGGCGCCCTTGTGGGCCTGCCCGCCGCGATAGGCGTAATGCACGCGGATACGATATCGCCCGGCCTGCTGGAACTCGAAAACGCTGCTGGGCCGTTGCAGCCATTCCTTGATCGCCAGGCTCTCACCCGGCTTGAGCGTGACAACATCCTTCTGCCACTGGCTATCGAAGAGCCCGCACCGTCCGGTCGGCGCCGGCGCCAGCGGCGTCCATCGGCCCTCCGCGGCGAAGCGTTCGGCCGTGTAATAGACGTACGGCTCGCGCCAGCCCGATTCCGACCCGTCGCCCGGCTTGACGACCGTATGCTCACGTGTTCGAGAGGCGTTCACCAACTGCACCTCAAACGGAATGGCCTGGCCCGGCAGGAACTCCACCGGCGCGCCGGCCGCCAGCACGGCTTGGAGCCTCAGACCCTCGCCGTCCCCGGCAGCGCCGCTCGGCGGAGTGGCGGGCGAGGTCGTGGGAGCGGGCTCGCCGAAAGCCGGTTGCGTGGCCGGCGGAGAGGAATCGTACGGCGTGAACAGCTCGGCCACAGAATGACATATCGTGTTGCTCTCGGCGGCGAGCTCTTTCGTTTCGACCATGCCTTTCTCCGCACCGGGCCCGGTCGGAGCGCGTTGCAGCCAGGCGCTGTGCCGGTCGTCAAAATGGGTCGGCGGATTGAGCACAACGGCTGGCGCGTTGGGCGGCATGGACGTCCCATACGGGAACCTGGTGTTCCATTGCTTAAGGAAATTCTCGTGCTCGGCCAGGAGACGCCGGTACTCCTCTTGCCCGCCGATCCGCTCTCCGATCCGCAGCATGATCCGGGTCGGCGACTCCTGGTGCTCGATGCACAGCGCGTAATCGGCAAGCACCCGCGCCGACCACCCCTTGGGCAGAAGCGGCCGGATGCGATCCATGTACCCGTGGATATCCGGCCGCGTGGCCGGCAGGCTGGCCGCGGAAGGTTCTGCCGCGGCGGGGGCGCCCGGAACCATCGGAAGCGGCTGGAGCTTCAATGTCGTCGCGATTCTCTCAGACCACACTCTTGCTGCTTCGCCCTTAGCTCTGGACTCCAGCACAGTGCACTGGTCATTGGCCCCGAGCCATCTGACGCCCTCGGCATTCGCATAGGCTTTCACGAACAGTTGCTGCATGTCCCTGTCGTTAGATCCGAAAGGAAAGACAATGTAGATCGCCGCGGCAATGCCCGGCTCCGAATCGAATCTCCCGCGCAGGACAAACCTCTCGGGAGGCAGAGCGTTGTGCTTGTCCTTCTCCCATTTCCCGCCGACCTCCTTGGACAGCAGGTTGGCGGCGGCGTCGAGGTCAAAGGCCCCCGGCCGCGTGGCGGGCGTGGCGGCCGGAGCGATCTCGAACTCCACCGGCTTCGACCGTAGCGGCGTGCCCGCTTGGAATACTCCGTCCCACCAACAGACGCGATACTTGCCGGGCCGGGCCATGTCCGCGAACGGAATCTTGCCGCCCGCGCTCGAGGTACGCCCTTCGGTGTAGACAAACGTGCTGAGGTCCCACTCCCCGATCACCGTCTGCCCGCCGGCGGGGACGATGATGTCGTTGTAGTTGGCCATCGGGGCGGCCGCTGCCGCCCGGGCCGACCAGGCCTTCCCGCCCCCGTCCGTCAGGGTGACCTGGCAGGAGTGCTTGATGTTCTTGTCTCCCAGCCCTCCGCGATACACCTGCGGCTTGTCGGTTCGGTTGACGAATCGAGCTTTGACCACGATGCTTTCGCCGGCGGCGAACGCGGGAGGGTTCCTCCGGAAGACCAGTTCTACCGAGAGATCATTCTCGGCCGCCGCGTTATCGCCCGGCCGGCTGGCGGCGTTCAACCGGGCCAGCTTCTGCCGCCATGCCTCGCGGACCTCCTGGAGTCGTTGGGGCGTGCTGATCACAAAGAAGAGTTTGTTCTTGTCCGTCATCTTGTCCGTCACTTGGGTCTTCGTAATGTCGGCCAGGGCGGAATGGCACGCCGTGGCCACATTCGCCATGCGGGGGTTCGCAAAATGCGTACTGTCGAGGGCGTCCTTGCGGTCGAACACTTCCAGAATCGCCCGGGCATCGCTCAGGTCGCCGATCCGCCCCAGCGAGGTCACCGCGTACATAACGTGGCCGCAGGACTCGGCATTCAGCCGGCTCCGCAGAACCGCCGCCGCCGCCGAGCTCTTGATCGACCCGAGGGCCATGGCAGCCTCGTTGGCCACGCGCTCCTCGGGATCGACCACAGCCGCACGGAGGGCGGCCACGGCGGAAGGTTCCTCCGTCCGCCCCAGCGCCCTCACCGCCCCCTCTCGCCGGAGCTTGTCCAGTTTCCGGTCGGTGGCCAGTTGGCTCAATCGCGTAATGGCATCTTTGTTGCCGGAGAACCCTATGGCCTCCACCGCCGCCAGCGACGTCCATGGTGAGGAACTGCCCGTCATCGCGAGTAGTTCCTCATTGGCCGATGGATCGCCCAGTTTCTGAAGCGTGACGGCCGCCTGCCAGATCGAGCGGCTGTCGATGCTGTTCTCCTTGAGAATGGCCACCAGGCCCGGGACAGCCTTGCGCGAGCGAATCTCCGCCAAGGCTAGCCCGATTTCCTGGGCCGCCTCGGGCTTGGCGCGCAGGGCCTGGACCAGCGGCTCGACGGCCTTCTCGTTCCGCACGATCCCCAGGCACTGGGCCGCCCAGGCCGTCTGTCCCTGCGTCAACTGGGCGAGCAATCGCCCCAGCAGCGCCTCATCCTGCCGAAAAGCCTTGTCCCCCAGCCGGTCCAGCGACCACAGGATGTGCAGGACGACCTCCGTGTCCTCATCCTTCAGTCCCTTCCGCAGCGCGGCCAGGGACGGCGCGTCGCCGCCTCCGACCTGCCCCAGAAACGTCGCCGCGTACCGTCGCACGTCCTTGTCCGGATCGCCCATCGCCTCGATCAGGGCCGGCGCCGTCCCGGGTCCGCCGATAGCCCCCAGCGCCTCGACCGCCAGCCACCGCACGTTCCGCCTCTTGTCCTTCACCGCCTCCGTCAAGTACGGCACCGCCGCACTGCCCGAGAGCCGCAGTTCCTTGTAAGCCTTGCGGGCGGCCAGCTCCTCATGCCCACCCGCCAGCGCCTCGATCAGTTCCTTCATCCGCTCCGGCGACGGACGAGAACCCGCCCCCATGGCTGGGGCGGTGGACGGTTGGGAAGGGATGGCAGGAAGCTCCCGCTCGTCTGACCGGGCATCAGCGACGAGGAGCGACAACGCCAGCAAGACCATAGCCGCCTGGTTTACCATTCTCATTGGAGTTTCCTCATGAAGCATTAGACCCTCCGGCAGTTGTCCGGTTCCCGGAAAGACCAGCATATGGTAGCATACCGCCTGCTTCGTTCGACGCCCGGCCCGTGACGGCCGGTGAGGGCAAATAAGATGAACCGAGTTTCCGTCGTTGTGACGTTGGGCCTGTGCGTGCTGGCGGCGTGCTCCTTTTCGCCGAACCTGACCCGGTTGTCGGCGGAAGGCCCGGCTTCCCAGCCGGCCGGGGAGTTGGCGCTGGACCTGGGCAACCAGGTGACGATGAAGCTCGTGCTGATCCCGGCGGGCAAGTTCCAGATGGGCAGCCCGGCGGGCGAGCAGGGGCGCAACCCCAACGAGGGGCCCCAGCATGAGGTGACCATCACCAAACCGTTCTACATGGGCGTCTGCGAGGTCTCGCTGGGGCAGTATCAGGCCCTGATGGGGAAGAAAGCCGCCGACGCCGACACCGCGAACTCCGAGGCCGCCGTGGCGAATATCTCGTGGGACGACGCCGCGAAGTTCTGCGCGAAGATGTCGGCCAAGACGGGCAAGACGGTCTCCCTGCCCACCGAAGCACAGTGGGAATACGCCTGCCGGGCCGGAAGCAACACGCGGTTCCATTACGGCGACGACAACGGCAACGAGAAACTCGTCGACTACGCCTGGTACAACAAGACCAGCGGGGGCCTGGCTCACCCGGGTGGGCAGAAGAAGCCCAACGCCTGGGGACTGTTCGACATGCACGGCAACGTGTCGGAGTGGTGCGCGGACTGGTACGCCGACTCGTATGCGGGCGCGGGGGCGGTGGACCCTCAGGGCCCGGCGACCGGCACGGCCCGGGTTTTGCGGGGGGGCAGTTGGGACGACGACGCCCCAGATTGCCGTTGCGCCTACCGCTTCTCGATCGCCCCCGGCGACCGGAGCATCGGCTACGGGTTTCGGGTCGTCGTGGACGCGAAGTAACCCTCCGCGACCGGGCATGTGGTAAGATGGCCCCATGACGCTGGTCCGACTGAATCTGCCCGACGCCCTCCCGCCCGTTCCGCCGGAGGTGGCGGCCTTCATCGTAGCGGCCCAATCGCGGCTCGACGCGTTCGTCGAGAGCCGCCTGGACGAGCCGCTTCCTTCCTTTGTCCCCAGCGACTTCTCCCAGGTCTACAGCGCCCTGCGTCACGTGGCCGACGGGCGCCTGGCCGGCGGGCCGAGCTTCTGCGAATGGGGCAGCGGCGCCGGCGTCGTCACCTTCCTGGCCGCGATGCTCGGCTTCGACGCCCGCGGCATCGAATTCGAGCCCGACCTGGTGGCCCTGTCGATCCGCCTGGCGAGCGAGTTTCAACTGAAGGCCCGCTTCTATCGCGGCAATTTCGTCCCCCATCGCGGGCAGCGAATCGCCGAGCAGGTGGGCGAGCTGGCCTGGCTGGCCGTCGGTGGGGGCGACCCCTACGACGAAATCGGCCTCGAGATCGACGACTTCGACCTGATCTTCGCCTACCCCTGGCCCGGCGAGGAGCGGGTGATCGAGCGGCTCTTCGACCGCTTCGCCTCCGATGGCGCCCTCCTGCTGACCTACAACGGCGTCGAGGGCGTCCGGCTGTTCCGGAAACGCTCCCCCGGCCGCGAAAACCGATCGCGCGACGAATGACCCATGGAGACACGAACCCTCGTGCCGACCGACCTTCCGACCCCTGACGCCCGCCTGTCAGAGCCCCGCCTGGGCGCCGGGCAGATCGCCGCCTTCGCGGTGATCGCCTCGGCGTTGGCGCTGTTGCTGGGCGGGTATGCCTACGGGGAATCCGACCAGGTGGACCATCTGGATCACGTCTATCGCGCGTTGGACCCCTCGTTCTGCCCCGGGGACCTGACGGCCGATTGCAGCGAACGCTTCAGCCCGCGCACGTATTACGTCGCGATGCTCAAGCCGCTGTGCCGGGTGGCGCCCATTCACGTGGTGTTCCTCTGCCTGGCCTTCGCCGGGGAGGTCTTGCTGTGCCTCCTGACGTACTACGCCGCCCTGTCGCTGTTTCGCCGCTGCCATCGGACCGCCATGATCGCCTGCTGCCTTGTGCTCTCTTCCGTCAACCCGGTCCCCGGGATGGCGGGGGCCGATCTTTCGCTTCACGTGTTCGTCCCGTATTCGCTGGCGGCCCCGCTGGGGCTGCTGGCGCTCTGGGCGGCCGTTTCGGGAAGGCCCCTCCTGTGCGTGGGCGTGGCGATTCCCGCCATGCTCATCCAGCCCCAGGTAGGGTTCCCGCCGGCGCTGATCGGCCTGGCCGCCGCCGTGATCTCATCTCTTCTTCCCCGGCGAGCCCCGGGCAGCGGCAAGGAATTGGTATCCAGCCTGGCCGCCACGGGCGCGCTGGGGCTCGGGTTCTGGTTCTTCTGGGTCGCCCCGTTCGGGAAATCCATCCCGGACGATGAATTGCTCTCGCTGATCCGCTTTCGCATGCCGCACCACTACTTTCCCGACCACTTCGGCCCGGGCGAGTGGGTGAGCATAGCCTGCATCCTGGGCGCCTTTGCCCTGAGCTACCGGCGGTGGAGGCCCGACGCCCCCGGCCCGGCGATGTCCAACCGGTTGATCCTGGTCGTCGCGATCGTGCTCGTCTCGTGGGTCGCCGCGTTCGTGTTTACCGTGTTGATCCCGGTGAGGCTGGTGTATTCGGCCCAGAGCTGGCGGCTGGCCTTCGTGCCCCGATGGCTCACGCTGCTCCTGGTGGCCAACACGTGCAGGCAATTCCTCGCCTCGCGGGCCGTGTCAGGGGCCGCCCCGTGGCTGTTGCTCGTGGGCGCCGGACTGATCCAATCCGTCCTGCTGCTGGCCGGACAACTCCTGGAACCGATTCATCGGCGCCTTGTGCCGAGAATCCCGCCCATGGCGGCGGCGATCCTGACCCTCCTGCCCGTGGCCGCGGCGGTCCTGCTGGTCGCCTGGTCTCGCGAGGTTCATCTCCTCGCGGGCGTCCTGTCCACCCTGGCCCTGACGTACTGGGTGACCGGCTCTCTTGCCTCCAGGGCAACGCGCAGGCTGGCGGCCGCGGGAGTGTGCGTGGCCCTGGTGGCGGCGCTGGCCTGTCTGGCGGGCCGGCGGCTGAACACCCTCTTCCCCGTCGCCTGGGGCGGAGAGATTCACGCCCCCGCCGACGCCGACCAGGACGAAGCCGCCCAATGGGCCGGGCGGAATACCCCGCCGGAGGCCCTCTTCCTCGCGCCCCCCGACTTCGGCCCCTTCCGCCTCGAAGCCCGCCGGTCGCTCGTGGTGGACTTCAAGGCCTGGCCCATGCAGGACTGGGGCATGAGACAATGGAAGGCCCGCATCGACGCCTGCTACGGCCCGGTGACCCGGGCGGGATTCCCCGGCCTCAAGCAGATGAAGGAAGGTTTCCGCCATGTCACCGATGACAGGATCGGCGAGCTGGCGAGGCAGTTCCGCTGCACCTTCGCCGTGCTGTATAAGGAAACCCCCTCGCTCCTGCCTGTGGTCCACGAGAACGCGGGATACAAGGTGGTTCTGGTGAACCCGGCCCCATGACCTCTCGCCGGGCGAGGATCATTTCTCCGTCGCGGCCTCTCCCACGGCCAGCAGGCCTTTCTCGCCGAGGGTTGCCTTGTAGAGGCCCGGGGCTTTGCCCGCGGGATTCTCGAACACGATGGCCTGCAACTGCGCGGCGGCCAGGCCCTTTCCGTCCAGCCCGAAACCCACGCGATTGCGGGCGGCGTCGAAGTTCCGGATCGTGATCCTCTTGCCCGCCGTCCAGGCCTGCGAGTGCGAGTCGGCAAAAAGGATCGCGCCGTTGAACTTCGTGCCCTTGTCCTTCTTGCCCAGGTCGATGGTGGCGTTGCACTGGAGGGTCAGCGGGCCGAGGGTCTCCTGGTAGTCGTGCAGTTCCAGCCCGGCGTTGGCCTTGGCCGCCAGCGTCACGGGCGTGGCGTCGGGCAGTTGGTCGTTGGCGTTCCAGTTCAGGATCGCGATGTCGCACTCGTCGGCGCCCACTTGCAGCGGGCCCGAGTGGGCGGCCACGCCGGCGGGCTTGGAGAGCATCGCCGAGCCGACGGCGATCGTCAGTGTGCCGCTGGCGGTGTTGGGCTTCTCGCCGCCCAGAATCACGCAGCGGGTGAGGGCGTAGTCCACTCCGCCGCTGGTCGTCACGCTGCCCTTGCCGCGGATCGCCCCGATCAGCGTCATCTCGTTTCCGCCCCCGTGCAGGCGGATGTCGTTGCCCTCCTCCACCTGCACGTCGCACTGGAAGTTCTGGAACCCCGGCACGGTGAGGCTGGAGCGGTTGCTCTTGCCGTCGGCCTTGACGGGCACGTGGATCAGGGGCAGTTTGATCGTGCCCTGGCCGGCGTGGCCCACCGCGCCGTCGAGCAGCACGACCTTGTCCGTGGCGCCGAACGCGCCCGCCGAACCGGCCATCACGCAGGTGTTCTCAATGGTGACGGGCCCGGAGAGCGTCCTGGAGTTGTCGGCCCCCAGCGTGACCGCGCCGCTCCAACGGGGCTTGGGAACGCCGCTCTTCTGGCGGACGAGCAAGCCCTGCTTCGAGGTGATCCGGCCCGCCAGCATCGGGCCCCCATACCACTCGGGCTCGATCTCGATGAGGGCCTGGCCCGGGAACGACAGGTTGCAGTAGACGCCCCCGGCGTGCTCGATGCTCTTGAGGCGGACGAGGCCGCCCGGGGCCAGGTACAGCGTGTTCCACCCCACGAGCCCCGGCGCGTCGATCGAGCCGCCCGGGCACGAGAACACCAGGTCGCCGATCGCCCGGTCGCCTTCCAGTTCCAGCTTGGTTTTGGCGGCGTCGAAGACGACGGTATCGCCCGCCCCCGGGGCCGCGGGAGACCAGTTCTTCGCGTTGGACCAGTAAATGTCCGCCCCGCCGATCCACTGACACGTGTTGGCGGTCTTGGCGAACGCCGCCGGCACGGGTGGCGCGTTGGCGGCCGACGGATCGGGGCGCCCGGGCCCGTAGGCTCGCACCTCCAGCAGTTCCCGCTCGCCCCCGCGACTGTTGCCCAGCAAGGTCACGCGGATTTGTCCGGCCCTGGCGGGCGCGAAGTCGCAGCGATACCCCTTGGGCGAGGCCGCCTTGTCGTTTTTGCTTCCGTCGGCGACCGCCTTCCAGGCCGACCCGTCCTCCGAAAACTCCACCGTGTACTGGTACACCGGCTCGTTCGCCCAGGGCGTGAACAGCGTCACGCCGTCCAGCATAGCCGGGGCGGCCAGGGCGATCGTCAGCGACGGCTTCGCCCCGCCCAGGTGCACCGCCTGCTCCGGGTCCACCACGCCATCGACGGCGAGCTTGAGCTGCTCGGCCGGCGCGTCGCCGGTGACGGCCCGGCCGCGGGTGAGGTTGTCGGCCTCGAAGTTGACGCGAGAGAAGTGCTGTCGCCAGATCTGCCCCCTGGCCACGCCGTCGGCCCCGAAGGCCCGCAGCACCAGGTCGCTCTCGCCGGCCACCACGACCGAGCCGTTGACCGCCGGCGACTTGCCCGTCACCTCAGCCCCGGTCTCATACCGGATTGTCAGGCTCGGCGCGACGTCCTGGGGCGTCACCCGGGCCGATCGCCCGAAACGGAAGTCCTGTGGCGAGACCGTGCCCTCGACCTTGACGGTGAAAGGCTTGTAGAGGTACTCGCGACGAAAGACGCGGCCGATCGGTTTGCCCACGGCGTCGAAGGCGGCCGCCCGAAGCATTGCCCGCTCGCTGCCCCGGGCCTCGGAGATGGTGAAGGGGGCCTCGTACCGCGGCGAGTCGGCGCCCGGATCCTTGCCGTCCAGCGTGTAGCGGATCGTGCAGTCTCCGGGGGCGGTCATCGTCACCTTGAAGGGGGCGGCCAGCATGAACAGGGTGGGGGGGCCTTCCCCGTCGGGGTTGCCCCCGGCCTCCATCCACCGGGCGACCGGGTCGGGCGACTCCGTCACCTGAACCCCCGTCAGCAGGGCGTCCAGCGTCACGTCCGTCCGGCGAAGGCGGCGGCCGAAGTCGCTGTAGTCGCGATGCAACTGCTCCGTCGTGCTGTACGTCAGTTCATTCCGCGGCGGAACCTTCCAGCGGAGCTTGAGCAGCCCCTCGGCCCCGGGCCGCTCCCACAGCAGCATCTGCGAGCCCAGGTTGTGCGGGCCCACCGGCGTCTCGGCCGACCAGGGGCTCCACGTGTACACCTGCTGGACGCTCTGGTAGACGCAGGGCGTCCAGGTCACCTGGATGACGTCGCGCCCGCTGTCCATGTACCCCCTGGACGCGCCGTGGTTGTAGTCGATGTGCCAGACCATGACGATCACGTCCTTGGCGGCGCTCCCCAGCGGGCAGTCCTGCCAGACGATCATCTTCCGGTTGTGCTTGCGGACCATCTCGTGCAGGCGCGCGACGTGGTTCTCGTACATTTTCCAGACGTTGGGAATGTGGTTCTTCTGAAGATATTCCTTGGTGGCCGGTTCGGCGTCGATGTAGCTCATGTTGGCCTCGTCGCAGCCCACGTGCACGTACGGCGAGGTCGGGAACAGCTCGACGGTCTCGGCGATGATCTTGTCCAACCCCTCGTACATCGTCTCGTTGATCATGTTCAGCACGTTGAGCCCGCCGTTGCCGAAAACCTCCGGGTAGGCGTTCCGGATGGCGCTGGAATGCCCCGTCAGCTCCAGCTCCGGCACGATCGTCACCCCCCGCGCCTCGGCGAAGGCCACCAGGTCCCGGATCTCCGCTTCCTTGTACAGCCCGAGTTTCGGGAAGGCCCGCGAGGGCAACGTCCACATCGCGTCGTCGGTAAAGTGGATGTGCAGGTAGCGCCCCTTGTACAGCCGCAGGAGCACGATCACGTCCTTGATGTCGTCGACGCTGTTGATCTGCCGCGCGACGTCGAGCATCGCGCCGGTATACGGGCCCACCGACCAGTCCTTCATCTGCATGCCCGGCACTCGCAGCGCCTGTCCGTCCCAGCGGGCCGCCTGCAACAGCGAGGCCGTCCCCTGAGCGACCGCGGCGTAGTCCTCGCCGGCGACGACGATGCGGTCGCCCACGGCGAGCGCGTGGGTATACCACTGCCCGGATCGATCCGCAGTTCGATATCGCCCTTGGCCGGGGCCCCCGCGGCCACGCCCGGCACGGCCGCGCCGACGCGGTGGAGTTCCTCCGCCAGCACGTTCGCCAGGGGCAGCAGGCTCTTGTCGGCGACGACGATCCGGGCGCCGCCCGGCAAGACGAACTCGCCTTTGACCTCGATCTGCTTGGGGTAGGGGATCAGCGGCAGCGTCTTGGCGTCGGCCGCGGCCAGAACGCCGGGCGTCGCCAGGCCCGCAAGAAGGATCAGGATCGCAGGAAGTCGTCTTGGCATGGGTTCACCTTGGTTTCGCGAATCGGTCGGGTTCCTGGGTCAACGCGCCCCACGAGTGAACCCTCACCGGCCGGAGATTGCAACGCCCAAACCGATTCCGTCTATCCGCCGTCCCGCCTCGCTCGCCGGCGCCTTACTCCTCCCCAGTTTGCATTCCGGACGCCTGCGGAGTCAGTCTTTCTGGGGGGCGTGGTCCATGGCGCCCCCGCGGTCGCGTCGTAGCGCCTGCGGTGATCGAGGCAAAGAGATAGGGATTATGGGATTATGGGATTGGGGGATTGAAACGGAGGATACGGAAACAGCTCAAGAGAGCCGGCCCGTTGCCTCGGCCAACCCGGGCACCCGCGTCCATCTCGATCTTTCTTCTGCCTTGATTCAATCCCCCAATCCCATAATCCCCGTCTCTTTGCCGCAAACACCGACGTGGTTGCTGTCGCCTCGCACGCCACGGCGCCAAGGCCTCCGCTGAAACTGGGGAGGAGTCAGCGCCGGCGCCCATTGACGGCCCGACGCGGCGGACGTATCGTGCAGGGCTGGCGAGGTTCCCGGCCGGGAGGTCTGGCATGACGCGGTACGGAACGACGAGGAGAGCGTTGTGGCTGCTGGGGGCGGGGCTGGCGCTGGCCGCGCCAGGCCGGGCGGCCGCGCAGGAGGCCCCCGCCCGCACGTGGGCGTTCACGCCCCCCCGGGACACCTTCAGCCCGGAGGCGGTGCTGGACCTTCGCGATCTCAACGAGAAGACCGCCGGCGAGAGCGGCTTCGTCTCGCGGTCGGCCGACGGCAACGACTTTGTCCTGGGCAACGGCAAGCCCGCGCGATTCTGGGCCGTCAACGACGCGGCGTTCGAGAAAGACCTGGCCCGCCACGCCCCGACGGGCGAGCTCCTGGCGGGCATCGACCAGAAGGAGCGAGACCGGCTCTGGCGGCAGGTGGCGGCGATGAAGAAGGAGGGCATTTACGTCACCTGGTCGCCCTACTGGGCGGGCCCGGCCCGCGTCAAACCGGCGATGGGCGTCCTCGATTCGGGCGGAAACGGCAACTGGGGGCTGCTGTTCTTCGACAAGAAGCTCCAGGACGCCTACAAGGGCTGGCTCAAGCAGGTCCTGGCCGAGACGAACCCCTACACCCGCCTGCCGCTGGCGCGGGATGGAGCCCTGGCGATCATCCAGATCCAGAACGAAGACTCGCTGCTGTTCTACACCGCCCAGGGCATCAAGGGCGCGGCCCGGGCGGAGCTGCGGCGGCAGTTCGGGCGGTTCGTGCTGACGAAGTACGGTTCGTTCGACAAGGCCCGCCAGGCCTGGGGCGGGGCGGCCCCCTCGCCTGACCAGGACGCCCCCGACGATTTCGCCAGGGGCGAGGCCGCCCTCATGATCGCCTGGGAACTCTCCCAGCACCGCTTCGGCGAGGGCTTCCAGAAACGCTGCTCCGACCAGATGCAGTTCCTCGCCGAAACCATGCACCGCTTCAACCGGATGATCGGCGACTACCTCCGCAAGGACCTCGGCTGCAAGCAGCTCGTCAACGCGGGCAACTGGCGGACGGCCGACAACGTCGTCATGCTCGACGCCGAGCGGTGGAGCTACTCGGCCAACGAGTTGATGGCCGTCAACCGCTACTTCGACGGCGCCCACGAGGGGCGGTTCAACGGCTGGGCGATCGTCAACGGCGACACGTTCACCGACCCCAGCGTGCTGCTGCGCCCCCGCGAGCTGCCCGTGGCGCTCAAGCAGGTCGAGGGTTTTCCGATGATGGTCACCGAGAGTTCCTGGGTGCCCCCGCTGAGCCACCAGTCGGAGGGGCCCATGCTGGTGGCGGCGTATCAGTCCCTCAGCGGGGTGGACGCGTTCTACTGGTTCGCCACGAGCGAGGAGGACTGGCGCCAGCCCGGCTCGGCCAACGGCTTCCTGCCCTCGGAGGGCAAGTGGGTGTGCGCCACGCCGATGCTTCTGGGCCAATGGCCCGCCGCCGCCCTGATGTATCGCCTGGGCTACGTCGCCCGGGGCAAGCCCGTCGTGCGGGAGGAACGCTCGCTCGAGGACCTCTGGCAACGCCGCATGCCCATCATCGCCGAGGACGCCGGCTACGACGTCAACCGCGACAAGGACTCCCTCTCGAAACTCTCCAACGTCAAGAACGGCGTGAACCCCCTGGCCTACCTCGTCGGGCCCGTGACGGTGAAATACGGCGGCAACCCCGCCCGCAGCATGGCGGCGGACCTTCGCCCGTATGTCGATGAGGCGAAGAAGACCGTCCGATCAATCACCGGCGAGATCGAGATGGACTACGGCCGGGGGCTGTGCACGCTGAACGCCCCGAGGGCCCAGGGCGTCACGGGGTTCCTGAAGAAGGTCGGCACGTTCACCCTGGCGGACTTGACGATCGCCTCGGGCAACGAGTACGCGACGGTGCTGGCGGTCTCGATGGACGAGCGACCGCTCAAGACCTCCCGCCGCGTGCTCGTGCAGGTGGGCACGATCCAGCGGCCCACGGGCTGGCAGACCCGCCCGGCGAAGGTCGGCGCCCAGGACGGGCAGGAAGTCGTCAGTTTCGGCAAGGCCCCGTGGCAGATCGTTAAGGGCGACGTGACGGTGACGATCCGCAACCCGGGCCTGAAGGCCGCCGTCATCCTCGACGCCAACGGCATGCCCCTCGGCAGGGCGGCCCTCGAGGCCACCCGCGACGGGGCGACCCTGACGTTTCCGCCCGAAGCCCTGTACGTCGTGCTCGAGTAGCGCCAACCCCCCGCGCGGGGAATTCGCTCGCCAAGGCCCGACGCCCCGATACAATCAGCCCACGCGCGCCGGCGAAGGTCGTCGGCGAGGTGCGTTCGGGAACTCAGCCGCCGAGATTGTCGGTGGGAGGAATGAGCGTGAGCAACAATCCGGAAATCAGGCCGCAGGACCTCAGCCAGCGGTTGTCCCTCGAGAAACTGTGTGCGTTCGAGGCCCTCGGGTACGGCATGTTCATCCACTACGGCATGAGCACGTTCCTGGCCAACGAGTTGCCCAACGGCAAAGACCCGGCCACCGCGTACGCCCCGACGAACCTGGACGTGGGCCAGTGGATCTCCGTCGCCCGCGACGCCGGGATGAAGTACGCCATCCTGACGACCAAGCACGTGGCGGGGCATTGCCTCTGGCCCAGCAAGCTGACCGACTACACCGTCGCCCAGAGCGCCGACACGACGGACGTGGTCGGGGCGTTCGTGAGGGCCTGCCGGGACAAGGGCCTGCTGCCGGGCTTCTACTACTGCTCGTGGGACAACCACAACCGCTTCGGCAGCAAGACGCCCTCCGACCCGGACGACCAGGGCTTCGGGCCCACGGCGGCCTACCAGACGTTCCAGACCGCCCAGCTGACCGAACTGCTTACCCAGTACGGGCCCATCGCCGAGACGTGGGTGGACATCCCCGGCATCCTCGGCCGCGGGTACCGGACGTTCCTCTACCAACGCCTGGCCGCCTTGCAGCCCGACACCGTCATCATGATGAACAGCGGCATCTCGACGCAGGAGAGTTACAACGTCGACTACGCCTGGCCGTCGGATATTATCGCCATCGAGCGGAGCCTGCCGGCGGCGGGGGGGTACAACAAGGTGCGCGAAATCGAGGGCAAGAAATACTACATGCCCGGCGAGGTCTGCGACCCGATCGGCAAGGACTGGTTCTTCGTGCCCGGCGACCGGCCTCGCGAGGACAAGGTGCTGGCCGATCAGTTCCGCTCCTGCCGCGCCGGCGGCGTGAACTTCCTGCTCGACGTGCCCCCCGACACCACCGGGCAGATCCCCGCCGAAACCGTCCAGGCCCTCCTCCGCCTGCGGACCAACGCCGGCATCTGACGGAGGAGTTGGCCCCGAGGAGGCTTCCGATGTTCTACAGAGCACGATCCAAAGAAACCGGCGCCATGTGGGACGTGTGGATGACACACGAGGGCGGCCTGTACTACCTCTACCTCGCGTGCGACACGAAGACGGACGCCCGCGGGGCGAACAACGTCTCGCTGGCGACCTCGCCCGACGGCGTGCATTGGACGGAAGTCGGCCCCGTGATTATCCGGGACGAGGGCAAGATGCACCTGGGCTCGGGTTCCACGTGGCGAAACCCCGTCCCGGGCGGCGCGCCTCGCTTCCAGACCAACTACTCCTGCCACGGCCCGGAGCGGCAGACGGTTTTCTTCGCGCAGTCCGACGACCAGATTCACTGGACCAAGTGCGGCCCGGCCCACGAATTCGTGCAGGACGAACGCTGGTACGAACGCAACGGCCGGTGGGACTGCATCTGGACGATCGCTCGGCCGGGCGGCGGACTGTACGGCTATTGGACCGCGACGCCCAAGCCCGAGACGTGCGGCCGGTTCGGGTTCGGTGAATCGCTCGACGGCATCACGTGGCGTGCCCTCAAGCCGCCCTACGCGATCGGCGTCGGCGCCGGCGAGGTCGGGGCCATCGAGAAGGTCGGCGATCGGTACGTCATGCTCTTCGGCACCGACGGGCGCATGGAGACGCTGATCGCGGACAAGCCCGAGGGGCCCTTCAGGCCCGCCGCCCGCAACCGCGTCTTCCTCCAGGGCATGCCCTACACGTACTTCGCCCGCTTCTTTCAATCGCCCTCGGGGCTGCTGGTCTGCCACCATTCCGTCAGCCGCCCCTGGCAGGTGTTCGCCGCGCCTCTCAAGGGGACGCACTTTGACGCCGAAGGCAACCTGCGTCTGACCTGGTGGCCCGGGAACGAGGCCCTCAAACACAAACCCGTGGATTTGACTCCCGCGCCGGCCCGGGCCGCCGGCCCTGTGGCCATGCTAGGCGGCAAGCTCGATGCCTCCTACGGATTCGTCCTCGAAGGCACACTGCAATTGCCCAAGCCCCTCGGTGCGCCGCGAGGCCTCTATGTGGAATACGCCCGGAACGCCGGAACGGCGATCCTGTTCGACCACGTCGGCCGGGCCGAGTTCGGGCCCGTCAGCCCCGACGGAACAGGCTTCACGGCCGAGAGACGCGTGGATCGCGAGATGCCCTTCGCCAGCACGGCCCGCTTCCGCCTGCTCGTCAAAGGCCCGCTGCTGGAAGTCTACCTGGAGGACTTCCTGATCGAGTGCCACAGCCTGCCGGGCCCGGCCACCGGCCGCATCGGGCTCATCCGCGGCGGCCAGGCCGGTTCCATCCGCCGGATAAAAGCCTGGGAAAACACCTGGCAGAAGTACCCCAGGGATCCCGCCCCGGCGTCGGTCATCCGCGAGTACAAGGCCAGCCTGCTCCAGCCCCCGGTGGCGGACATCGCCGCCGTCCGCCCGCCGCGAGCGGGGCTCGTGAAGCAGCCCGTGCCCTTCCTGGGCCATGGTGAACTCGCGGACGTCCGTTGCTTCCACGGCGGCGGGGACGGGCTGATCTACCTCGAGACCTCCGCCCGGTTGAGCCGCCCCTGTCGCGGCTCGCTGTCCTACGGGGCCGACGGGCCGGTCAAGGTCTGGGTCAACGGCCGCGTCGTGGACTGCCAGCCCGAGGCCACCAACCCGGCGAGCATCGGCAAGTACGCCGCCAACGTCTCCTGGCGGAAAGGCGTCAACCGGATCACGTTCGCCCTCTCGACCAACCACGGCCGCGCCTGGGGCGTCACCGCCCGCGTGCGGCGGAAGGAACTCGCCGGCCGGTAGGGCAGATCCACCCGGCCACCGAGCACCCATGACACGAAGGCCTCGCTTTCGCGGGTCTTCTTCTGCGCGAACCGCGGGCGTCCCTGCGGCAAGTATCCTTCGAACCTCCGTGCGCCCTGGCCTCCAAGCCGCAACTCGTTTTCCCGCCGATGGTTCCATTTTATTCCACCCCCGCCGCCCGCCGATTTGGGATGCTTAGAGGATGCTCAAAGGATGCTTAAAGGATACTCAAAGGATGCTTCAGGGATACTCAAAGGATACTTCGAGGATACCAGCGAGACCGGCCTTCTTCACTTGTCGAATATCGGCCTGGCCGCCCGCATCGGCGGCCGACAAACACGCACACATCTCCTCATAATACATGGTAAATCCACAACCTTTTGGGTCGAGTACCCGGACGGCCAACCTGCCAAGTGGAGTTGGGTGAAGGAGATAAGAAATCTTCAGAATTATTTTGCACTGCGCACGTAGTGGTTTCCGCCCGAGGGCCCACAACCTGTAGGTCAGGTGGATCCCTGAAGTTCTCGTAGTTCCCCCTGGCCCGCAGGAGTGGTCTGTGGCCCCGGCAACGCCGATGGATACAAGACCGACCCCCGCGGCCGTGTGATTGACATCCACGCCCTTCGCCACACCTTCGGCACCCACCTCTCCGCCGCCGGCGTTCATCCCCGTACCGCCATGGCCGCGATGCGCCACAGCCGGATGGAGTTGACGATGACCTACTACACCGATCCGGTGCTGCTGGACGTGGCAGGGGCGGTGGAGACGCTGCCGGACTTCAGTGGAAAAACCGCTGGCACAGTTGGCCGAGGTCAGAAGACGGCTGTCGGCGCGGCGGGAAGAGCGTGACGATGGGGGGGCGGCGGGTGGGCAGCTGGGGCACCTACGCAGAGTCAGGCAAATACCTTGCCCGTGATTCTGCATTTCCTTACTGACAAGACCGGGCTGGCGTGGTAGACTCTCAGCCGTGGTTCGACCTCCACCGGGAATCCGGCGGGGTCCAGCAGAAAACGGCCTGAGCCGGCCGACTGAATGCGAGGGCAGGAGCGAAGTGCAGTATCTCGCCCCTTCACCCCTTGGTCGAGGCCACAGGGCCAAGTTTCTGATCGAGTTGGTCAGCTTCTGCGCGGTCGCTGCCTCGCAAAGTGGGCTTTTCGGTTGCAGACAGACACCGGCCGTGCCGGGAAGAAGGAAGGGACGGATCATGCAAGAGCGGAAGATGATGCTGGGATTGGTTGCGGCGGCACTTTCGAGTCTATCGCTGACGGGGGTCACCTCGGCCATACCCCTGGGGGGTCAATACTCTGTGTCGACCACCGTCACGCAACTGGGTGCCGACAAGTACCGATTCGCGTACAGCATCACGAACATCACGGACGAACTGGCTACGACGTACTCGGGCTTTGATATTCTGCAACTGGTCATCCCCACGGACGCGATTATCACCGAAGTGCAGGTCCCTGTCATCTATTACCCAGAACCCAGTCAGTTCTACTGGACGAGCGTAGACACTCCGAATTGGGACGCGCCCATGTATCCCCACTGGTTCGACAGTAACGCGGGGGCTGATGGACGAATGCTTGAATTCATGGGGATAGGGGATAGATCCGTTTACCCAAGTGGCACGACGGCCTCCCTTAGCTTCGTAGCCGACAATGTGCGGCCCGGTGTGGGGGACGCCGTGATCGTGACGTATTGGGGATATCAGGTTCCGGCCGTTGGATACCTCCACCGCCCAGTAACCGGCGAACACTACACTGGGTACCTAACGGCGTTGACGGTCCCGGTCGCCATTCCCGAGCCGGCCACGGTGGCCCTGCTGGCCCTGGGCGGCGTGGCGACCCTGATTCGCCGGCGTCGCCGGGCCTGATTTGAAAAGCCTCAACGTTACAAGGTCGTGCCAGACCAGGCGGAGGACGCAGCAATGCCTCTGCCCGGCTTGGCGGGGGCGTCCACAATGTCGAAGGTGCCCACAGAGGGCAAGAGAGGGGCCGGCCCAATCCGGCGAGAAAGACGAGGAAGCACGATGAAAAGGACAACGGTGACAATCCTGGCGGTGGCAGGAACGCTGATGCTGGCAAGCCAGGTTTCGGCCGAAGTCACATGGTCAGGCACGAGCCCTCCTTTCTACGCGGCTTCCGACACTCCCTCTTTCCCTCCCTTCCACTACCGCTGCTATCTGGATCGTGCCGGTGATGTTCCTGTCGACGCTGTCACCATCAATTTCGACTGTTCTCCTGGGGCGTATTTTGGCAATGTCAGCGCTCCGGACATGTTCACCTCTGCTTCGTTTTCCGGCATACTCACCGCCACTTTCATTCTCGGCCCGACCGAAACTTTTACGCTCAGGGACACTTTCAGCACCTCCGATCCCGGCGGTTTCCAGAGCGTTTACTGTTACACCTCATTCAGCAAGAGTTTTTCTCCCTCGAACATCGCCTCGTTCGCAGGCACCGAACGGTTTGCGGTCGACGTGGATTTCACTGCTACTCTTGACTACACCGCCACCTCGGCCCTCGTCTATCCTGAGTTCTATTTGAGTCCCGATATCATCGTTGGCGTCGCATACGACCGCACCGTCCCCGAACCCGGGACGCTGTCGCTGCTGGCCCTGGGCGGCGTGGCGGCCCTGATTCGTCGCCGCAACCGTCGGTAGTCTCGCAGTAACGCACACAGGTTAGAAGCAACCAACAACGGGGGGCTCTCTCCGCAACGGGAGCCGCCCGTTCTCTTGGCCCCGCGGTGCGGGAGGAACATGAGCATCGCGCCGCCAGGATCGACGATCTCCGCCAGGACGGCTCCTGGGCCTCCCCAGTGCCGATCGTCGATTTGGCGCGCCGTTCGCCGTCGTGGCGAGGGCCGGTAGACTGCCCGTGGGTCGCATCTCCGGGCCTGCCAAGGCTGCCTCCGCAACCCGAATACGGCGAACACCGCACCGACAGTAATTCTAACTGATTGTGAGCGAATTTGCTTGACACCTCCGTACATGTCGATTAGCGTCTTTTTTATTCTGCTTGCGGAAGCGGCGGAACAGTCGGCAGAGCCTGCCGAGTCCAGAGCGAGAGCCAAGACCCCTCCACATTTTGTTGGTGATTCCCGTGCTGGCCGTACCGGCGAGTGTCCGCCTGCCAAGGCCGGGGCGCTGTGTGAACGTGCGTTGACGCCCTTGCCGGGTTGGCGCGTGCGGATGCACGGCTGGGCCGCGCGGGAAAGGAGAGGACATGAGACGTGGGATGACAATTGTCGTTGCGTTGACCGCGATTGTGGCAACATCGAGGACACAGCGTGCCGAGGCAACCTTTATCCAACCCGTGGCAATCGTCTCGAATCCAATGGGTGAATGGAGCGCGGCGTATGCCGCCACGAATATGTTTGACGGCCAGGGCATGTCCACGCCGCTTTCCGGCACTTCGACTTATACATATACGCACAATAATGGGTCGTACTGGCATTCCGCCCCATGCGTTTATTCGACCATTCGCCTCGATTTTGGCTATGAAGTGGCCGCGCTGAACACGTTCTACCTCTGGTCAGTGGTGCACGGTCCTTATTCCAACGCGACCTACGCCAACGTCAAGGATTTCGATTTAGATTTCTACAGGGGCGATGGCACGACGGCGGTCGGTCCCACCGCGAGTTTCTCCGCAACCATCAGCGGCGTGGTCAGCCCGGGAACTGCAGAGGTGTTCCCATTCTCGGATAGGGTTGATATGAGGTATGTGGATCTTACGGTTCTGTCAACGCAGGGCGGCCTCAACTGGGTGACTATCGGGGAACTGGGTTTCGAGGGCGTTGCCCCCGAACCGGCAACGCTGTCCCTGCTGGCCCTGGGCGGGTTGGCGATGTTGTGGAAGCAAAGGAAACAGCCCTACACCACGATCAAAGCAGAACGCGGGCGGCTCCTCAGCGGGTCGTCGGCGACGGAAAGGATGAGTCGCGAATGAGCTTCCTTTTCCCCCTCGACAACCCGCCTTGAAGAAAGTCCCGCAGTTCGAGCAGGAAGTGCTTGACAATGAACGAGAACGTGATAGGACCATGGAAACGGCCCACGGCGGTCGTGGGCAAGAGCCTATCTGGGAAATCCCGGGTGAACGGTTACAGCCAAGGAGAGGAACTGCCATGTTCAGCAAACTGAGTTCAATAGGTTTGGCATTGGTCGCGATTGCGTCCGGCACTACGGCGCGGGCCGACACCTTTGGCACGCCCGGGAATGAATTCACGATCGACTTCGTGACGATCTCCGGCGCTACGAACCCTACCGGGAGTTACGGCATCGTCAATCGCGACTACCGCATGGGCACCCGCGAGATCACCAACGACCAGTGGAACACATTCAAGGCCGCCTACGGCACGCCGACGGGCTCCGATGGGGGCTACAGCCTCGGTTCCTACTTCACCGGCACGAACGTGCCGACTGATCGTGTGAGTTGGTACGAGGCGGCGCAGTTCGTCAACTGGCTGAACACGAGTACCGGCAATCAGGCGGCGTACAAGTTTACTAACGAGCAGGGCACGCCCAACTACGCGTTTGCCCCTTGGAGCCCCACCGATACCGGTTACGATGCGGGCAATCCA
>JAPLNA010000151.1 GCA_026693065.1 Planctomycetota bacterium
CGAGAACGTGTACCGACTGGTCGTGGCGGCCCCGCGAATCGCCCAGGCCCGCCAGCCGGGTCAGTTCGTGATCGTCCGTTCCGCCGAGGGCAGGGAGCGGATCCCGCTGACCATCGCCGACGCCGACGCCAAGGCCGGCACGATCGTGCTGATCATCCAGGCCGTCGGGACGGGCACGAGGGAAATCGTCGATATCCCCGTGGGCGGTTCGCTGCGGGATGTGGCGGGGCCCTTGGGCAAGCACACGGAGATCGAGAAGTTCGGGCGCGTCGTCTGCGTCGGCGGCGGGGTGGGCACGGCGGTGCTGTATCCGCTGGCGAAGGCCCTCGCCGAGGCGGGCAACGAAGTGATTACGCTGATCGGCGGGCGGTCGGCGCCGTATGTGATCCTGAAAGACGACCTGGCCGTGTTCAGCAGCCAGGTGCTCGTGACGACCGAAGACGGCTCGCTGGGCGAGAAGGGGCTGATCACCGCCCCGCTGGGCAAACTGCTGGCGGATGAATCGCAGCGCCCGGCCGCGGTGTTCGCCGTCGGGCCCGTGATGATGATGGCCGCCATCGCCGAGCAGACCCGCCCGTACAAGGTCAAGACCATCGTGAGCCTCAACCCGATCATGGTCGACGGCACGGGGATGTGCGGCGGCTGCCGCGTCACCGTCGGGGGCAAGATCCTCTTCGCCTGCGTCGACGGGCCGGAGTTCGACGGGCACTTGGTGGACTTCAAGGAGCTCTCCAGCCGCCAGCGGGCCTACGGCGAAAACCGCCATCTCGCCGAACCGGCCGCCGTCCACTGCGACGACCACTGCCACCTGGAGGAACAGATCGCCGTGCTGGAGGCCCTGCCGGCGGACCTGACGCCCAAGGCCCGCATGGCCATCCCGCGGACGAGCATGCCGGAGCAGGCGGCGGGCCCGCGGTCGCGAAACTTCAAGGAAGTCAACCTCGGGCTCGCGGAAGCCGCCGCCGTTCGCGAGGCCGCCCGGTGCCTCTCCTGCAAAACCCGCCCGTGCATCGAGGGCTGCCCCGTCCGCGTGCGGATTCCGGAATTCCTCGAACACCTGGCGGCCGGGAACTTCCGCGCCGCCGCCGATATCCTCCGGGCCGACAACGCCCTGCCCGCCACCACCGGGCGAGTCTGCCCGCAGGAAGTGCAGTGCGAAAGCCTGTGCGTGCGGGGCAAGAAGGGCGAGGCCGTCGCGGTGGGCTGGCTGGAGCGGTTCGTCGCCGACTGGGACGCCGCCAACCCGAGCGAGCCGGCTCTCCCGCCCCGCAAGGGCCAGAGCGTCGCGGTCGTCGGCTCGGGCCCGGGCGGGCTGACCGCCGCGGGCGAACTGGCCCGCCTGGGCTACGATGTGACCATCCTCGAAGCCCTCCACGACGCCGGCGGCGTGCTCCGCTACGGCATCCCCGAGTTCCGCCTGCCCAAGGCCATCGTCGACCGCGAAGTGGACAACCTGAAGAAACTCGGCGTCGACATCCAGTGCAACGTCGTCGTCGGCAAAACGCTCACCATCGGGCAGATCATGGAACAGTACGACGCCTGCTTCGTCGCCAACGGGGCCGGGCTGCCCGTGTTCCTCAATGTCCGCGGCGAAAACCTCAAGGGCGTCTACTCCGCCAACGAATACCTCACTCGCGTGAATCTGATGGGCGCCTACAAGCCCGACAGCCGCACGCCCGTCGTCCGCGGCAAGAACGTGGTGGTCTTCGGCGGCGGGCACACGGCGATGGACGGGGTCCGCACGGCCCGGCGGCTGGGGGCGTCGCGGGCGATCCTCGCCTACCGCCGCAGCCGGGCCGAAATGCCCGCCCGACTCGAGGAAGTCCGACACGCCGAACAGGAAGGCATCGAATTCATGTTCCTGGTGAACCCGCTGGAGATCCTCGGCGACGAGAAGGGCTGGGTCCGCGCCGTGCGGATGCAGCGGATGGAACTGGGCGAGCCCGACGCCTCCGGGCGACGCCGCCCCGTGCCCGTCCAGGGCAGCGAGTTCGAACTGCCCGCCGAGGTCGCCATTGTCGCCATCGGCACGAGCGCCAACCCCCTCCTGACCGCCACCTGCACCGGGCTGAAGGTCAACAAGTGGGGCAACATCGAGGTCGACGCCGATCAGATGACCAGCCTCCCGGGCGTCTTCGCCGGTGGCGACATCGTCCGCGGCGGGGCCACCGTCATTCTGGCCATGGGCGACGGCAAGCGAGCCGCCCAGGCCATCGACAAGTACCTCGCCGGCAAAGTCCCCGCCGGCGCGGCCCGATGAGCGGCGCGGCCGATCAGAGGATTTCGAATCTCAAATCTGAAATCTGAAATCTGAGATCTGAGATTTGAGATTTCAAATTTGAGATTTGAGATTTGAGATCTCAGACCCCCACCATCACGTTCCCCCCGCACACCGGCAGGAACGCCCCGCTGATGAACCCCGCCAGGTCGCTGGCCAGGAACGCCACCGCGTTGGCGATGTCCTGGTCCTGCCCGCGATGCCGCAGGGGCACGGCCTTTTCATAGGCCTCGTTCCGCTCCGTGCCCGAGGCCCGCACGCGATCGCTGATCATCCAGCCCGGGGCCACCTGGTTGACCGTGATGTTATGTTCGCCCACTTCCTTTGCCAGCACCCGCAGCACGCCGTCCATGCCGCGTTTGCCCGAGACATACGCCCCCGTGCCGGCCGCCGCGGAAATCGCACATTCCGTGCTGATGGCGATCACCCGCCCCCACCCGGCCCGGATCATGCCGGGCACGAACGCCTTGGCCATCAGCACATTCTGCATCACACAGGTGCGGAACTGCCCCTCGAAGTCCTTCACGTCCTGCTTGAGCAGCGTGGTCCAGTCATAGGCGGCCACCGCGTTATTGACGATGATCCCCGCCTCGCCCAGTTCCGCCGTCACCGCATCCCGCATCGCATAGACGGACTCCTCGCACCCGACGTCGACCTGGATCGCCGTCGCTCGAGCTCCCTTGCCCCGCAGTTCATCCCGCAGGGCCAGGGCCTTGTCCTGACTCTTGAGATAGCCGATCGCCACGTTCGCCCCGCACTCGGCCAGGGTGCGAGCCATCACCCGCCCCAATTCCCCCGCCGCTCCGGTGACGACCGCGACGCGTCCGCTCAGATCGATCTTCATACTCGCCGGCCAACCCTTCCCGGCCCGTCGCGCGTCTTGCGCCGTGGGCCGGGATGCATTCTACCGCCCGTTGGGTACAGGGGCGAAAGGGAAAGCCCCGGCTTCAGCGGGCGGTCTGGGGGCGAGTGTGCCCGGCGGAGGTGTGGAGGTCCTGGGCGTGCCGGACGCAGCGGGCCAGCCAGCCGGTCCGCCCGGGCGATTAATCGCTCCTCCCGCGGCGGCGGTCAGTTGGCGGTTCCGGGCGTTCAATTCCTCGATCCGGCGGAGCTCCGCCGTTGCGTCCATGAGGCCGCCGCGGGCTGACGTGTTGGACACATCCCGCGGCGCCGCGACGTCGGATTTCACCGTCCGCCGGGCCATGCCGGCGGGCGAGCCGGGCGGGGCCGCCTGGCGTTCTTCCAGCGGAAGGAACACGAACGCCGCGGCCGAGACCAGCGCCCCGCAGCAGAACGGGAAGAGGGCGGCCTTGACGGGCCCCCACGACCTCCCCCGCGTCCGGACCCGAGGGTCCATTCCCACGATCGGCTTGTTTCCGCCTGTCCTGCGTGTCATAGTACTTATCCTCATAACGCCCTCTATACTCTACCGCCGTCCGAACGGGCGGTGCAACATCATTTACTAATTTCATCATTACTACTAGTACCGCTGCAGGCCCGGCTGGTATAGTATGCCGGCGGACAGACTCGGCGAGGCCTCGGGGTGACCTATGACGGGCGGAGAACCGACGAACCATGCAACAACTCGCCGCCCGCCGGACGCAGGGCGGGGGTATGACATTCTGCGCCTGCTGGTGGCGGCCGTCCTGCTCGTGGCGGCGGGCATGGAAACCTATCGCCTGGCGACGGAGCCGCCGACGCGGGGCGACCTCTTCCTTACCCGGTGGGCGCCGGCCGGGTGGGTCGAGGCGGAGATCTTCCTGGGCGTGTGGCTGGTAACGGGGGTGTATCGCAGGGCGGGCTGGGCGGTCGTGCTGGCGTGCTTTGGGACCTTCTGCGGGGTAACGCTGGCCAAGGGACTCCGCGGCGAGGCCAGTTGCGGGTGTTTCGGGGCGGTGCCGGTTAACCCGTGGTACACGTTCGTACTGGACGCGGCCGTTGTAACGGCCCTGTTGACGTTTCGCCCGAAGCCAGGCAGGAACGAAGGGGCGGCCCGGGCGCGGTGGCGAGCCATTGAGGGTTTGGGGGCATTTGTCGTGCTGGGCGCCGCCGCGGGCCTGGGCATCGCGAGTGGGTCCCCGGAAAGAGTAACGCAGGATGGGCAGGTATCCGGGCCCGGGCGGATGGTGCTCCTTCGCCCGCAGGAGTGGCCCGGCAAGGGCTTCCCGCTGTTGACCCACATGGAGGGCGGGGGCGAACTGGCCCGCGGGCGGTGGGTGGTGATGCTGTTCCGGAAGAACTGTCTCTCCTGCCGGGAAGCGATGCCCCGCTATCGCACGATGGCCCGGGCGATCCGCCAGAGGTACGGGGCGGGCATGGCGATGGTGGAACTGGCCCGGCCGGAGCCCGGCTCACGGCCCCGAGGGGCGGACGCCGACGGCGTGGTATGGCTGGAACTGGATCCGGGGCGGGAGTGGTTCGTCACGAGCCCGACGGTGGCGGTGCTCTCGGAGGGCGTGGTGGAGGCGGCGTGGGAAGGGGCGGCCCCGGAGGCCGATACGCTTCTGGGCGGCCCTAAATGAGGGCATGCCGAACCGCCGCGCCCGGCGGGAATCCGGAACGACATAATTTAATAATTTTCCTGTTGACGACATACTAGGTGGCTCCTATTAATCACTAACATAGGTGTTGTACCGCGGCCGGCGGGAGTGCGGCGCGGCATGTTATGTCAAGAGGGAAGGCGGCGATGTGGACGACGGCGGACATGCGACGCGGCAGGACGTCCGGAAAGGGCACGGGCATGAACTGGGCATATCGGTCCGGCACGGCGGCGTGGGCGATCCTGGCGGCTGTGACGACTTCATCGGCATGGGGCCAGGAGGCCCCGGAGGCCTGGAAGGCGATGGACCCGCCCGCCCTGGCGGCGGAATTCGTCCGGCTGAAGGCCTGGGGGCCCGCGAAGGAGGCCCAGTGCGGGCAACTGGCCCGACACGCCGGAGAGCGATTTGAGCAGGCCCGGGCAAGCGGGAAGGTAAACATCCGCCCGTGGGTAAACGTGCTCATGCTCATGGGGCAGGACATTCCGGAATCGCCCCGGGACCAGATGCTCGGGATGATCCAGCGAGAACTGGTTCCCGACGCCGGGGCCATCAGCACGCTGAGCGCCGAGGAAGTGCTCCAGGCCGCCCGGGCGGTGGCGCTTACGCTGAAATCCGGGAAGGCCGGCGCGGACATCGTCGTCGCGTGGGTGAACTCGTCGGACAAGGTCAAGTCGGCCGACAGCGAATCGCTGCGACAGGTCCTGCGGTGGCTTCGGTTCGCGGGGGCCGGGGGCGACCCGGTCCGGGCACGGGTGGCCGAGCGGATCGAGGCCGGCTTCCTGGGCCCCGACGCCGGAGCGACACGGTCGGTGACGATGGAGCAATGGTCGGCGTTCGCCGAGTCGTCGGCGAAGGTGATAGGCCCGGATCGGGCGGCCCGGTGGGGCCAGAGGTTGCACGCGGCGTATGTCGCCGACGCGGGGGCATTGGCGGGTTTGCCCTACAGCGACGCGGCGGCGCTGGAGGGGGTGCTGGGGCAATTGGGCCAGCCCCGCGAGCATGCCGGAGTTAGGCGCCATAGCCCGCAGCGCCATCGCCGCCGGGCCCGCGGGAGCGGCGGCAGTCGGGCAGATCGTCAAGCACGTGAGCGACAAGTACCTGGCGGGTAACGAGTCGGCGCGGTCGGCGCCGGTGGGTCCATGGGCTGACCTCGTGGGGGCGTTGAGCAAGGGCCTTGCTCCAGAAATCGCCAAGGCCTGGGAGGCCAGGTTGTGGGGGGCGTACGTGGCCGACGTGGCGGGGCTGGGCACGCTTTCCAGGGCCGATTGCGGGACGCTGGAAGGCGTCCTGGGGCAATTAGGATCAACTCGCAGCCCGCTCGTGACGGTCGAATGGGTGACTCGGACAGAAGCGGCCAAGGGATTGGACGCCGGTTCGCTGACGGAGCTGGCCGGGAAGCTGACCGCGTTGGGCCCGCCCGCCCAGGCGGCGTTGACGAAACTGGCCGGCTTTGCCCAGAGGCGATACCTCGACGATCCCGGGGCGGCCCGGGCGATCGGGCTGGAGGGGCTGAGCGGGCTGGTCGGGGCGTTCGGCAAGTTGCCGGCGCCGGTCGGATGGGCCCGGAAGATCCACTCGGCCTACGTTGACGACGCCGGTGCCCTGGCGGGCCTGAAGGCGGAGGACTGCGGGCGGCTGGAAGAGCTCCTCAAGCAGGCGGGGATGGCGGCGCCGAACGTGCTCATGGCGTGGGTGGAGAACACCGAGGCGTGGAAGCAGGGGGACTTGGCGGCGTTGACGGGGCTGGCGGCGAAGCTGGGCGAGTCGGCCCAGGCGGGCGAGTTGGGCAAGAAGGCCCAGGCGCGGGTGCTCTCGCACGTCGAGGCGGAGTACCTGGGCGACGTGGAGACGACGCGGGCGATCGGTTGTGCGGGGTGGGCTCAGGCGGTCGAGGCGGTGGGCAAGAGCCTGGGGGAAAAGCCCCGCCTCCGGTGGGCCAGCCGGCTGCGGGCGGCGTACGTCGAGGCCCCGGGGGCGCTGGCGGCATTGAAGCCCGCCGACGCCCAGGCCCTGAGCCGAACGCTGGAATCGCTGGGCGGCGGGCAGGGCAAGGCCCTCCTGGGCCAGTGGCTGGCGCAGAAAAACTCGAAATAGCCGGCTCGGGTCGGTCAGAGACATAACAGCAAAGACATAACACAGGCGGTTGGCTTTCGCAGGAAAGGACGGATCAGCCGTGAACAAAACGACGACATTTCGGATCGGGACGATTTGGCTGGCGGCGGGTTTGGTGGTGGCACTGGCCGGCGGGGGGGCGTGGGCGGACGACCCCGCGGCGGATCAGCCGGTCGTCACGGACAAGCCTGTCGCGGATCAGCCGCCCACCGGGCAGGACCTGCTGTCGATGGAAGAAAGCCTCCGCGGCCCCGAGGCCACAAGCCAGGCCGGGCGGAAGCAATTGGTCGCCCTGATCGAGAAGCAGCACCTGGCCAGTGCCGCGGCGACGCGGACGGTCGCCCCGGCCCAGTGGCGGGAGTTGGTGAAGAAGATGTCGGCGGACCTGGGGGCGCCGTCGCGGGCGACGTGGCTGGCGGGGATTCGAGCGGCCTACGCGCCCGATCCGGCGGACATGCAGAAGCTCTCCGACGGCGAGGCCCTGGCGATCGCGTCGCTCTGTCGCCAACTCGGCGATCCCCAGGCCGACACGTTGCTGGAGCAACTCGAGCCGATGTGGGCGGCGGGCAAGGTGGACTGGTCGGTCTGCAAGGACGTCGCCCGCGCCTGGCGTGGCCGTGACAGCCAGAAGCCTGGGCGGTGGGCTCTTCGCGCCTGTAAAGGCCTGGTGGTCGTCAAGCCCGACTGGATCGAGTGCGCGGAGATGGTGAACATGTCATCTCTGTTCGCCGATCTGAAGATTCACGGCGGATTCGACGAGTTCGCGACACTGATGACGATCGTCGCCCGCCAGGGCAAGCTCGACGCCGGGCCGTGGGAACACTGCCCCGTCTCGGCCAGGGAACTGGGCGCGGTGATGTTGACGCCCAAGAGCCGTCAGCCGCTGTACGCTGAACTGACCAACGACAAGGGGCACGCGCGGGCGGGGGCCTGGGAAGTGCTGGCGTGGTCGCACTGCCTGTCGGCGACGCCGATGGAGTGGGTCAAGTACCTCGATGACAAGATCGCCGCCACCAAGGGCGACGCCCAGGCCTACTGGCTGATGGCGCGGGCCTACGCCCAGACGGTCAACATGTGTGGGGCGACCGACCCCTTCGAGGGGCGAAAGTTCATCAATCAGGCCTACGCGGCGGCCGAGTCGGACGAGACGCGGCTGTACGTGGCCCGGCGGATCGCGATGGGGTACGCCTATATCGTCGAGCGCGCCAAGGGGCAGGCCTTTCTGGACAGCATCGCCGGGCAGTTCGCCGGCGAGGCCAAGGACTCGTTCGCCCGGCTGCAGCAGGACTTTGACGAGTTGTGCGGCAACAACGAGAAGTACCTGGCGGCGAAGCGGGCACACTTTGCGGCCCGGGAAGAGGCCGAGAGAAAATGGCGCCTGACGGGGACGTTGGAGAACGCCTTGGCGGCGCCGGCGGCGCCGTAACGGCGGGCGCGGGCCGGGTGCGGGACACACGTAAGACAGATGACACCCAAGCAGGAAAGGGTTGGAACAATGAGAAACGGATCGATGGACAACCAAGGGCAAGTCGGCGGTACGTCGGGCGTGAAGACGGCGGCGAGCAGGGCCTTTCCGGTCCTGGCGGCATTGGCGGCGATGTGGTGTTTTGCGGCCCCGGCCTCGGGCCAGTCGGCGGAACAGAGTTGCGAATTGCCGATGAACCACTGGTACCAACTCGACTCCCAGTACAAGCCCTATGGCTGCTGTGGGAACGACGGCCCGTTCGAGTACGACAATAATAGGAACGCGACACCGAGGGACCGGGTGACGGACCTTTCCATGGCCGGCCCGGTCTTCGGGTGGTCACACACTCCCCGGCGACCCGGCGAGCACCTACGCCTGCTCCTACGACGCCTGGAACCGCCTGGTCAAGGTGGCCGACGGCGAGACCACGGTGGCCGAGTACCGCTACGACGGGCTCGGGCGGCAGATCCGAAAATTGACCCCTGCTGGGGGTAGCTATTGGCACGTGCGGGAGTATTATTATAACGTCGCCTGGCAGATGCTCGAGACGGCCAAGACCGACACGGGCACCCGCACGGGCGGGGCCGAGCCGGCCGTTACCACGGCCTTGTACGAACAATACGTCTGGAGCCCGCGGTACATTGACGCCCCGGTCCTCCGCGACCGGGACGCGGCCTCCGGCGGGGATGTGAGCTTCACCGGCAGCGGCCTGGACGAACGGCTGTACTACCTCACGGACGCCAACATGAACGTGAAAGCCCTGGTCGACAACACCTCCGGCACGGTCGTGGAACGTTGCGTCTACGACCCCTACGGGACCGTGAAGTTCTACGACGGCAGCTGGGGCAGCGCCTCCGACACCAGCGCCAAAGCCAACGAAATCCTCTTCTGCGGCTACCACTACGACCCCGACACCGGCCTCTACCACGTCCGCCACCGCGTCTACCACCCGGGACTGGGGTGGTGGTTGCAGCGGGACCCGATTGAGTACGGAAACGGGATGGGTTTGTACGCCTATTGTGGGAACAATTCAGCGAACAGGCTTGACCCAACTGGCATGGTGTGGAAGGTGGAGAGAAAGGGAGAAGACAGGGCCATTGCTACGGCTGGAGGGAACGACACCCTCAAGACCCTGGCCGACGCCATCAAGCTTGACGCCAAGCAATTCGCGCTCTGGGGTGGCGGCGAGATCAAGACAGAAAAGGGGACTACGATGTGGTTCGTTGAAGCGGGTGGGCCAGCAAGTCTTAGCGACGAGGCAATCAACACAAGAGTATGTCCTGGGGTCGAGGTCAGCGTTCCGAATATTGGCTATATCGATGTTGCAACATATACATGGGGGGCTTTGGGGTATGGCCTTATGGGCCTGAAAAGTGGAGTGTACAAGGCATGGACGAGCGAAGGGCTGAAGGTAGTATACACAAACACCTGGAACACAACCAAAGAGACAATACTGGAACATCTCCAATCGGCGAACATCTACAAGTTTCTGTACATTGGCCATGGGGCGGCCGGCAACATGAGTTCATTGAAGGACACCCACGATTACACGAGAAAGGACGGGCCCGGGAATGCTTATTGGAACGGGGGAAAAGGCGAATTGCCAGGCGACAAATACACACGGTATGGAATTGCAGATCTCGGGGTCATTGGCTGCGAAACGGACGAGAGCAGAGACGAATGGCGCAAGAACGTTGCGCCCAAAGGGATTACCCGTCTGGTAAGAGGCATGATGAGGTCATGGAACATCAAGACCTCCATAGTAATAGTGCCTTAGCACTGGATCGGAACCATGGTATGTGGAATATGAAAGGTAATGCGAAGGTAGGGGTGGGTGGGTGGGTTATCAACCTATTGGTCTTTGGGGCCATGCTTGCGGCATCCGTGTTCAACGACGCCAATGGGCGATTGCCAGGACTGACCGAAACTGCATCGCACCTTACGTTCGGGAGCATTTGGTTGTTTGGGGCCGTGGCGGATGGGTATGTTGGCCTGTTCGACAAGAATGGGGGGCGGCGGGCTGTGGCAATCGGTATTGCGATTCTGTATTTGATGGTTCTCGTTCCGGTCATCTCGTAATCCGTCCGAAAGCCGGAAACACCTGATAAGTGACCAGGATTGAGAACTGCCAACTTTTGGTGCCGGCCAGGCGCGGGAGTGTTCGGCTGAATGGCCCCACCGCGGGATTGTTTGCGGAGAATGGCGGGCCATGGCCGTCGGCAAGGACGAGAAGTACACCTACGACGACCTGAACCGCCTTGTCAAGTCCGAACGCGGAACCCTTTCGGGCGGCAACATCACCAGCAACAAGGCCCGCACCGAGGAGTGGGTCCTCAGCCAGACGGGCAACTGGAGCACGTACAAGTTCAACCACAACCCCGCCTCCGACAGCACCTACACCGACGCCGATGACCTGCTCCAGACCCGCACCCACAACGCCGCCAACGAGATCTGGAACTCCACGCCCGCCGACGCCATCACCGAAGAAACCAACCAGACCCACTGGGCCAGCCCCGTCTACGACGCCGCCGGCAACATGACGACCCTCCCCCGGCCACTCCCCGGCGACCCGGCGAGCACCTACGCCTGCTCCTACGACGCCTGGAGCCGCCTGGTGAAAGTCTCGGCCGGTGAAACCACCATCGCCGAGTACCGCTACGACGGTCTCGGGCGGCAGATCCGAAAATTTACCCCCGCTGAGGGTAGCTATTGGCACGTGCGGGAGTATTATTATAACAACGCCTGGCAGACGCTCGAGACGGCCAAGACCGACTTGGGCACCCGCACGGGCGGGGCCGAGCCGGCCGTGGCCGGCACGCTGTACGAGCAGTACGTCTGGAGCCCGCGGTATATCGACGCACCGATCCTCCGCGACCGGGACAAAGACGCCGGCGGGGATTTGAGCTTCACCGGCAGCGGCCTGGACGAACGGCTGTACTACCTCACGGACGCCAACATGAACGTGACAGCCCTGGTCGACAACACCTCCGGCACGGTCGTGGAACGTTGCGTCTACGACCCGTACGGGAACGCGAAGTTCTACGACGGCAGCTGGGGCAGCGCCTCCGACACCAGCGCCAAAGCCAACGAAATCCTCTTCTGCGGCTACCACTACGACCCCGACACCGGCCTCTACCACGTCCGCCACCGCGTCTACCACCCCGGCCTGGGACGGTGGTTGCAGAGGGATCCGATCGGGTATAGGGATGGGATGAGTCTGTATCAATACGTGCGAAGTGCCCCGCTTGGCATGGTAGACCCACAGGGTTTGGGTGTTGCGGAAACAAACCCAATATCCAACGAGAACTATGGGTATGGACAGGTGTTAGTGGCGCACGTCCAAGGCATTGTTGCTTTTGGCGCGAAACGGGCCGAGGCGCGCTATAACGACGATATTGCTGAAAGCGACCGACTCTTTGCGCCGTGCTGCATCACCGTCAGGAAAGTTGGGTTGGCGAATTGGTCGAAGGATCTCACTGAGGCCATGCTTGGGGACGATCTGACCTTGGACATGGGTGACGTCGGACTTGCAGTGGACGCTGCAGCGGCAGGCCATCGGGACGACGCGCCCGGCGAAGGATTGTTCGACGGCGTCGTCCATGGTCATCGCCAGCCGTCCGACCTGCTGGACGAGGAACTCGCCGCTTCCGGCGGCGCACTGGTTGTGGGCCAGGGCGGAGGCGATCCGCCCGTCGGCCAGCAGGTAAACGGTGAAGGTCTCGCCGCCCAGGGAGGCCACCGCGTCGAAGCCCCCGCCGACGTATTCGAGGGCGGCGTTGGTGGCCTCGGCCTCGCCGATGTGCCCCAGGTGCCCGCAGACTCCGTATGCCCGCGCGGGGGGCAGGTCCCGCAGCAACTCCTGGAGCACGTCGTCAGGCCGGCCCTTGTGGGGGGCGAGGCGGAACGACACGCCCGCGGCCTGGAGGCAGACAACCTTGACCGACACGGCCCCGATGTTGATTCCGACGTAGGACATGAGGCACTGACCGTCCCTGTACCGGTTGGGCGTCGCCTTGCGACGCGGGGGCCGTGCGAAAGGGTCCGGCAGATCCGCAGGCCGATGCGCCCACGGCCACACCGGTGGCAGGCGGGAGCCTCTCGCGCTCCACCCCTATTCTAGCAGTTGTCCGACGGTCCGCGCAATCGAAACCGGATCCGAGTTCCGGGTTTCCGACTCGCGACTCACGATTCACGGTTTGCGGTTACGTTCCCGACACGGGAGACGCGCCGGCGACGGGGGCGGGTTCGGGGGCGGCGGGGACTTCCCCGGCGCCCTCGAAGTACAGGTGTTTCTTCGTGCCGCCGTCTTCGTCGGTCTGCTCGCGGACCGTGATGACGATCTTCGTCTTGCCCGAGTAGCTGCCGCGGAGGATGTCCTCGCTGATGGGGTCTTCCACGTGGTGCTCGATCGCTCGCCGCAGCGGGCGGGCGCCGAAGTCGGGGTTAAAGCCCTCGTCGATGAGGAAGTCCTTGGCCTCCTGCGTCAACTCGAGCTCCAACTGGTGATCCTTGAGCCGCAGGCGGACCTTCGTCAGTTCCAACTCGACGATCGACTCGAGGTCCACTCGCGTGAGGGCCTTGAAGACGATGATGTCGTCCAGCCGGTTGAGGAACTCCGGGCGGAAGTGACGCTCCACTTCCTTGTGGAGCATGTCCTTCATCTTCTCGTAGGTGGCTTCTTCGTCGCGTTTGCCGAAGCCGAAGCCGCCGCCGCTCTTGATGAGTTCCGCCCCGATGTTGGTCGTGAGGATCACGACGGTGTTGCGGAAGTCCACGTGGCGGCCGAACGAGTCGGTGAGCTGGCCTTCCTCCATGATCTGGAGGAGCATGTTGAAGACGTCCGGGTGGGCCTTCTCGATCTCATCCAGCAGGACGACGGAGTAGGGGCGTCGGCGGATGCGTTCGGTGAGCTGGCCGCCTTCTTCGTAGCCGACGTATCCGGGCGGGGCGCCGACGAGCCGGCTGACCGCGTGCTTCTCCATGTATTCGGACATGTCGATCTGAATGAGGGCCTCGGCGTCGCCGAACATGAACTCGGCCAGGGCCTTCGAGAGCAGCGTCTTGCCCACGCCGGAAGGCCCGGCGAAGATAAAGCTGCCCATGGGGCGGCGGGGATCCTTGAGCCCGCTGCGGGCGCGGCGGATGCTCTTGGAGACGACCTTGATGGCCTCGTCCTGGCTGATGACGCGCTTGTGCAGTTCCTTCTCGAGCTCGAGCAGGCGCTGGGCTTCTTCCTTCGCCAGGCGGGTCAGCGGCACGCCGGTCATCTTCGAGACGACCTCGGCGACGACTTCCTCGTCGACCGTGCCTTCGGTCTCGACGGACCGGCTCTTCCAGTCGTCCATGAGTTCCTGGCGTTTCTGGCGGAGTCCGTCGGCCTGGTCGCGGAGTTCGGCGGCCCGCTCGTAGTCGGCGTTCTTGACGGCGGCTTCCTTCTCGTTCTGCAGGCCTTCGATCTGGGCCTCCAGGCTCGCCAGATCCGGCGGCTTGGCCATGCTCTTGAGCCGCACGCGGGCGCCCGACTCGTCGATGACGTCGATGGCCTTGTCGGGCTGGACGCGCCCGGTGATGTACCGCGCGGACAGGTCCACCGCCCGGATCAGGGCCAGGTCGGTGAAGCGGACGCGGTGATGCGTTTCGTACCGGTCGCGAAGCCCCTTGAGGATCTCGAGGGTCTGGTCCTTGTTGGGCGGGTTGACCAGGATGGTCTGGAAGCGGCGTTCGAGGGCGCCGTCCTTCTCGATGTACTTGCGGTACTCGTCCATCGTGGTCGCGCCGATGCACTGGATCTCCCCGCGGGAGAGGCTGGGCTTGAGAACGTTGGCGGCGTCGATAGCGCCCTCGGCCCCGCCGGCGCCGACGAGGGTGTGCAGTTCGTCGATGAAGAGAATGACGTTCTTGACGCGTCGGACCTCGTTCATGACGGCCTTGATGCGTTCCTCGAACTGCCCGCGGTACTTCGTGCCGGCGACCATCATGGCCAGGTCAAGGGCGACGATACGGCGTTCGCCGAGGATCTCGGGCACGTCGCGGTTGATGATCTTCTGGGCCAGGCCTTCGACGATGGCGGTCTTGCCCACGCCGGCCTCGCCCAGGAGGACGGGATTATTCTTGGTTCGCCGGCAGAGGACCTGGATGACGCGTTCGATTTCGTTGGAGCGTCCGATGACGGGGTCGAGCCCGCCTTGGCGGGCCAGTTCGGTCAGGTCGCGTCCGAAGCTGTCCAGCGCGGGGGTTTTGCTTTTTCCTCGCCGGCCCGGGGCGGACTCGCCGCCGGGGCCCCCGGGGCCCTCGGGCTCGATGCCGGCCGGGGGGGCGTCGGCGGGTTCCATTCCGGCGCCGAGGATATTGAGCACCTCCGCCCGGACTTCGTCGAGCTTGATGCCGAGGTTCATGAGAACCTGGGCGGCGACGCCGTCGGTCTCGCGGAGCAGCCCCAGCAGCAGGTGCTCGGTGCCGACGTAGTTGTGGTTGAGGTTTCGGGCTTCCTCGATGGCGAATTCGAGAACCTTCTTGGCCTTGGGGGTCTGGGGCAGCTTGCCCAGGGTCACGGTGTTCGGGCCGGGCTTGACGAGCTTCTCGATCTCCATCCGGACCTTGGGCAGGTCCACGTTAAGGCTGCGCAGCACGTTGGCGCCAACGCCCGAGCCGTCCTTGATCAGGCCCAGGAGGATGTGCTCGGTGCCGATGTACTCGTGATTGAAGCGCTGCGCCTCCTGATTGGCCATCGCCATCACTTTTCGGGCACGTTCGGTGAATCGTTCAAACATCCTTCCGGCACTCCTATCCGCCACGGGTTGGGCCGGGGCTACCGGCCGTTCGCATACACCATCTTAAGCATCTGGGGCCCCCTAATCAAGGCCGGGGGCTCTCACCCCCGTATATCGGTCGAATGGCAGGGGGGACTCCATTTCCTCTGTGCTTCCCGCCCGGGCGGCTTCCCGGGGGCGCCGAAGCTCCCGGCGGGTCGCCCGCCCCGGAAATCCGAAGCACGAAATCCGAAATTCTAAACAAACCCAAAGCTCAAAAACCCCAATGTTCCAAACCACCGAGACCGCGTCCTCTGATTCCTTGTTTTGGTTATTCGTATTTCGTATTTTGAATTTGTTTAGGATTTCGAGCTTCGGACTTCGGATTTCCGTCGCCTCGCCCCCCGGTACTTACTCGGGCCTTCGGCGGACGTCTCGCTCGCCCAACTGGCGCTCGGGGTGGGCGTAGAAGAGCTTGGCCACCCGGTCGGCGCCGATGAAAGCGAGGTTGTCCGTGATGTTGTCCTTGCAGGCCACCTCGTCGTCAATGGCCATCTTGGGCTTGTACTCGATCGAGCGGATGGGGTACGGGGGAGAGGCCGGCCAGAGCATGCGCCCGTCGACGGCCTGCACCTTCACGAGCAAACTCATCTTCCCCTGCCACGTCCGCGACTCGTCGTCGGAGAGGCCGAAACTTTCGACCTGGACGTAGACGACCAGGTCGGCCCCGACCTCGCGGGTAATGTGGGGCAGGTGCACGTTGCCGTCGTCGCCCAGGCTCACCAGGGCCGCCTGGAGCGTGTTCTGCGGCACGAGGCTCTGCACGAGCCTCTTGTCCGTCAGTTCCTTCTCCAGATAGCCCGCCAGTTTCTCCAGCACGCCGTGATCGGCGCGGGAGCCGCTGGGGTCGTCCACGAAGACCACCACCTTCTTGCCGGGCGGCAGGTGGAACAGGGCCTCGATGCGTTTGGGCGGGGTGGCGACGGAGGCGGTATAGGCCATGGCCTGGCAGCCTGCCGCCGCCCCCGCCAGCATCAGCAACGCCGCCATCGCGATTCGGTTACCGAAGTTCATCGCGTCTCTCCACCGGTTCGTGATGATCGTAGAACTTCTTGGCCAGTCGGACCGAGAACCGGTTGACCAGTTCCATCCGCACCTTCTCCGGGCCTTCCTGCGTGATGTTCCCCTCGGTGTTCTGCGAACTCGGGTAGGCCGCGCGAAGGCCCCCCGTGGCCTGCCAGACCTGCGGGCTCAGGGCGGTGCGGCTGGCGGAGTAGAGGGCGGCCTCGGCCTCCATCACGCCGCGGCTGAGCTCGCGGGTCATCGGGTCGACCGTGCTGAAGGCGTTGACCGTCACGAGCAGCACGTAGTTGGCGCCCAGCCGTTCGGCGAGTTGGTCTTTGGGCATGTCGCGCCAGCCGTAGTTGGCGCTCTGGAAATTCACGATCTTCAGGGCGTCGACGACCCGGCACTTCGGCACGTTCTGCCCGAGCTCCTGGGCGATCTTCATCGACAGGTCCAGGGCCAGCCCGGGGTTGTCGTGGTCGATCATCAGGTTGGTGGCCACCACGACCGCGACGGTCTGCCCGTACAGGAGGCGGCACTCGGCGGAGATCTTTTCCTTGATGTCCGGCGCCATCGAGTAGGCCATCCACCGCGCCCCGGTACATCCCCCGCCCGCCATCGCCAGCAGCAACATCGCCGCCGGCCCAATCAGCCTCGTCCGCTCCACGATCCGCATTGCTCTTGTGCCCATGGGTTTCTCCTGCCGCGTCCGTATTGTCCACTCGATGCCCCTGTCAATGCAAGGGGTACTCGCCGCTGGCGTACCCCAGGGCCAGCTTCAACCCCCACCCGCCCAGCACCGCCGCCGTCCCGCCGATGAGCCACCAGCCCCACCGGTGGAGAGCGAAGGGCCTCAGCGCCGCCCGGCCGGTGAGGGCCTGCACCGCCCCGGCCGCCCCCAACGCCACCGTCGCCGCCAGCAGCGCCAGCCCGCCCGCCTGCGACCTCGCCGCCAACGCCAGCCGCCCGTGCGCCCCCGCCGACATCGCCGTCGTCACCCCGCACCCGGGGCAGGGGATCCCCTCGCGAATCAGGTTGGCGCGGCTCCGCTCGGTGTACGGCATCAGCACAGTGCTGCAATGGTCTATGACGCGGCGGTTGACCTCCTCCGGGACTCGGTCGTCGTAGC
>JAPLNA010000152.1:0-2565 GCA_026693065.1 Planctomycetota bacterium
CAGGCTCGGCCGCCTGCCACTGCGGGTTGGGCACGACGTTACAGTCGCTCATCCCGGCCAGACTCTGCCCGCTGGCCGTGCCGAGCCATTCTCCTTGCGAGGGCGTCGCCCTCGTCTGTGCGGCCGCCGGGGCCAGCCGGCCGGCCCAAGTGAGGAACTCCCGCAGCTTCCACTCGCGTCCGCCCATGGCGGCCGTCGCGTCGGGGTATCGTTTGGAGAGCTCTTCGACCTGGACCTTGGCCAGGGCCTCCTGCCCGGCCAAGTGCAGCGCCACCGCCCGTTTGCCCAATCGGCCGGGGCGCAGCGATTCGTCCCCGCCGGCGGCCGCCTGCTGCCAGTATCGCCCGGCGGCGTCGAATTGCCCCTGGTCGAATCGCAGGTTGCCTATGGCCTCCAGGGCCGCGGGCCCCGATCGGGTGTGCAGGTATTCCCTCGCCACCTGGAGCAGGAGCTTCTCCCCACCCGGGCCGCCGGCCTGTTGCAGAAGCGCCGCGGCCTTGGCGTCATAGAGCAGCCGATACCGCGCCAGCCCCTGTTCGCCCATCGAGCCCAGCACCTCGTTGGCCCGCGCCGCCGTCGCCCGGTATCGCCCGCGCTCGTCGGTGGCGACGAAGCCCGCGTCCGCCCGGGACAGCAGCGACTGGAGCACCTCGGCCGCCGAGTCGAACTCCCCCTGCCCGATATACCTCAGGGCGTTAGCCAGGGCCCGCTGAGAGTTCGCGTCAACGGACACGAGCGTCGTCGAGCCTGGTGGACCGGGTGCGATCACGGGGACGGGAGGGGAGGCGGGGACCGGCTTGCCTATGCCCTCGGGTCGAAGCGGCGACTTGGCCAACGCTTCCCCCGACGTCCCAACCGCGCAGGCGAACGCCACCGCCCACCCCGCCAGTCGCACCGCGCCGCCGCGTCGTGTTCCAAGCGTCATCTCAACCTCGCGCCGCCTTCATCCAACAATCATTGTACCCGCCCCTATTAGACCCCCCGCCGCCGTATCCGTTCCGGAAATCCGAGGGTCTTTCCGCCGCGGAAAATCGTGGTCGGGAGCACGGGAACTTTGGGAAGACCTGTGCGTCTAATGCTGGACAGGCATGAGATGGGAGGTGCGCGCCATGGGCAGTCACAGTAAGATCTCCAGACACCGGGTGGCACTCGATGACGAGGCACAGGAAGACTTCTACGCCGCGCACGGCCATACCCGCGCGCCGCTGCTTGTGCAATGGATGGCCACCCTGCGATGCCCCCTGTCGTGTGCCCATTGCCTGGCCGCCGGGGAAGGCCCCGACGTGGCTGACATGCCGCTGGCGAGGGCCTTGGGGCTGGTGGACGAAGTGGCTCGCATGGGCGTCGGCGAGTTCCTCGTCACCGGCGGCGAGCCGCTGGTCCGTGAGGATATGCCGGCCGTGATCGAACGCCTGAGCCGGCGGGGCGTTTCCTGGAGCCTGAACACCGCGATCATGCCCACCGGAGCGGTCCGGCGGGCGTTGGAGGAGCACCCGCCGCATTTCGTGGCCGTCAGCCTGGACGGGCCGGCGGAGGTTCACGACGCCTTCCGCGGGCGCCTCGGCTCGCAGGCGGGCAGTCTGGAGGCCATTGCCTTCTTCAGCCGCCTGCCCGGGTGCGAGGTGGCCGCCGGGACGACGGTGACGGCGCGGAATTTCGATCACCTGCCCCACACGTTCCATCTGGCGGCCCAGAGCGGGGCGGACAGTTGGGGCATCCACCTGCTCGTGCCCGAAGGCCGAGCCGCCCGCGCGAGGAACCTGTTCCTCTCGCGTTCCCAACTTCGCCGCCTCTTGCGGTCGGTCGCCCGGTGGCGGAAATACTTCCCCGTCCAACTCGCCGACGAAATCGGCTACTGCGGCGACTGGGAGCCGCAACTACGAGACCACCCGTTCCGTTGCGGGGCGGGGGTGGCCCAGTGCGTGGTCCTGCCCGACGGGAGCGTGGTTCCCTGCACGACGCTGGACCGCACGGCCGCCGCGGGCAACATCAACGACGCGCCGCTGGAGACGATCTGGCGAGACGGATTCGCCCCCCTGCGGGCCTGGCGCCCCACGGGACAGTGCACCCGATGTGACTACGCTCCCGCCTGCGGAGGCGGCTGCTGGCTCCAGAGACGCCACGGGCGCCACTGCTTCCGCGATGTCTGGCACGTCCGGGGGGCCCTGAAGTCCGCCGCGGGGGTGGCTGTGTGCCTGGGCATGCTCGCCGCCCACGCCGGGTCCGCCGAGCCGACGACGCGGCCGGCTCGCCCGCCCGCGGCTTGGGGGGAAGGATCGCCGGAGATCAGCACCGAGACCGGCGGAGGTATCGAGCAGGCGATACTGGCCTGGTACAGCAGTCAACTGCCCGCAACGGACAGGCCCGAACCTCGTTACAAGGCGGCCGCCCAAGTCGATACAGAACTGAACGCGTCGTTGAAGGAAGATCCCGCGGGGATATTCCTGACTCAGTTCCGCAACGGACAGTTGCCGGGGGTCCTCGATGAACTGGCCCCTCGGATCGACAGTGCCTTGAAGACCCCGCAGCGAAGCCTGTCGTTCTCGGCGCTCCTGTGGCGGGCGG
>JAPLNA010000152.1:2643-6824 GCA_026693065.1 Planctomycetota bacterium
AACCGCCCGAGAAACGCACCGAAGCCCAACGCGCCCTCCTTCGCGGCCTGCTGGCCAGAATGGACGCGGCCACAACCCAATGGCGACGGGAGATATTCGACAAGAAACTCGACCCCTACCTCGCCCGCGGGCGCAAGCCTCTGCATTACCGGTTCGAGATGATGAAGGCCAGAGTGCCCAGTCCATCGTGGCTTTCCCTGGCTCGCGACACGGCCACGGAGCGATGGGGACAAGGGGACGGGAAAACCCCCGAGGCCGAAGCCCTGGCGGGGTATCTCGATCGCCACCCGTATGGCGAGGATCTGCGATTGTCGCTGGACATCCCGGCCGAGGTGGGGCTGACGCGGCTGTCGGCCGGCGGAGAAACTCAACTGAAAGGCCAGGCCGCCGTCGGCATCTACGACGTCCTCCGCCCACCGGCCGGGCCGGCGGCGATGAAGATCAAGATCGCCGCGGCCGCCGATCCGGCGCGGGTGCAGGTCGAAGCGGTTCTGCCATCCAACGCGGAACTGACCTACGCTGACCTGATCGTTCTGGCCGACCGTCAAGAGACGGCCAGACTGGACGAGTTGGTCAAAGACATGCTGAAGCGGGAATCGGGCAGGGGCCACTGGGCAGGCTTCACGAATCCCCTGCTCCTTCCGGCCGTCCTTCGCGTTCCCGAGCAAGAGCCGAAGACCCAGTCGGAAACCGGCCAAGCCGTCCCTCCAACGCCTGGCCCCTCGCCGGTGGACACGGGCCTGTTGAAGCGCCTATGGTTGGCGGACTTGTGGATGTTTTGATATTGCCGTGGCAATCAGGCGGATCGGCCGGCCCCGGAACGCCCCGGACCACGCTGGGAACAAATCGTCGGTCCGAGCGCCCAATAGCCGGACGCTCCCGCGTACCGCGGGGCCGTCCCGTCTCGCCGCCCGGGCGATATTGGCCCGCCGGGGGCCTTGGCGGTCGCTAACCCCCGCGGGGAGGCCAGCCCGTCCTTTCGGACCGGCCCCGGCGGGCCATGTTTGGGCCGACCAGTGTCGGGCCACATTGCCTGAGGGTGGCACTTCACCCGAACCCACTGGGTTTGCCGCGAGTCTTCTCCTCAAGCATGCGTAATGCCTTCTTAGCCACGAGGCGCACGATCCACTCCCGCAGTTCGTCTTTCCGCTCCTGGAATCGGCGCCGCAAGAACTCCTCGAACTCCGGGGTCAGGACATTGGCGGCTTTGCTTCGTTTCTTGGTGGTCATGGGACTGTCCAGCTAACCTACCGATGGCCCTTTCGTCAAACCGTAACCTTCACTCTGGCGTACCACATTCTCCGCCCGACCGGTCCTCCCTGACCGACCGGGCAGCAGGCACATGGCGGTTCATCCCTGGCTGAACGCCGGGCAGTTGCTCTTATATCCGCACGTCGAGCAGTTCATCGGCGACGGGTTCGGATAGAAGTTCCCGGCCGTGATCGCCGCCCAGAGCTGGCGGATGGTCCCCAGCAAACGTTCCACGTGGCCGGCCTGGTCCGGCACCGGCAAATACTGCGCCACGGGGTTCTTGGCCTTCGTCAGCACGCCGAAGCCCAGACGCACGGGCTTGCCCAGGGATCGGGCCATGCCTCCCAGCAGGTTTCGGTACAGGACCAGCTGCTCGGCTGCCTCCGCCGCCTTGGCCTCGTTCCAGCGGGACCGGGAGGTCTTGAAATCGACGACGTGGAGGCAGTCGCGGTCGGCGTGGACCATGTCCACCCGGGCCAAGACGTCGGGAAGGTCGTCGTCGACGGTGCCGCAGACGGTTTCCTCGATGGCGAGGATCCTCCCGCTGGGTTTGGCCAGGGGCGATCCGACAAACGCCTCCAACATGCGGCCGGCCACGTCGGTTAGCGCGGCGGAGGTCGGCGGCGGACAAGTTTCTCACGTCGACGATGGTAATGGTGGCTCTATATTGCGTTGGTTCGTGTCCTTTGCGTTGTTCGCGGCTATTCTTAGACGAAAGAAAAAAGGCAAGATCCGTAAATCCATTTGTCCCCCGCTGCGTCTAAGAGGACGAGCGACGAACCCACGGAACCCCAAGTGGCTGACAGCGAACCCAACGCCCGAGGCGTAACGGACCCGGCGGCGATCCGCCGGGAGCTGGTGGCGGCTGCGCCGGCGGTAAGGGCGTATCTGGCGGGGCTGGGCGGCGACTGGCACGAGGCGGAGGACCTGGCCCAGGAGGCCCTGCTGGCCGCCTGGGGCGCCCGGGCGGGGTTCGACGGGCGGGCCAGCGTGCGGACGTGGGTGTTCACGATCGCGAGGAACCGCTGGATCGACCGGCGGCGGCGAGACAAAACGCACGGGATCGAGCAGACGATGGAGTCAGCCGGCACAACGCCCAGCAACACCCCCGGGCCCGCGACGATCGCGGGGCGGAATGAGTTTGCCGGGGCGTTGCAGGGGGCCCTGGCACGGCTGAGCGAGGAGCAGCGAGAGGCCCTGCTGCTGCGGGAGAAGAGCGGCCTGACCTTCCCGGAGATCGCGGCCCTGCTGGCCGTGCCGACGGCGACCGTGAAGAGCCGCGTGCGATACGCCCTGCTGAAACTCGCGGAAGAGCTCAGAAGCTTCCGCGCGGAGTTGGAATCATGACCTGCGACCAGTGTCGTGACAACCTGATGGACTACCTCTACGGCGAGTTGCCCGAGGCCTCGCGGCAAGAGATCCAGGAGCACCTGGCCGCGTGCGAGGGCTGCCGGGCGGAACTGGGCCAGTTGCAGTTGGCCCGATCGGCCGTCGGACGGCTGGGCGCCGCCGAGGGCGACGCGTTCGCCCGGCGGTGCGAGCGCATGCTGCCCACATCCACGGGCCGAGCCGTGCACCTGCGGCGGTGGGTGATCTCGGCCGGGGCGGCTGCGGCGGCGATTGCGCTGGGAGTCGGAGTGCTGCTGCTCCAGGTGAAAACCGTCCCCCCGGCGTCGGCGGCCATGGGGCCCGTCGAGATCAAACGCGTGGGCGTGTCGGTAACGATTCTGTCCCAGCCGGAGAATTGGCGCGGCGGGTGGGGCGGGGATGCGCAGGTTGCGCAGCAGCAATGGGCCTCGAACCAGTCGGCGGCCCAGGGCGGGCGGGGCTATTCTGCGGGTGCGTGGCAGGGCCTGGCGATGGTGCGGGACCAGCGGCTGATCGAGAACCTCAAGAAGGGGCGAACGACCGTTCGGTTCGCCGGCGTGCCCGCGGGGATTCTGAGCGACTCCGTCCGCCTGCGCGGGCTGGACGATCCGGATGGGCTGACGATCCTGGAACAGAACTACCAGTATGATCTCGCCAGTGCCGCGGCGATCCTGAAGAAATACGTGGATAAGAAGGTGACGGTGACGTTGAAGAATCGCGAAGCCGCAAGCGGCCGACTGCTGAGCTTCGACGGCAGGACGTTGGTGGTGCAACCGGACGGGGAGGGGCCCAGGAATGTGGACCGGTCGCAGGTGCAGACGGTGACGCTGGAAAAACTCCCCGACGGGCTGTTGACCCAGCCGACGCTGGTGTGGGAGCTGGAGAACCGGGCGGCGGCGAGGCAGCAGTTCGAGGTGGCGTATCTGACGCAGGGGCTGGCCTGGCGGGCGGATTACGTGTTGAAGCTGAAGGTGGCGGCGGGGGAAACAGGGCGGGGCGGGGCGCGGGAATTGCCCGAGGTCGTCGATACGGGCGACCTGGTCGGCTATGCGACCGTCACCAACAACTCCGGCGTGGCGTACGAGCAGGCGGAGCTAAAACTCCTGGCCGGGGATGTGAACCTGGTCCAGCCGCCAGAGGACGTGTGGTGGTATGGCGACGAACGTACTCACGGAGGAGAGGCACAGGAAGATAAGAAGCATCGGCAGTTCCAGGAGAAAAGCTTCTTCGAGTATCACGTGTACACGTTGGGGCGGCCGACGAGTTTGGCAAACGCCGAGACCAAGCAGATCGAGCTGGTGAGCGGGTCGGGGATCCGGATGCGGCGGGGGTATGTGTACGATCCGCAGGGGGATAACCCGACGGCGGTGAGGGTGGTCAGTGAGTTCAAGAATGCGAAGGCGAACGGCCTGGGCAAGCCGCTGCCCAAGGGGGTGGTGCGGCTGTACGCGCCGGACCCCGAGGGGGTGGACGCGTACGTCAGCCAGGTGAGGATCGACCACACGCCCAAGGATGAGAAGGTGCGGCTGGCGTGGGGGCACGCGTTCGATATCGCCGGGACG
>JAPLNA010000153.1:0-1524 GCA_026693065.1 Planctomycetota bacterium
CGCCCGTCCGCAGATCATTCCGCCGGTGGGGAAGTCGGGCCCGGGAACGAACTTCATCAGCTCGTCGACGGTGGCCTCGGGGTGGTCGATCAGGTGCACCAGGGCGTTGCAGACTTCAATCAGGTTGTGCGGGGGCATGCTGGTGGCCATCCCCACCGCGATGCCCTGCGAGCCGTTGACCAGCAGGTTGGGGAATTTGCTGGGCAGGACGGTGGGCTCCATCAGCCGTTCGTCGTAATTGGGCACCATGTCCACCGTGCCCAAGGCGAGGTCTTCCATCATTTCGGCGGCCGGGGCGGCCATCCGGGCTTCGGTGTACCGCATCGCCGCGGGCGGGTCCCCGTCGATGGACCCGAAGTTGCCCTGCGGGTGGACCAGCGGGTGCCGCATCGCCCAGTCCTGCCCCATGCGGACCAGCGTGGGGTAGACCACGCCTTCGCCGTGCGGGTGGTAGTTGCCGCTGGTGTCGCCGGCGATCTTGGCGCACTTGACGTGCTTGGTTCGCGGGCCCAGGTGAAGGTCGTTCATCGCCACGAGCACGCGCCGCTGGGAGGGCTTCAGGCCGTCGCGCACGTCCGGCAGCGCGCGGTCCATGATCGTGCTCATCGCGTACGTCAGATAGCTCTCCCGCATCTCCTGCTCGATGGGGAGATCGCGGATCACTTCGTTGAAGATGCTCGCGGGTATCTTCCGGCCGGCCTGGGCGTCGTCGGCGCCGGCCTCGTCCGTGCCCGCGGCGTCGGGGGCTTCCTCGTCCATCCCTGTCATGTCGTCGTCATCCTGCGCCATCGTCGGTTTCCATTCCAACTCGGTGGTCTATCGCTCGTCGGACTCCAGCGCCGACGGCGGCTCCCGCCGGATCACACGCCGCACGGCGTAGGTCTTGTTCCCGGCGGCCTCAAAGTAAATCCGCATCAACAGATCCCCCATCAGCCCCGTCGAAAACAGCAGCATCGACACCACCACCAGCATAAACCCCGCCGCCATCAGCGGGCCGTGCTCGGCGAAAAGCGAAAACTTCCAGTTCACCAGCTTGCGGATGAACCCGTAGGCCAGGATGCTCAGTCCGGTCCCGGCCGTCATCATGCCCCACTTTCCGAAGAAGTGGAGCGGGCGGGTCAGGTAGGCCGTCATGAACCGCAGGGTCAGCAGGTCCAGGGCGACACGGAAGGTTCGTTGGAGCCCGTAGTTGCTTTTTCCCGAGGCCCGGCGGACGTTCTTGATGGGCACTTCGCAGATCTTCGCCCCCAGGCGTGCGCACACCGCCGGCACGAACCGGTGCATGTCCCCGTACAGCCGCACCCCCTCGAGCACCTCGCGGCGGTAGGCCTTGAACGTCGTGCCGAAATCGTGCAGTTTGACCCCCGAGGCCATCGAGAGCATCCAGTTGGCGACCTTCGAGGGGATCCGCCGCCCGAACAGGTTGTCCCCCCGGCGGACGCGCCACCCGCTGGCGATGTCGTACCCCTCGTCGATCTTCCGGATGAACAGCGGGATCTCATACGGGTCGTGCTGCAGGTCGCC
>JAPLNA010000153.1:1557-12550 GCA_026693065.1 Planctomycetota bacterium
CGTCGAAGCTCCAGCACCGTCACCCGGTCGTCGCGCCAGGCGATCTGCTCGAGGATCCGGCCCGTCTCGTCCGTGCTGCCGTCGTTGACCAGGATGATCTCGTAGACCTTCCCCAGCCGCCGCATCACCCGGGAGATCCGGAGGCAGAGCTTTTCGACGATGCCGGCCTCGTTGTAGAACGGCACGATGACACTGTAGACGATCGGCTCGGCCTTTGGCTCGGGCGGGCGCTTGGCCGGCGGGGCTTCGCGCGGACGATCCGTGGGGATCGTGTAGACGTTCCGGGTTATCTTATAGTTGTCCATAGTGAACCAGTTCCACGCCGGCGTCGGCGAAGGCCTCGCGGACCTCCGGCGAGCAGAGCGCCTCCAGCTCCGCCGACCGGCAGGCTCTCAGACGCGTGGCGTCCGCGGCGGCGTCTTCGCCGGGCGCCCCTGTCGGCCAAAATCAGGCCAGCGCGAGGCGCGCGGCTGCCGCTACAAGTTTGGGCAGCGCTTCCTCAACGATGGGTGAAAGACCCAGGCCCACCTCGAGCGTCTCCGGCTCTCGGCGTTGCCGCCACGGGGCCGCCGGCCAGCCCGCACCGGCCAGCCGTTCCTGAGGCCAGCGGATGCGGCGTATATCATACCGTCTGGCCAGGCCGACCACACGTGCGAAAATGGGAGAAAAAGCGTGTACGTGGCGGTGGCTGTCCAGGTGGGTGGGGCGGCGCCCGTGATCGAGCAGCCAGCGGATCTGGGCGTCGAATTCCGCCTCCACCGCCCGCAGCAACCGCGGGCGGGCCAGGCAGGCCAGGATCAGTCCGGTGGCCGTCCGCCGCATTCGTCCGTCGGCCTGGGCCAGCGCCTGGCCCTCCGGCGAAAGGGGCTCGCCCTGGCAGGCGTTGAGGTGAACCCCCACGCCCAGAGCCGGGGCCTCGGCCAACCGCCCGAGGGCCTCCCCAGCCCCGGGCATGTTCGCCATCACCGTCGTCGACGTGACCACCCCCTCCCGGTGCGCGCGGAGAATGCCCTCCGTCACGCCGGGAGAGAACCCGAAGTCGTCGGCGTTGATAATTGCCTTTCGTGTCTGCACAATGGCGGCCATAATCAAGCCGTGCATTGTACACGGTATTGGCTCGCGGCGACAGGGCGACCCCGCCCGGGGCCGTGAATGGGAGTCGGCATGGCCTGGCTGAATGAAACGATCGAGCGGCTGATCCACCTGTCGCTGTGGGACTTCATTGGATTCGTGGGCGAGGGACTGTTCTTCGCGCGCTTTATCGTTCAGTGGCTCGCGACGGAGCGAGAGAAGAAGGTGACCATCCCGGTTCTGTTCTGGTACCTTTCGATCGTGGGCAGCCTGGTGCTGCTGGTGTATTCCTTCCACGAGAAGAACCCGGTATTCGCCCTGGCGTTCCTGCTGAACATCGCGATCTACCTGCGGAACCTGTACTTCGTTCACCGCAAGAGCCCCCTGCCCGATCCGACCGACCCGCCCGCGGAGAACCCATAGCTCCTTCTTGTCCCCGTTTTGCAGCGGCCCCATCCCGGCCGTTCTGTGCCGGATGCGGCGGGGGGCCCGCCCCCCGTGCCCCCCGGGATTTTTCGCCTCCTCGCCTGCCGGCAGGCCCGAAAACGCAAAATCCCCGGGGGTGGCGGGAGGTGGGCCCCCCGCGTGGACTCCAGGGCGGCGGCCACGGAGAGAGCACATTGGAAGCCAAGGCACCCCAGGGCCTCGCTGGATACTCCACCGTGTACTGTCCGCACGGAGTTTGGAGGCCGCCGGCAAGAGCGATGTGACTTTACCGGCCGGGGGACCTGATCCGTATCAGGAGCATTTCCCGGCCCTGCGTCCCTTTGTACAGCACGCGATCGGGATAGCGGTACTCGACGGACCCGACGGAGTCGATGACCTGGTCCAGGGGCGAGGCGCCCAGTTGCGGGCCCGCGCCGGGCGCGGGGCGGCTGGCGGGGCGGGTTTCGGCCTCGCGAAGCAGGGCCTTGTCCGTGGTGATAAGCCACCGGGTCCCGCTGCCGGGCAGGGCGCGGACGGCCCGGGTGTTCCGGCACAACAGGCCGAATCGACCCAGGTAGCACTCGGTGGCCAGTTCGTTCATCTGATAGACCGCGAAGGGGTCGTTTCCGATCTTCTCGCCGACGACGCGGGCGAAGCCCTTGGCCTTGTCCCCGTCGCCGCTGCGGGCCCTGGCGGCGATGAAGTGCTGGTCCACGAACTGGAGGGCCAGCATGCCCGCCGCGGCCACCACCGCCAGGCGACGGATGTCCCACCGCAGGCTGGCCTTGACGGCCAACCACAACACGCCGGCCCCCACCAGCGGCACGAGGCGAAGGCCCCACCAGGCCGCCGGCCTCGCCAGAGGAGGAATCGTCAGGACGTTCGTCAGCAGCAGGGCCGTCCGCCTGGCCGCCCCCGCCAAGAGCCCCCGCGACTGGGCCTGGGCGGTGCAGGCGGCCAGGATGTCGCTGTGGTACAGGTAGACGGCCCCCGCCAGCACCAGGGCCAGACCGATACCCACCGGCGCCGCGGCCGCCAGGTGACGCAACAGGCTTACACTCCCGCGCCGGGCGTTCTCAGGCAGGCCCGCCAGGCGGTCGATGCCCCATGCCCCCAGCATCGCCACGGCGGGGTAACAAGGCAGCAGGTAGTCGGGGCGGAAGCCGTGGGTGAACGAGAAGGGCACGACCACCGAGGCGATCCAGCACAACGGCAGCCAGGGCGCCCCCCGGCGCGACAACCACCCCCGCGGGTGAACCTGCGCCAGGGCGACGAACATGAACACCGTGGCGGGCATGGCGAACCACAGCAGCGCCAGGACCGGCGGAGTGCCGCACGGGGGCGGGGCCTCGTCGCCGCCGAAGATCCGGGCGACGATCTCGAAGCCCAGCTTGTGCTCGAAGGCCGCCCGGGCGCGGAGGAACATGACCGCCATCAGAGCGGCCATCGCGGCAAGGAAGACGAGCATGCCGGCCGTCAGGTGCAGCCGCCGCCCCAGCCGCCCCCACCGGCGACCGATCAGACGAAGGACCAGCCCGAAGCGGGCGGAGGCTCGGGCCGGCCGCAGGGCCCTGAAGCCGGGCCCGACGGCCGAGGCCGCCGCGAACATCCCCCCCACCAGCGTCAGGTTGAGCAGCCCCCACCCTTTCGTCATGCCGGCCAGGATCATGCTCCCCCACAGCCCCGTCACCCAGGGCCAGTCGCGCTGCCCCGCGCAGCGATGGAAGCTCAGCCGGTCGGCGCAGAAGATCGACAGCGTGATCCAGAAGGTCACAAGCATGTCGGTGGTGGCGAGGTAGGACAGGTGTCCCATGTGCATTCCGACGGCCCAGAGCACGCCGGCCAGCAGGGCCACGCGGCGTCCGTACCACCGGCAGGCGAGCAGATAGACCAGCAGGGCCAGGCCCCCCCCGGCGGCGATGGAGGGGATGCGGTAGACCAGGTCGCTGAAGGTGTGGGTCAAGGCCAGGATGGGCACGGTCAGCCAGGCCTGGAGGGGACCCTTGCTGGGCAGGTCCCCCAGTTGGTTGCGGGGGGTGAACCAGTCGCCGCCGCGGAGAGTGGCCACCGCCGCCCCCATCTGCCGCCACTGCGAGTTCGCCGGCGTCGTCGAGGGCGCCAACGCGCTGTTGACCGTCACCAAAGAGAATACCACAAGCACCGCCGCCACGTCTGTCCAACGCGCGCACCGGTCCTGTCCGATCGCCGCAACGTCCCGATTCACCATTCGCCACCCGGCCTGACGGCAAGTTGACCACCGCTCTGACGACAACGACGATACACCTCTACCATAAAAACAGGGACACAATTCGGGAACTGGAAACGGCCCGCGGAACCCGGCCTCATGCCTGGCCGCCCTGGCGGAAGTCTTCCTTGCGCAGGCCGTACGTCCGCATCTTGTTGTAGAGCCCTCTCTGGTGAATGCCCGCCCGCTTGGCGGCCTCGCCGACCTTGCCGGCGGTTTCCTCCAGGATCATCTGCAGATAGGCCTTCTCGACGCGAGGAAGAATGTTCTCCATCACCTGCCCGAGGGTCAGAGCCTTCCACGCCGCCGGGGCCTGGTCGGGCACGAGCTGGGCCTCCGGCGAGGCCGAACCGGTCTCCTGAACCCCCGCCGGCAGGGAGTCGACGGTGATCTCGTCGCCCTCGCACAGCAGCATGGCCCGCTCGACGATGTTGAGCAGCTCGCGGACGTTGCCCGGCCAGTCGTAGTTGCACAGGGCCGTCAGCGCCCCCTCGCGGATCGTATACACCTCCCGCCCGATCTTCGGGCGAAGGTAGTCGATGTAGTCCTGCACCAAGGCCGGGATGTCCTCCCGCCGCTCCCGCAGCGGAGGCACGGTCAGCGTCACGACGCCCAGGCGGTAGTAGAGGTCGCGGCGGAAGCGTCCCTGGTCCATCTCGGCCGTCAGGTCGCGGTTGGAGGCCGCCATCACGCGGACGTCGACCTCGAAGGCCTTCTCGCTGCCGACGGGGCGGACCTCGTAGTCCTGGAGCACGCGGAGCAGCTTGGCCTGCAGGTGCAGGGGCAGCTCGCCGATTTCGTCGAGGAAGATCGTGCCCCCGTCGGCCATCTCGAAGGCCCCGCGGCGGGAGCGGGTCGCGCCGGTGAAGGAGCCCTCCTCGTGCCCGAAGAGCTCGCTTTCGAGAAGCTGCTCGGGCAGGGCGGCGCAGTTGACCGCCACGAACGGGCCCGACGAGCGAGGGCTCTCGGCGTGAATCGCCCGCGCCAGCCTCTCCTTGCCCACGCCCGTCTCCCCCAGGATCATCAGCGAGCTGTTGCTGGGCACGACGCGTTCGACCAGCTGCATGAACATCCGCATGGTCGTGCTCTCGGAGACGAAGTCCGACAGCTGGGGCTTGCTGACCACCCGCCGCCCGCCCAGGTCGTGGCGGAGAAGCTGCTGGCGGGTCTCGATGGTGGCCTCGATGGCGTCGATCAGCCGCCGCTCGGGCAGGCCGGCGTACAGCACGGTGTCGCAACTGGCCGCCAGCAGCCGGGCGTGCTCATCCGGCGAGTCGCTCTCGGAGACCACCACCGTCGTGGGCGTGTCGGGCAACTGGTTGAGAAGGTACACGCTGCCCTCGATGGGTTCGGGGATCAGCGACTGGCTGATCACGATCACGTCGCCATTGCGGCGGAGGACGTTGTCCCAGGCGTGGCCCTTCTCGACGAGGGACTCCACCAGCAGCCCGGGCCTGGACAAGGCCTTGGCCAGTCGTTTTTGCAGGCCCGCGTCGTGCATGGCCAGAATTACGCGTACGATCATGGTGGGTCAACTCCTTCGGCAAATCGGCACCGGCGTACCGATGCTCGCTTTTGTATGTATCAGCATACCAATACCGAATCGGAAGGCAACAGGTATTCTTGCTATTTTTGCGAGGCAATTCACAGAAGGGCCTGAATATGTGGCTGAATGGGCCATGGGCGAGGGAGTGTCAGAAACCACGATCCGGCATAGCGAACACCAATAGGTGGGGTGTGGCGGGGGCGAAGGGGTGGCCGGAATGTGGCATTTCGGCAGGGCGATGCCGAAAAACGACGCACCGACTGGCCTACACGCTATGGGACCGACGAATGCTCGCAACATTCTTGCGTCGCAACACATGCCTTTACAGCCTATTACAAAGAATGGTACAAATAGTTCTTGATTTCTGGCACGACTTGTGCATACTACATATTCAGTAAGTTTCTGTCCGTGCCGGGCAATATCGCCGGGCCGGGAATGCACAAGGAGACGTACCTTGACTGACAAGAACATGACGCCCAAGTCCACAACGGACTGGCAGAACGCGGGTGATGGCAGGGCAGGTAAGCGACCGGATGAACGTGTTCGATATGCGTTTCGCCGTCGACCTCGCCCCGTAGGCAAGGAAGACCTACCAAGACGTTAGAGCAGGGGTCCGGTCGCCTTCGGCCGGCGGATCCGGGCCCCGGAATCCAGTACCTGTAGGCCGCACAACAGGGACGAAAGAGAGTCAGGAAGATGAACGGACAAGCTGTAGTCGAAGAAGCTACTCGGCAAGGGGTTTGGGGAGTCGCCAGCAGTATCGACATCTACGATTGCGACCCCGATAAGATCCGGTGCGCCGACACGATCCGCAAATTCGTGGTCGAGCTGTGCGAACTGATCGACATGAAGAGGTTCGGGGAAACGCACGTGGTGCACTTCGGGGAAGACGAGAGAGTCGCCGGTTACTCGATGGTGCAGTTGATCGAAACGTCGCTGATTTCGGCCCACTTCGCCAACGCGTCCAACGCGGTGTACCTGGACGTGTTCAGTTGCAAGCCCTATAACCCGGACGTGGTTCGCCAGTTCGCGCAGGAAGCCTTCGGCGGGGCCAAGAGCATCCTGCACGTCACACTAAGGCGATAGACCATGGGCACAATCCGGGTTTGCGATGACATCGGTGAGTGTACCGGCGTCTGGGCACGCGTGGTGCCCCAGCGAGGCCTGTTTGACCTTTGGGACGTCCGGGCGTGTTTTCAGCGGCATTACCGCCACCGCCTGCACTTCCTCGTCGCCGAGGGCCCGGGCGGGCCCCGGGGGCTCTTGCCCCTGAGTTACCTGGAAGATTCCGACTCCTACGGATACTTCCCCGGCGAGACCTGGTCGGGCAAGACGTGGCTGGAGCAGAACGCCCTGTACGCCGACACCCCCGAAACCTGCCAGGAACTGCTGGAGGCCTGCCCCTCCGAGACCCTCCTGCGGTATCTCGTGCCCGACAGACCTTCCCCGACACCTACCTGGACGAGATAGGCTACCTCTTCTATCCCGCCCGGTACGGCTACGAGATGGAAAACTACTGGCAGGAGTTCTCCGGCAAGAGCCGCAAGAAACTCCAGCGCGAGATCGACGAGATCTCCGCCCCCGGCCTGAGCGTCCGCGAGAACTGCTTCGACGACGTGCAGACGCTGCTGGACATGAACCTCCGCGCCTTCGGCGATCGGTCGTACTTCCTCGACGAGCGATTCCGCGGCGGGTTCCTGAGCCTGATGGGCATGCTGCACGACCGCGGCTGGCTGCGGGTGACCACCGTGCTGCTGGGCGGCGAGGTCGCCGCCGTCGACGTCGGGGGCGTCTACAACAACGCCTACACCGTGCTGGCCGGCGGAACCGATGGCCGCTTCCAGGGCGTCGCCAAGGTCATCAACCTCCAGCACCTGGCCTGGGCGTGCCGCCAACGCGTGGAGTCCGTCGACTTCCTGTGCGGCAGCTTCGGCTGGAAAGACCGCTTCCACCTGACCCCGCGCCCGCTGTACCAGATCAAACTCGCCGCGGGCCAGATCTGCCACGCCGCCCACGCCGTGGCCGAGACCGTGGGCGATGTCGCCTGAGCCGCGAGCGCTCGTGGTGGGAACCACGGGCGACTACATACACTGGATCGACCGGCAGTACCCTGGACGGGCCCTGTTCCTGACGGACCCCCAGGCCCGAGCCCGGGCGACGGAGCCCGCCCCGGAGAGCATTGGCGAAGTCCTTTCCGACCTCACGGACGAGGCGACGGTATGGGCGGCACTTGGGAAACATCTCGATCAGCACCGGCTGGAGATCTCCGGCGTGGTCTGCTTCGACGACGAAGCGATGCACCTGGCGGCCCTCCTTGCCCGGCGGCTTCATCTGCCCTACCCCTCCCCGCAGGCCGTCCTCACCTGCCGCAACAAGCACCTGTGCAAGGAGGCCTGGCGGGCCTGCGGCGTTCCGACGGCCCGGGCGATCCTCGCCGCGACCGACTCCCAGGCCGCCGACTTCGCCGCCAGCGTCAACGCCCCCGTCGTCCTCAAGCCCGCCACCGGCAGCGGGAGCGAACTGGCCTTCCAATGCCGCACCCCCGCCCAGGCCGCCCAGGCCTTTCGCGACATTCGCGAGGGCCTGGCCGCCCGATCCGACAGCCGCATGTACTCCGGCGACGCGGCCGGCTGTCTGGAGAAAAACCCCGCGATCCTCGCCGAGGAGTTCGTCACGGGGCAGGAATACAGTTGCGACTTCATCGTCGAAAACTCCCGGGCGCACGTCATTCGCTTCGCCCGGAAGATCCTCGCCCACGACGCCCCGCTGGGCACTGCCCGCGGGTATACGATCCCCTCACCGCCGCCCGGGCCAGAACCCCAGTCAATCGCCTCCTTCCTGGCCCGGGCGGCGAATGCTGTCGGCATCGAACGCTCAATCTGCATGCTGGACTTCTTCGTCGATGACGGACGCCTGGCCCTGCTGGAAATCGCCCCACGACCCGGCGGCGACTGCCTGCCCTGGCTGATCCGCTACAGCAGCGGGCTGGACATGCTGGGCCTGGCCCTGGACTTCGCCCAGCGCCGCCCCGTCGCCATCCCCCCTGCCGACAAGTGGCAACCCATGGTCGGCCTGCGGATCCGGGCCGAGCGAGAGGGCACCCTCCGCCGCGTCGACACCAGCCTCCTCGCGGCAGACCCCCGCGTCCGACAGATCCACCTGACCCGCGCCCCCGGGCACAAGGTCGTCCTCCCGCCGGCCGACTACGACTCGTGGATCTTCGGGCACGTCGTGTTCGCCCCCGACGCGGGAGTGTCCGCCGAATCGCAATGTGACGAGCTTCGCGGTAAACTCCGCCTCGAGATCGAACCATGACCGACGACCGCGAACAACTCACCCGCCTGAAGAAGGTTCTCGCCGACCGCCCGCCGGCCTTCCCGCCGGCCGAACGGGCCGCCTTCGTCGCCCAGTACTTCGCCCGGCGCGAGGAATTCCTCGCCGTGGCGGCCCGGCACGGCTCGCCGCTGTACGTCCTCGAACCGGCCGTCCTCCGCGAGCGGGCCGACCGCTTCCGGGCCGCGTTCGGCCGCGTGTTTCCCGGCCTGGGCGTCTACTACGCCGTCAAAAGCAACAACTGCCCCGAGGTCGCCCGCACCTTCCTGGCCGCCGGGCTCGGGCTGGACGTCTCCAGCGGGGTGGAACTCTCACTGGCCCTGTCGCTGGACGCCAAGGACATCGTCTTTAGCGGGCCGGGCAAGGTCGACGCCGAACTCGACCTGGCCCTGGGCCACGCCGACCGCGTCGTCGTGCTCATGGACAGCTTCGCCGAGCTCGAACGCCTCCAGCGTCTGGCGGCGGCGGCCGGCGTAACCGTCCGCGCGGGCGTTCGACTGACGACGGACCCCCGCGGCCTGTGGCGGAAGTTCGGCATCGTGCTGGACCGCCTGGCGGATTTCTTCACCGCGGCGGCGGCCTGCCCCAACATCCGCCTGGAGGGCCTGCAGGCCCACTCGAGCTGGAACCTCGACCCGGGAAGGCAGATCGCGTTCCTCGCCGCCCTGGGCAAGACCCTCGCCGCCATGCCCGCCGCTGACCGGGCGAAGATCCGCTTCGTGGACATCGGGGGCGGCTACTGGCCCGAGGAGGGCGAGTGGGCCCTCGATGCGGCCACCCCGGCCGGACAACTCGAACGTCTGCTCAACCTCGAAGGCCCCTACCCCCCCGCCGGCCCCTTCCGCACGCCCGCAACGCCGATCGACGAATTCGCCGACCAGATCGCCGCGGCCGTGAAGGAACACCTGGCCCCCCACGTCCGCTGCCGCATCTGCATGGAGCCCGGCCGCTGGCTCGTCCACCGGGGGATGCATCTTCTCATGACCGTCGTGGACCGCAAGGACGCCGCCCTCGTCATCACCGACGCGGGCACGAACGCCGTCGGCTGGGAGCGGTTCGAGCTGGACTATTTCCCCGTCCTGAACCTCACTCGTCCCTCGACCGTCGAAACCCCCTGCCACGTCCTGGGCTGCCTCTGCACCCCGCACGACGTCTGGGGCTACTCCTACTACGGCGCCGACGTCCAGCCCGGCGACGTATTGCTCATTCCCACCCAGGGGGCCTACACCTTCAGTCTCCGCCAGGAGTTCATCAAGCCCTTGCCGCGGTTGGCGACGATCTGAACCCCCGAAGGACAACGCGGTGTCCGCCTTCGGCGGACCGCTAAATACGGAGGCGATTGAGGGAAGAATCTCCGACAGGGCACAATTGTTCTTCCGTCCGTTGAAACCCCGGCGGCGGGAGGCTAAAGTGACCCGGTTCCGGTTGCGTGGCCCGTTCATCGTTCTTGTGAGAAGGAGTGACACATGAAAAAGATCGTCGCGATGCTGTCCGTAACGTGTTTTGCCGCCGCCCTGGTGCTGGCTGCCGACAAGGCGCCCGTGAAGAAGAAGACCCCCGCGGAGATCGAGGGCCTGATCGCCAAGGGGCTGGAGGCCTATAAGGCCGGCAAGAACCAGCAGGCCATTGAGTTGCTCCAGCAGGCCGTCGCGGCGATTCAGAAGAGCCAGCAGCAGGGGTTCGCGGCGTTCCTTCCGGGGGCCCCGGCCGGGTGGGAGGCCGGAAAGATCGACACCGGCTCCGTCGGCGTCTCCGGCGAAGACGGGCAGACCTACAACGCCATCAACCTTTCCCGCAAGTACACCCGCAAGGGCGAGGCCGACGAAGACAAGCAGACGATCGTCACCGTCACCATCCACAGCCAGAAGGAAATGATCGCGGCGGCCAAGGGCATGGGCGAGGTGTACAAGAACCCACAAATGCTGGCGACGATAGAATCCGAGGGCAAGATGAAGGTCTCCGCCATCGACCAGGCCGGCTGGAGCGGCTGGAAGATCATCAACCTGGGCGACAGCAAGAACGCCACCGCCACGGCGTTCTGCGGCGACCTGATGCTCACCGTGGAGGTCAACAAGTCCGACGGGAAGATTCTCGATCAGTTCTGGTCGGCGATCGACCTCAAGGGCCTGGCCGCGGCGGCTACCACCAAGGTCGAGAAGTAGGAAGCCCCCTGCACCGCAGGGGGATGCCGCTCGTGAGCCGAGGCGTCCGTCGAACCGATCCCCCGGCAATCAACATTATGCGCCATCACACTTAACCCCTTGCGCCACGAAAAGTTCGCGCCCATACTGTTCTTCGGCTTTGCCAAGCAAGGAGACCAGCGATGGAACGCGAACTGTTTCGAGAGGCCTGCCGGGAGTTGAATCGACTCC
>JAPLNA010000154.1:0-2787 GCA_026693065.1 Planctomycetota bacterium
GCCAGGCGGGCGCGGGAATCCGTCAGGGCCACGTGACAGACCTCGCCTCGCCAGCCTTCGTCGATGGCCACCGCGAGGGCGCGGGGCGCCAAGTCGCCCAGCGTGGCGCGGGGGGGCCCGGGGGGAATCTCGCTGATCTGCTCTCGGATGAACTCGATGGATTGCTGGATCTCCAGCCAGCGGACGTAGGCGCGGGCGAACACGTCGCCGGTGTCGCAGGTGAAAACGGGCAGGTGGGCGAAGCGATAGATGCCCGTGGGCTGGTCTCGCCGGGCGTCGCGGACGAGCCCGGAGGCTCGCGCGGCGGGGCCTACAACCCCCAGGTCGACGGCGACCTGACGGGGCAGCGGGCCGGTGCCGTCGAAGCGGGCCATCACCGACGTGGTGTCCCACAGGAGATTGACGGCCCCGGCAGTGTCCTTCTCTGCCGCGTCCAGGCGTTGCCGCAGGTCCGCCAGTTGGGCCGGATCGACGTCGAAGCCGACGCCGCCCGGGCGGACCATGCCCCGCCCGAAGCGGCTGCCGCACAGCAGGGCGGTCATGTTCAGGAAGTCGCCCCGCAGGCGCCCGCAGAAACTGGCCGTGGGGAGAAAGCCGACGTCGTGGGCCAGGGCGCCCAGGTCGCCGACGTGATTGGCCAGGCGTTCGAGCTCCAGGGCGATGCCCCGCAGCGCCTGCGAGCGGGCGCTCTTCTGGCAGCGGGAGAGGGCCTCGAGCACCTGGCAGTAGGCCATCGCGTGGGCGATGGTGCTGTCCCCAGCGAGCGTCTCGACGTAGTGAATGGAGCGTGGGGTCGGTCCGCCGAGCAGGGCTTCCTCGACCCCCCGGTGCTGATAGCCCAGGGCGATCTCGAGGTGGAAGACCTGCTCGCCGTGGCATTGGAAGCGGAAGTGCCCGGGCTCGATAACGCCGGCGTGGACGGGGCCGACGGCGACTTCGTGGACCTCGTCGCCCTCGACGCGGTAGAACTCGCCCACGCCCGGCAGGATGGGTTGGTCGGCGGGCCGTCCCCAGGCGTCGCCCCCCTGCCAGGGCCGGCGATACCGCACGGGCTTGAACCACGGATGCCCCACCGGAGTGAGGCCGAACTGCTCGGCGATTTCGCGTTCGAAGAGGTGCGCCTGGGGGCAGCGCGTGGCGAGGGAGGGGAAGCGGGCGTCCTCGACGCGCGTTCGGGCCACGTGGAGACGGCTGTGTTCGTCGTCGGCGAGGACGAGGAAGAGTTGGGGGCACGGTGCGTCTTCGACGGAGGCGGCGAACAGGGCCGCCACGCGCAGCCCGGCGGCGACGGAGTCGAGCACGGTGCGGCCCAGCGCGTCCATCGCCAGCATGGGCACGGCGTCCAGTTCGATCGCGTCGCCGTTGCCCAGGGGGGCCGAACGGCCGTCCGGGCCGGTCATGGTCGCACCTCCAGATACCCCGCCGCCTCACGGAGCAAGGCCGTCAGGGGGTGGGGGATATACACTCCCAGGAGCAGCACGATCGCCATGAAGACGACGACGGGGGCGGCGGTCAGCCAGCCGGCGCGGTAGGAGCTCTGGCGGACCTCGGCGGTGGGCTGGCCCTGGACGACCTGGAGCACGGTGGCGCCCATTCCGATGAACACGACCAGCAGCAGGAACAGGAACGCGCCCGCGACGACAAAGCGGCCGGCGTCGAACGCGCCGTTGAGGATGGCGAACTGGCTGATGAACGGGCCGAACGGAGGCGAGCCCGTGATGGCCAGAAACCCGGCCAGGAACAGCGACCCGCTCAGGGGCAGCCGGCGGATCGCGCCGCGCACGTGGTCGAGGCTCTTGCTGACGTAGGCCCGGTGGATGTTGCCGGCGGACAGGAAGAGCACGCCCTTGGTCATGCCGTTGGTGACGACGTGGAGCATCGTGCCCAGCAGGGCCGGGGCCCCGATGCCCAGCCCCAGGGCGAGGATGCCCATGTGCTCGACGCTGGAGTAGGCCAGCAGGCGTTTGAAGTCTCGCTGGCCGACCATGAAGACGGCGGCGACGGCCATGGACAACAGGCCCATCGCCAGAAGCAGCCGGGAGGCGTAGGCGCCCTCGCCGGCGACGTCGCAGATATGGTACACGCGGAGCAGGGCCAGGAACGCGCAGTTCGTCACGCCGCCGGCCAGGATGGCCCCGACGACGCCGGGGGCCTCGCCGTAGGCGTCGGGCTTCCAGGTGTGCATGGGCGCCAGCCCCATCTTCGTGCCGTACCCCACCAGCAGGAGGACGAACGCCGCGTGCAGCCAGGGCTTGGACAAGTGCGGGGCGTGGCGAAGCAGGTTCTCGAAGGTGAGCGTCGAGGCCACGCCGCCGTGCACGGCCGCATAAGCCAGAAAGAGCGTGCCCAGCAGCGCCAGCGCGATGCCGACGGAACCGACGACCAGATACTTCCACGTCGCCTCGATGCTGCGCTGGGTGCGGTTGAAGTAGATCAGCGGGGCGGTGACGAGGGTGGCCGTCTCGATCCCGACCCACATCAGCCCCAGGTGGTGGCTCCACGTGACGAGGCTCAGGGCGCCCAGGAAGGCCAGCAGGCAGACGCAGAACACGCGGTTGGGGCGCTCCTGCCGCAGCCGCAGGTAGCCCACGGCGTAGAACGCGCACAGCAGATACAGCACGCTGACCTGAAGGAGGATGAGCCGCCCGGGCGGATCGAGGAGGAACCATCCGTCGGGGCTGCCGAACTCCGAACGGACCAGCGTCGCCACGGTCATCGCCAGGTGCGCCGCCCCGGCCAGGGGCAGCAGCCACGGGCGGACGCGGTTGGACGGGGCCGCCGCGGCCA
>JAPLNA010000154.1:2807-13882 GCA_026693065.1 Planctomycetota bacterium
CGCGGCCAGGGCGGCCATCGCAAACGGGAGCAGTACCAGAACGAACGCCATGCCTATTCCTTGAGGGTGACTATGCGCCGCGTGTCCATGGAGGAGAACGCGGCGTTAATGTGGTTGGTGATAATGCAGATGACGAAGATCCCCACGAAGAGGTCCAGGAGCACCCCGACCTCGACGACAAAGGGCATGGCGTCGATCAGCAGCATGCCGAAGATGAAAATGCCGTTCTCGAGCACAAGGTAGCCGACGACCTGGGTAAGGGCCTTGAACCGGGTGGTCAGAAGGATGAACCCGGTCAGGATGGTCGCCATCGAGGCCGGCACGAGGAGCGAGCCGGCGTCTTGCGGGGTGAGAGGCAACTGGTTGGAGAACAGCAGGGCGAACGCGGTGGCCGCCGCCCCGAGCAGGATGGACGGGAGGACGCCGATCAGGGGTTCGAGTTCCCGCTTGATCTGGGCGTCGCGAAGGGCCCGAATCATGATGGCGGGAATGGCGATGCACTTGAGAGCGATCGCCACGACGGCCATCAGCACCGCCGGGAAGGTCACGTGCTGGTGGACCAGAAAGGGAAGCACGCCCAGCAGGGCCCCCTGCAACGCCGCCACCCGGATCAACGCCAGGATCCGCCCCGTCCCCAGGGCCACCAGGTTGATCACCAGCACCAGCACCAGCAGGGCATTCAGTTCGTTGGTCATCGCGGTTACCTCACCATGAGAATGAAACCGAATCCGCAGAACAGGATGGCCGCCACGAGCAGGAGGGGCACGTGGCGCATCGGGAGCCGGGCCCTCGTGGATTCCACCACGCCGATGACCCCGGCCAGGGCGAGCATCTCCAACACGAACAGCGGCCCGTTCAGCCAGGGCGCCGGGGCGCGAAACGGCGCGATCACGTGCAGCAGGAGCGTGCCCAGGACGAACAGCTTAAGCGACGCCGCGTAGAGGATCACCCCCAACAACGGGCCGCTGTGATCGAGCACCATGACCTCGTGGATCATGGTCAACTCCAGGTGGGTGTTGGGGTCGTCGACGGGAATGCGGCAGGTCTCGGCCAGCAGCACCACGAACAGCCCGATGCTGACGCAGACCAGCGGGGCGAAGGCGGACATGGCGAACCCGCCCGCCGGGCCGTGAAGCATCGCCGTCAGGTTCAGCGAGCCGGAGGCCTTCGCCAGCACGAGGAGCCCGAAGAACATCGCCGGTTCGGAGAGGCAGGCGAAGGTGACTTCGCGGGCGGCGCCCATGCCCTCGAAGGCCGAGCCCGTGTCCAACGCCGCCGCCGTCGTGAAAAACCGGGCCAACCCGAACAGGTACGCGAAGAGAATCAGGTCGCCGGTGAAGGCGATCGGCGCGTCGAAGCGGCCGAGGGGGATCAGCAGCCCGGCCAGCAGCACGGCCGCCAGGGTGACCACAGGCCCGGCGAGGAAGATCCACGTCGTGGTCTCGCTGATGACCAGCCCCTTTCGCAGGAGTTTGGCCAGGTCGTAGTACGTCTGCAGGACCGGCGGGCCCGCGCGCCCGGCGAACCAGGCCTTGGTCTTGTTGATCACCCCCAGCAGCAGCGGGGGCAGGACCAGCAGGAGGGTTATATGGACGAGTGTATCTATCATGACAGGGCCCCCAACGCGGCCCACAGGAACAGCAGTATGACGGTCACCAGAACGTAGAGCACGTAGCGGTGCGTCAGGCCTTGCTGAAACCGGTGGAACCACCGGAACCAGCCGCCCACGGCCTCGGCGGCGGGCAGGAGCACGCGGTCCAGCACCAGGTCGTCCACGTGGGTGTGCATCCAGGTCGCCGCCGGGAACGCGTTGTCCACGCGCGGGCCTTGGGTCCTGGTACGGAGCACCCAGTGGAACAGGGCGACGATCGACTGGGCGAAGGACGACGCGGTGTACTGCATTCGCCCGGTGGGCCTCGCGTAGCCGCAATCCCACGTTCCGACGCCCCGCACCGCCCGCCGCCGCCGGGCCAACAGGACGACGGCCACCACGATCACCGCCGCCAATGCCGTCGCCGTCACGCTGAGGGCCCCGAGGGGCACGAGATCGCCCAGAGGTATGGCGGAGGAGCCCAGCTCGGGCATCCAGTCGGCGATTCCGGCGTCCAGGAGGGGCGCGACGGCAATCGGGGCCAGCCCGATCACGACGCACGCGGCGCCGAGGACCATCGCCGGGGCCCTCATCGACAGGGGCGCCTCGCGGGCGCCCGCGGCCGCTGGAGTGCGGGAATGGCCCAGGAACACCGCCCCGTACACCTTCACGAAGCACGCCACCGCCAGCGCGCCGACGATCGCCAGGACCGGCGCGACAATCGCCACGGCCGATCCGACGCCGTCCGGGGCGACCACGCCGCGAAGCAGCCCCAGGTACACCAGCAGTTCGCTGATAAATCCGTTGAGCGGCGGCAGGCCGCAGATCGCCACCGCCCCCACCAGAAACAACATCGCCGTCCAGGGCATGGTCCTGGCCAGCCCGCCGAGGCGATCGATCTGGCGCGTGCGGGCGCCCTGCACGACCGAACCGGCGCAGAAGAACAGCAGCGACTTGAAGAAGCTGTGGTTCCACACGTGCAGCAGGCAGCCCGCCAGGCCCAGCACGACCCAGTCGGGGCGCTGAAGCGACCGCCCCAGCATCGCCAGGCCCAGCCCCATCAGGATGATGCCGATGTTCTCCACGCTGTGATAGGCGAGCAGCCTCTTGAGATCGTGCTGCCCGAGAGCGAACACCACGCCCAGCAGGGCGCTGATCGCCGCCAGCAGCAGGATTACTCCTCCCCACGCCGGCGGCGGGCCCGGCAGGAGCGAAAACACCCGCACCAGCCCGTACACGCCGATCTTGAGCATCACGCCCGAGAGAATCGCCGACACGTGGCTGGGAGCATTCGCGTGGGCCGCCGGCAACCAGAAATGCAACGGCATCACGCCCGCCTTAAGCCCGAACCCCAGCAAGGCCAGCACGAACACCCCGTTCCGGGCGGCGGGGCTCATCCCCTCGGCCGCGGCCGCCGAGAGCTCATACGAACCCGTCGACCATCGCCACAGGGCGAACATCGCAAACAGAGCCAACGTCCCGGCGTGCGTGGCGATCAGATAGATCCACCCGGCCTGGCGGCATGGGGCGCGGTGGTCCTCCGTGCTGATCAGGAAGAACGCCGACAGGGCCATCACTTCCCAGCCCAGCAGGAACACCAGGCCGTTGCGGGCGACGATCAGGAGCGTCATTCCCGCCAGCAGCAGCCCCCAGAAGAGTCGCAATTTCGCCCCCGTCCGGGCGTGGCGGGATTGGGGCCAGTACCCCAGCCCGTAGAGGCACCCCAGGGCGCCGACCAGAAAGACCGGCACGAGGAAGAGGGCGCTGAGAGAATCCATCGCCAGGACGGGTCGGCCGCCCATCACCGTGAAGGGGAGTTCCAGCGGACCCACCCCCCGCTTCGTGAACGCCAGGCCCGCCCCTGCCAGTCCGATCGCCGCCCCGAGTACCGTCATCACGGCGGCAACCCATTGGCCCCGCGCGGAGCGACGGGCGACGAACAGCCCCGGCAGACCACTCGCTGCCGTCAGGACGATCGCGACAAGAATCAGGACCAAGGACACGACTGCTCCGGTTGCGGCGGCCGCCTGGGCCGCCTCGATCACTTCGTTGCGGCCACTTCGCTCGCCGCCGGACCATGCCCATGGGTCATCGGAAGGGCTGCTTCCAGCCGGGCCAGGCACGACATCAACTCGTCACGGGACGCCTGCCGTTTCAACGCGCCGCGGAATTCCCGATCCAACAGCACGAAGTTGAGCCGCGAGAGCATGTGCAGGTGCGCCCGCACCGTCGGGCTGATGAGGGCGAACAGCGTCGTCACCGGCTGGCCGTCAATGGCGTCGAAGGGGATCGGATGGTCCAGGAAGCACAGGGCGATCAGCGGCGTGGTCACGTGGAGCACGATGGGGTTTCGCACGTGCGGAATCGCAATGCCGTCGCCGATGCCCGTGGACCCCAGGGCCTCGCGGGCCAGAAGAACCTGAAAGAGGAACTCCCGGTCGACCTCCTCGGGCAACTTGATGACCTCGATCAACGCCCGAAGAACGGAGGGCTTATCGGTCCCCCCCAGGCGATAGGCCACCCCGCCCGCTTTGATCGCTTCCGTCAGGCTCGGCAGAGGCGTCTGGGGCTTCTCGGCCTCCAGGAAGATCTCGGGGGAGACCTGGATGCGGCGGGAGGTCGCCCATTCCAGCAGCTCGGCCCGGTTGAAGCGGACCTGGTCGTTGATCTGGTAGCCGGGCAGCTTGCCCTGCTTGACCCAGCGGTAAATCGTCTTTTCGGACACCACCAGCAGCCTGGCCGCGTCACGCACTGTCAACTGCATCGTACACCTGGCTTCTCAACGCTGCCTCGCGTTGGACATCTTGGGACAAAGAGCGGCATTTATAGCCGCCCCAGGGCGACACGTCAATGCCTGTGCGGGAATTCCCGCCCCCGTTACACCCGGGACTGCTCGGCTTCAGGCGGCAAGGCCGAGGGGGGAAAAGGTCCACAGATTACACGGATTGCACGGATTCAGAAGAAGCGGGAAGAACCCTTTGCTTCTGTCTTCTTCTGAATCCGTGCAATCCGTGTAATCTGTGGACTCTTTTCCCTCCCCACCCGGCCGCCGCCCAACGCGATGTGTGTCGACTGACGGGCCCCGTTCCTATTCTTCGGCCCCGGCGGGGGCGGGCGGCTATTTCTTCATCGCCGCGCCGAGCCGGGCCTGCTTCTGGTCGTCGGGGAGTCTGTCCCACGTCTCCCCGCAGGTCGGGTCGCAGAAGCCCACGATGTTGCCCATGTATGCCCGCATCGCCGCCTGCACGTTCACCGGGTTGCCCGTGATCGGGCAGCGGGTGTTGATGACCATGCTCTTCTGATCGGCCAGGGCGGCGGCCAGCCGGGCCCTCTTGGCATCGCTGGAGAGTTGGTCCCACCGGCCCGGGCACATGACGCAGGCAAAACCCACCGTCCTGCCCTCGAACGACCGGGTCGGCACGCTCGGTGCGACCACGCTTCCGGTCATCGGGCAGAGCAGGTTGACCTCCCTCGTCGAGGCCAGAGGAACTCCGCCGCCCGTGCTCTCCATCGGGCTCTCCTGGCATCCGATGACCGCCAGCCCGACCGCCGCCGCCGTCAGAACTCTCAGCATCTCCTGCAATCTCACGGTATTCTCCTTGATGGCGGCCCGAGAGATCGTTCGCCAACCCGGGCCGCGGGTATGCGCACCGGGAATTCTAGTACCCTCCCCCGTCCTTGTCCCAGGGGCAAGGAGAGCCGCGGAGTTCATCGTGTTGCTGCTCGAAGCGAAACCCGTCTGAGCTCCGACTCGCCCGGCTGGGCGATGCGAGGGCGGTCCTGGTCGTGAACCCAGTATTGGCGGCGATGATAGTCGACGCGGTAGAGGTGCTCCGCCGGGGCCCCTTCGGGCGAGAGGGTCAGATGGGACCCGGCGGCGTCCAGGGAGTAGAGGCCACGCGTGGCGCGGTCAGAGCCGGGATTGTCCGAGTAGGTCGTGTCCGTGTAACGGCCGTCGGGGCCCAGGGCGATCCGGCGGCCGGCGTGGGAAAAACCGCCGTGGTTGTCGAGCAACGTGGGAGTCGCCGGCGGCCGCGGGGCGGAGGTCACCTGAATGCATCCGATCGTCAGGAGGGGAAAGAGCAGACACGAAAGCGGGCGGAGGGAACGGCGAGGACGAACGCGCCCGTGGGGGCGATGGCGGCGGAAGAAGAACCCCAGGATGACCCGCGGCGTTTCCATAATGTAATGATACCGCCCCGGGGGGAGGCGGTCCAGGAGAGTCACGCCGAGCCGCAAGCGGTTGCGGGAGTCTATAGAGAATCCGGACGCCGCCGGGGAGTACAAGACCCGATGCCCGATTCACGATTCACGACTCCGCCCCACCACCTGTAGTGGGTGCGACGACGAGACCACAAGGTGCGCAGACGAAATCATTCTGAGAATAATCCGGGGCGTTGCGGCGAAGGGAGTCAGGGAAGCCAGGGAGCGAAAAGGGGGTGGAATTGCCTGTTAATGTGAATGGCAGGATGCGAGCGGGGAACTGAGAGTAACCGGTAGCCGGTGGGGAGCTGCCCGTGGGGCGCCCGTCGAACGAGCCGGTGGTGTGGCACACGGACTTCATATATCAGGCCGACCGTTGGGACAGGCCCCGCGGGAGAAGCTCATCAAGATCGGGGCGAACGTCGTGGCGCACTCCCGGTGCGTGTTCTTCCAGATGGCGGGGCCATCCCTGGCGGGTTGTTCCGGGCAATCGTGCTTGTCCGTGAACGAGAATGTGGTATGCTCATTGAAACGGCCCGGGGCGGTCCTGGGCATGAGCCCATCTGGGACATCCCGGGTCCATTTCAGGCGCCCAACCAGGAGAGCCATGCATGAAGAAGATGTTGGTAACGGGAACGGAGGGGGAAGTGGGCAGCGCCCTGCTGCCGCAGTTGGCCAAATGTTTTGATGCGACGGGATTCGATATCAAGCCGCACGCGGGCACACAGAAGACCGTTCAGGGCGACTTGCTGAACTATGACGATATCGCCGGCGCGGCGGAGGGAATGGACGCCATCGTTCACATGGCCGCCCTGCTGTGCCGCCCGGAGCAGGACCTCTCGATCGACCTTAACGTGAAAGCCACGGCCAACGTGCTCCAGGCAGCCGTGGACAAGGGCGTGAAGCGGGTGGTCTACTGCAGCACCGTGTGGGCTTCGGGGCACGGCGCGACGGAACCATACCTGCCGATCGACGAGGCCGTGCCCTGCAAGCCGGTCTGCATGTACGGTCAGACGAAGTGGCTCGGCGAGTTGATGACCCAGTGGTACGGGCGGATGCACGGGTTGGAGACGGTGATCATCCGCTTCTGCGGCTATCACCACGTGACCGGCTACGCCGCCGACGGGACGATTGACTGGGCCCGGGCGGACGTCCCGGCCCTGTTTGAGCGTTGCCTGAATGCCGGGCACAAGCTCATGAATCCGGTGGACCTCGGCGAGGCGTTTGGCCTGGCGGCGAATAAGCCGGGCATTTCCGGGCAACGGTTCATTGTGGGCGTGAACACGCCGTATGTGGCCTCCGACGCCGCGGGCCTGCGGTCCATGCCGGCGGCCGTCCACGAGCGATACTACCCCGGCGTGCCCGCGCTGCTGGAGACGATCGGCCTACCGATCCCGTCGATGCCGTATTTCTTCTCGCACCAGAAGGCCCGCACTGGGCTGGGATTCCGGTGTCAACACGACCTGGGTGATCTGGCGCGGCTGTACAGACAGTGGAGGGGGATTCCGTGACGCGCGTATCGATTACGAAAGTCTGTGACAGCGTTGACGCCGCGTTCTCGCTGGCAATGACCCGGGCGGATTGCACGGGCGTGATCCGGCCGGGTGACCGGGTGGTCATCAAACCCAACTGGAACGCCTGCGCGATCGAAGGCTCGACGAGTCTGCCCGTTGTGCTGGCGGCCTGCCGCTGGGCGAAGGCCCAGGGCGCGGGCGAAGTCATCGTCGGCGAGGGTCCTGTGCCGATGCAGCCGGAGGCCATTGAGGCCTACTTCAAGACGATGGGGGCGCCGGAGGCCGTGGCCGGCGCGGGGGCGCGGTTCGTGATTTTCGACCAGGATGAGCACGTGATGTTCCGCGACCTCGCCGATCTGCCGCCGGAAATCGGCGTGGCGAGGCTCGCGTGCGAGTGCGACGTGCTCATCAATATCCCCCTGCTCAAAGTCCATTCCTGCTGCCTGACGACGCTGAGCGTGAAGAACCTCAAGGGCTGCCTGCGGCCACAGGACAAGATGGCCTTCCACCGCGTGGGCCTGCTGCCGGCCGTCGTGGCGTTGAACCAACTCGTCAAGTCGCAGATCAACGTGATTGACGCGATCCACGCCATGGCGGGCGATCACAACCGGGGCGACCTGATCCCCCTGGGCCTGCTGATGGCCGGGCGGGACCGAGTGGCGACCGACGCGGTCGCCAGCGCCCAGATCGGACTGGCCACGGGCAAGGTGCCGCTGCTGAAGATGGCCGCCGCGGCGGGCCTGGGCGAGTACCGGGTGGAGAAGATCGAAATCGTGGGCGAACCGCTCGCGCCGCGCCGTTTCGAATTGCCCCAGGAACGCATGCAGCGGAATTTTCCCGATATGGGCGTGCTGGAAGACGGCGCCTGCAGCGCCTGCCTGGCGGCGCTGGGCGATGGCCTGTACGCCTCCGGCGGCGAACGCCGATTCAGCACGCTCGTGCTGGGCCAGAACGCCAGGCCCCCGCTTGGCGCCCTGGTGCTGGGCGACTGTCTGAAGGACTACTTTCCCACCCACGACCACGTCCGGGGCTGTCCGCCCGATGGCGCGAAGATAGCGCGCAAGCTGAGGGAGGGGCCCGGCGAGCCCCCCTGCACGGGCCAGCCGCCAGGGAAGCCTACCGATGACACCACGAATTAAAGATCTGCTGGCCCAGGCGAAGCGGCGGCAGGGAAGCTTCTGGATGCGGCGCGCCTGGTGGGGCGAATCGCTGAAGGCCACCGAGGGCAGGCCGGCCGTCATCCGCCTGGCCCTGGCGCTGGACAACGTGTTGCGCCACATGCCGGTCGAGATTCAGCCGCGAGAGTTGATCGTCGGCTTGCACCCGCTGGCGGAGGAGCCCGAGCGGCCGCCCGAATGGGTGTCGATTATGCCCTCGCAGGATCCTCTGCGTCTGCCGGAGGAATTCGCCGACCTCGAGGCCGGGGTATTCTCCAGTGCCAACAAGCGGGACCACCTGACGCCGAATTTCCCTCGCTTGCTGGCGGAGGGATTCGACGGCGTGCTGGGTCGGGTCGAGCGGGATTGGCCCGGCGAAACCGAGCCGCAGAGGATCGAGCGCGAGGCAATGGCGATCGCTCTGCGGGCAGCCTCCTGTTTTGTCGAGCGATATGCCACGCTCGCCTCGGAGCAGGCCGCCGGGGAACGGGAACCCGCGCGTCGAGAGGAACTCGAAACGATCGCGAAGGTCTGCCGCCATGTGGCGCATAAGCCCGCTCGGGGTCTGCATGAAGCGGTGCAGCTCATGTGGTTCGGCTACCTGATCGAATGCGTGGAGAATGGCGAAGGCACGGGGGCGTTCGCCCTGGGTCGCTTCGACCAGACCCTCTGGCCGTACTGGAAGGCCGACCGCGACGCCGGCGTCGCGCGCGATACGCTGGCCGAGTGGGTGGCCTCGTTCTGGGTGAAACTCAACGAGTTCACCGGCCTGCAGGTCTTGAACCTGACGATCGGCGGGAGCGATCGCGACGGCAACGACGCCGTCAACGAGCTGTCCTTTGTGTGCCTGGAACTCATGGACGCCTTTCGCAGCCCCGTGCCCAGCCTGTCGGTGCGGTGGCATCCGAACATAGACCGCGCCTTCTTCCGCCAGGCGGTTGAATTATCCACGAAGGGATTCGGCCAGCCGGGGATCTATGGCGATCCGGCCTGCATCAAGGCCATGATCCACGCCGGAGCGGACCCGCGTGACGCCACCGACGTCGTTCCGGGCGGGTGCGTGGAACTCGGCATGCAGGGCTGCTGCCATCCCTGGGTGGGCAATTTCTTCAACCTGCCCAAGTGTCTGGAACTGGCGCTGCACAACGGAATCGATCCGCAGACCGGGCGGCGGATCGGGCCGGCGACCGGCGATGGGGCGGCCCTGGACACGTTCGAGGCGCTCATGGAAGCGTATGATCGGCAAGTGGCGTACCACATCGAGCTCATGGTTCGCTCGGACAACACCACCGACAGCCTTGCAGGCCAGTACGCCCAGGCCCCTTTCCTCTCATCGATCATCGACGACTGCATCGAGCGCGGCCTGGACATGAGCCAGGGCGGCGCGCGGTACAACTTCACGGAAATACAGGCCATCGGGATCGCGAACGTGGTCGACTCGCTGCTCAACGTGAAGAGACTCGTTTACGAGCGACAGGAGATGACGCTCGATGAACTGGTGGCCCGGCTGGACCGGGATTTCGAAGGCGATGAAGCGTTGCGCCGCCGGCTGATGCGGATGAAGCCGGCGTACGGGGACCACGGCGTCGAGACCGCCGAACTGGCGCGGGCGGTAACGCATGCCTACTTCGACTGCTGCGAGCGGCACGCCAACCCTCGCGGCGGGCGGTTCCGTCCCGGATTGCTCGTCTGGACGGCCTACGACGGCTGGGCCGACGTCGTGGGCGCCCTGCCCGACGGACGCCGGCGGGGCGACGCGATGGTCTCGAGCATCGGGCCGCGAGACGAGGCCGCCATCGATACGCCCACCTCCGTAGTACTGGACGTAACGGCGTTTGACCATTACCGCTGCGCGGGCGGGTTGACCCTGAACCTGCGCTTCGATGCGGCCCTGGCGCGTACCGCCAAGGGCGTCGACGCGATCGGGTCGCTGATAACGACGTACTTCAACCGCGGCGGGATGCAGGTTCAGGTCAACGTCGTGGACAGTCGAGTCCTGCGCGAGGCGCAGGAGCATCCCGAGGCCCATGCCGGCCTGATCGTCCGGGTCAGCGGTTTTTCCGCCCACTTCGTGACCATCAGCCGCCGCATGCAGGACGAAGTGATCGCTCGCGTGGAGTTCCATGCGAAGTAGCACCCGGGGGAGGAGGTCCGGGAGAGTCGCGCCGAGCCGCAAGCGGTCGCGGGCGTCGATGGAAGGTCCGGACCTCGGCGCGAAACACCGTATCCCGATTCACGACTCCGCCCCACCACCTGTAGTGGGTGCGACGACGAGACCACAAGGTGCGCAGACGAAATAATTCTGAAAATAATTCGGGGCATTGCGGCGACAGGAGTTAGGGAATCCAGGGAGCGAAAAGGGGGTGAAAAAGGTTGTGGAATTGCCCTTTAATATGGATGGCAAGGTGCGCGCGGCGGGCGAGGAAGCAGGAATCAGTAACCAGTAATCCGTAATCAGTAACCAGTAATCGGGCAAGTGCCATAACATCCCGCGCACCCAAGTGCCAATACATTCGGCGCAGCCGACTGTTGGCTTCCATGGTAGAGAAGAAGTTTTGCGGGCTCCTGGCTGTTTCCCGTGGATGGGTTCTGGGGCTCTATCGGACCCGC
>JAPLNA010000155.1 GCA_026693065.1 Planctomycetota bacterium
CAGCGTGGGTTTCTGCAAACGTTCGATCACGTGGGCCATCGTGAACGTCTTGCCGCTGCCCGTGACCCCCATCAGCGTGTTGTACTTCTGCCCGCGCGTGAAGTTGGCGACCAGGGCCTCGATCGCTTGAGGCTGGTCGCCCTGGGGCAGCATGTCGGAGACGATCTTGAAGTCGGGCATTGGGACACCGCCATCATTTGGGAACCGGAATCGAATCCGATTATTGTACCATCCCGAACCACTCCAGGGAAAACCCTCCGGCGGGGACACAAAACAACAAACGAAATCATCTTCTCGATTTCGTTTGTTGTTTTTCCCCCAGGGCGGACCGGACGATCGGAGTCGCCGGGGCGATCCCGAGGCGAGATCACAATACCTCGTGTCCCCGCCGGGGGGTTTTCCCGGTCGAGGGCGGGGGGATCCCAGAGAGGGCGCCGAAGCGTAGGGCGGGACAGGGAGACGGGGATTGGGGGATTCAAAGGATGGGAGAGAAAAGGGATTGGGAGGGAGGCAAAGACTCAGAGGGAAGCCCACCCGACCCTACGCCCTTTCCCTTGCGTTCGCCCGGCCTTTGCGGCAAAGTACGCCCGGACGCCAGCCAACGCGAAAGGAAACCGCCCATGGCCAGATCGCTCTCGAAAGCCCAAGAGGCCGCCGCTCTGAAGAAACTCCTGCTCCCCGCCCAGGACATGCGGTGGTGGCGCGAGGCCCGGTTCGGGCTGTTCATTCACTGGGGGCTCTACGCCATCCCCGGCCGGGGGGAATGGGTCCAGTTCACCGAGAAGATCGACGTCGACGAGTACGCCAAGCTGGCCGGTCAGTTCAAGCCCACGCGGTTCGACGCGGACGAGTGGGCCTCCATCGCCACGGAGGCGGGAATGAAATACACCGTCCTGACCACCCGCCACCACGACGGGTTCTGCCTGTTCGACAGCCCGTCGAGCGTGGGGAATTTCACCAGTGTCAAGACGGCCGCCCGGAGGGATTTCATCGCCGAGTACGTCCCCGCCGTCCGCCGCGCGGGGCTGGGCGTGGGCTTCTACTATTCGCCCCTGGACTGGCGGTTCCCGGGGTATTTCTTCCCCGAGATGTACCGCGCGAACGCCCTAGCGTTGAAGAAGCAGTGCTACGGACAGGTTCGCGAGCTGCTGAGCAACTACGGGCCCATCGACGTGCTCTGGTACGACGGCGGGGAGGATTTCTGGCTGGGCCTGGGCGGGTTGGAGTACGGCCACGGGAAAGGCTGGCACACTCGCTACCCCGCCCCCTACACCGGCCCGGGACTGTGGGAACCGCTGAAACTCAACACCATGGTCCGCAAACTCCAACCGAAGGTCGTCATCAACGCCCGCTCGGGGTGGGAGGGCGACTTCGACTCCTCCGAGGGCGTCGTCGGGCAGTCGCGCGGGCGACCGTGGGAAACCTGCATGACCATCGTCAAGGGGGGCTGGGGGTTCATGCCTGACTGCGAACTCCGCACCCTCAAGGAATGCGTCGACATTCTCGTGCAATCCGCCTGCGGGGACGGCAACCTGCTGCTGAACGTCGGCCCCATGCCCGACGGGCGGATCGAACCGCGCCAGGCCTCCCGCCTCCGCGAGATCGGCCAATGGCTCGCCGACAACGGCCGCAGCGTCTACGCCACAACGGGCGGGCCGGTCCCCCGCGGCGACTGGGGCGGAACGACCTTCGCGGGCAAGAGCCTCTTCGTCCACGTGCTCAACTGGCCCGCGCGGGGGCCCGTGAAACTCCCGCGCCTCACCGGCCAGATCCTCGCCGCCCGCACCCTCTCGGCCGGCCCGGCGGCCTTCCAGCAAACCGCCCGCGGCGTCGAGATCTCCGTGCCCCCCCGCGCCCGCAGCCCCATCGACACCGTCATCGAACTGCGAATGGACCGCACGGTGACTCGCAAGATGGCGATCAAATGAACCAAGATACGACAGGAGAGACAGCCATGGAGAAGAAGAGCAGGCGGAAGAACCTCAGCGTGACCATGCCCGACAGGTTGGTCAAGAGGGTAAAACGCATGGCCCGCGAACAGGGCATCAGCGTCTCCGCCATGGTTACGGGTTGGATTCACGAGTTGGACCGAGCAGCACATTCCGGTCTGGAAGTTGATGCAGCCCCGCGGATGTCTCGTCAAGAGGTTGGGCCGACTGACGGCTGTGCATGTAGAAAGCCGAGCACCAGGGCAAACCGGGGGAAGCGCTGATGCTCGACCTTCCCTACCTGACCAGCGAATCGCCCGGCATCGGCGGGCAGATCAAGGAGTGCCCGGAGGATTTCCGGGTCGACGAGGTGCCCCTCTATTCCCCTTGCGGCGAGGGTACGCACCTGTACTTCCGGCTGACGAAGGCGGGTATTCCCACGCCGGCGGCGATCGCGAGGATCGCCCGGTACATGAACGTCAACCCGGCCGACATCGGCTTCGCGGGCCTCAAGGACGCCCAGGCCCTCACCACCCAGATCATGAGCCTCGAGCACGCCGACGAGCGGCGGCTGGCCTCGCTGTCGGACCCGGCGATGACGATCGAGATCCTCGGCCGGCACGGCAACAAGCTCCGCACGGGGCACCTGGCGGGCAACCGGTTCAGCATCCGCGTCCGCGGGCTCGACCCGGCCGCGGCGATCGAGCCGGCGAGGCGGATCCTGGCCGTGATCGAGCGGCGCGGGGTGCCGAATTATTTCGGCCTGCAGCGGTTCGGCGCCCGCGGCGACACGGGCGAACTGGGCGAAATGCTCGTCAAGGGCGACCTCGACGAGTTCATCGCCCGATACCTCGGCCGGCCCAGAAAGACCGACCCCGAGGACTGCCGCGCCGCCCGGGATGCCTTCGACGGCGGGTTCTTCGCCCGCGCGCTGGAGCGTTGGCCCCGCCACTACGCCGACGAACGCCGCGCCCTGGCGGCCTACAAGAAACGCCAGCACGCAGGCCCGGCCGTCGCCGCCATCGACAAGCGCATGAAACGACTGTACGTCTCCGCTTTCCAGAGCGCGATCTTCAACGACGTGCTCGCCCGCCGCCTGGAAACGCTGGACAAAGTCTTCGTCGGCGACATGGCCCAGAAGGTCGACAGCGGCGGAGTCTTCCGGGTCGAGGACGCCGCCGTCGAACAACCCCGGGCCGAGCGGTTCGAGATCAGCCCCACAGGCCCCATCCCCGGCTACCGCAGCGACCTGGCCGGCGGCGAGCCGGGCCAGATCGAGTTGGCCGCCCTGTCGAAGTTCGGCGTGACGACCGAATCGTTCCGTGGCGCTTCCGCCATCGGCGCCAAAGGCGCCCGCCGCGCCCTTCGCTTCAACCCCGGCATCGCTTCCCTCACTCCCGGCAGCGACGCGCGCGGCGAGTTCCTGGAACTGTCCTTCCACGCCCCCTCCGGCTGCTACGCCACCGCCCTCCTCCGCGAGTTGATGAAGACCCCCTAGCGATTCCCTCCCACGATTCCCCAGTATCCCGCAACATCCCCCCACTCCCCCGCGCCCTCACTCTCCCCCCCCCAAAGCACGGCCACTGCGTGGCCGTGACGCGTGGCCGTGAAACGGTGACCGTAACGCACAACCCAAAACCGCCTGCACACCAGCCTCCCCTCCCTCCCCCCCGCCGTTTCTTCACCTCCCCGGCCCCGTGGCCGGGCGCGTCGTCGCCGCCCTGGCCGGCGGCAACTCGCCCATCGCCTTGCGAAGTTCTTTCGCGAACGGCTGGTCGGCGGATGCCAATGCTTCCTTCAGCGCCGCCGCGGCGGCGGGGTTTTTGGGCAGGTAGGCCAGGCTGGCGGCGGCGTAGGCGTTCTTCTCCCTGGCCCCGGCCACCAGCGGGCCGACCGCGCGAAGATCGCCCGCCCACGCCAGCAGCCTCGCAGCGCACAGCGGAATCCACTTATCTTTGTCCGCCAGGAGCGGGGCCACCCGGTCGGCCATCTCGTCACGCCAGTAGAACTGAAGGGCGTAGATGGCTTCCTTTCGAGCGAACTGAACGGCGCCCTGATCGGCCGAGGATACATAGGGCCCCGTCGCCAGTTGGAGAAAGACCGGCCCGGCCCCCGGCGGGTGGCGGTTGGCAAGAAAGCTGGCGGCGTTGTTCAGGAGGAACGCCTGGTCCCGAACGGTTGGATCGAACTTCACGAGTTGGGCCTTCAGGCACTCGATCATGCCCCCGGCGACGTCGGCGGGAGGATCTTTGATGACGCTGAGCCTGTAGACCTTAAGAGACGCCTGGGCCAGCTTGCCCTCTTTGATGTCGCTGTACCACTGCCGACGGATCTCCGGCGTGAGCGTCGCGGTGAGGACATGCTCGGCGAACTCCTTCCGGGCCGCGGGGAGGTTCCGCAGTTCGTCCCACCGGGCCTTGGCCAAGGCGGCGTCCTTTACGACCACGAACGTCGCCGTCGCCTCGACCTGCGCCTTATGTTCGGGGCCGGGCAATTGTCGCGTCAGCCGCAGGCGGTACGCCCCGGGCGAGAGGAACACCTGCTCCGACGGCAGGTAATCCAGAAGTGCGCCGGAGGTGCAATTCGTCAGCCGAAGCGGCGTACTGACCGATTGGCCGGGTTTGAGGACAGGGATGCTAGGAGAAGAGCCCTCAATAGGCGATCCATTGGTGACGGCCACACGGCGAGTCGTTCCGTCCGGGCCGGTCAGGTAGGCGGTGAACTGAATGTTCTGATCGAATTCGTCGCTCATGTCCCGATCGGAGTTATTGATCAGGGCGGCTGTCAGGATGACGGGGGCGTCGGCCGGCTGGGTGGCGTTGATTGCCATGGTCAGCGTCCCTGCCGGCCGGGTGGCGGGGGCCGGGCCCGTGGCCGAGGGCAGAACCACAACGCCCGCTTTCGTGGCGTTGACGCGCAGGGGGGGCGACTCGACATAGCCCGACCACAGGTTCAGTTCTCGAATGTACTCCGGTCGGCTCACCGAGTAGGAAGCCCTCAGCGTCCACGGCCCTTCGCCCTGCGTGCTCGCCTTAAAGGGGATCGTGACGGATTCACCTGGATCGATCGTGACGACGAATTCTTTCTGCTGCGAAGGGCGAGGCGCGTCTGACTTCCAAACGTCCGGCGCCAGGTTCACAGACGACCTGTCACGTTCCAAACTTGTCGATGGGTAGCAGTACGTGCACACTCTGAGGGGCTTGTCCGTGCCATTGGACAATTCCAGAAGGGCGTCAAACTGCGAAAACCGCCCGTCCGCCAGTTTGCTCTCGACGGGGATGATGATCCTGGCCGACAGCCCGCTCGCCGACGGGGCAGGCCTGCTCACCGGCTGCGTCGCCGGGGCCGGGGCGATGATCTCCACGGTCACCGGTTTTGAAACGGCCCGGCCTGACCAGGCCTCGGCGATCTTCAGATGTTTGAGCTCCTCGGGGGGAAGTGGCGGTTCCTCCACCACGGCCAAGACCTCGTACTGCCCCGGCTTGTCGATGCCGAACACGTAGTCGCCGGTGCCGACCAGGCCCTCCGGGTGAGGCACGACCTGCAGGGAGATCGGATATTCCAGCGAGTCGCCGGGTTTCATCGCGGCCCAGGTATCGCTTCCGCCCGGATCGATCTTACAGGTCGCCATTCCTCGGATATACGTCCCGTCCTTGGCACGGAAATGCAGGAGTTCGCCCAGGAAGTATCTCCGGTTATGGAGGTGGAAAGGCTTGTCGGAAACATTCCGCACCGTCACGCCCAGTTCGATCCGGCCGGGGTCTGCGTCGCCGCGGGGCTTGACCGCCACTTGCACTTGAAGATCCTTCGACAGGCTCCGCAGGAGGTATTGTTCGATAAGCCTGCTCCGCTGCGGCTCCTTCAACTTCGCTCCGAAAGTCCAATCGACAGCCTCTATCGCCTCGCCGGGGCCGGGCACGCCTTGCTTCTCGAGGATCGCATGAGCCTGCGGCGTCCCGACGCAGAACAGGGCCTGGACCGCCAGATCGTGGTTGCGGCTTCCCTTTGGGAGCGAGGCAAGAATCGACTCCAGGGCGGCCGTCGCCCGCTCGTCGGGCCGATCCCGCAACTGAAGGAGGGCGTCGGCGCCTTCCTCGGTGTGGGTCGCCGCGGTCTTGAGCAAGCGTTCCAGCCGGGCATCCGGGTCCGTGGCCGGGCGTGTCGTCGACGGTTCGGGCGGCGTGGTGGAGGGACGGGAAGCCCACCAGGCCAGCAGACGGTCGCATTCGCGGCGGGCGGCGGCGTTGTTGAATTGACCTGGGATCTCGTCGCCGAACTTGTACCCCTTCAGGTCGTACAGGGCCGCCAGGGCATGGCAGGCGGCCAGACAGTCCGGCGGAAAATTGCCCCCCACGTCGTGGGGGCGTTCGTTCAGGAGGCGGACCAGTTCGGGCGCCAGGGACTTGTCGCCGAAGTGGCAAATGCCCCAGGCGCACGCTCGGCGGATCTCCTCGTCGTCGGACCGAAGCCCGGCCAAGATAACCGGCATGGCCTCTGGCCAGCCCTTGCCGGCGAGCATCTGGAACACCTTGTGCCTCACCGCCGGGTCGGGGTCTGCCGCGGCCTGTTTGTACAGTTGCAGCTCGTCGGGCCGAGCCCCCAGGTTGTCCAGCCCGTTCATGGCGTGCCGGCGAATCTCGGGGTCCTTATCGCCCAGGCCCGCGCGGAGCACCGGGCGGACTTCGTCGCGTCGGCCCTCGCCGTACTGCGACAGGAGACGCATGGCCTGCCGCCGCAGGACCGGCGAGGCCGTCGGGTCGGCGGCGCGGGGCGTGAGCCATCGGAGGGCCTCGTCGCTGGGCTTGAAGTACATCGGCGGCTCGAACAATCCGGCGTCGGTGTAACTGGAGTTCAGCGACTCCAGGAGGAACGTTTCGGCCGTTCGCTTCAGGTCGGCCGAGGCCTTCGAGCCCTCGCGAAGGAGGCCATGGGCGGCGAACACCTTGACCGTCCAGCGTTCGGTCCCCGCGAGCAGGGCAGCCAGGACGGGCACGCCGGCCTTCTCGTCGGCGCCGAGGTGACCGGCGGCCCACTCGGCCTGGGTGCACCCCTGGGCGCCCAGGAGCACCCTTCGCCGCAACGCGTCCACCGGATGCGGCCCTTTGTCGTTGTAGTCCCTCACGTCGATGCCGACCTCGTTAGTGACCACCGTGCCCTGCCAGCACTCCTTGAAACCGGCGGGAAGGCCGGCCGAGTAGGGCTTGGACTTGTAGGCCAGCCTCAGCCGGTAGGGGCCGGGCTTCGAGAGGTCAAAGTGGTCCTCGTCATTCCACTGTGTGAAACGCGGGAAGCCGTCGACGACGACGTCCACGCTCTCCCCGGGCGCGAGCGACTTGACGTCTGTTTCCTTCGGGGCGGCGAAATCCGCCCTTCTGTTCTTTCTTACGGGCGTCAGCGGCAAGCCGTCCGGGCCGGTCAGAAGCGGGGTATACCCCAACATCCACCGGGTCAACCGGATCGGCTTGTCGGAGGCATTGGTGAACGTGACCCACAGTCCAAACCCATCGCCCGAGATCCCCGTAAGGAAGACATCCGGCCGGGCGGTCAGAGAGACCCGCAACCCATTGACGGCCTCTGCCTCGGCGAGGGGTTCGCCCGGCCTGGTGGTAACGGATTGGGGCTGGGTGTTCTTCAGAGGGGCCACCCCCCCCTCGCCAAGGGCCTGGTTGAGGGTGGCCAGCAGGGCCGCCTTCACGGCTTCTTCCATCCCGATGAAGAATACCCTCCGCCCATGCCAGCGGTCCATTCCATGCATACTCGCCGCGTATGGCGGCGGACCTGCGCCCTCCTGTTCCCGGTGTCCGTCGTATCCCGGGTCCATGACGTAAACCTCAATCCTCCCCGTTCCGAGCCTGATGTCAGAATCCGAAGCCCCCTTTCGGTTCAACTCAATGATCCATGCCTGTCCCGGGGAAAGCCCCGGCGGCACGGCCAGGTGGTGCTGGAATCTCGTCATGTCCCACCCCGGCGGCAACTCGACTCGGATCCTCTCAGCCAACCTTTCCACCAGCGCCTTAGATATCTCTTCCAGAAGAAGTTTGGCCCGCGTGGATCGCTCCGGGTCCTTGTCGGCCGCGGCCTTGGTGAGCAACTCCACCGCCGGCTCGCCGATCTTCAGCAATTCCTGCTGGGCGCGGTCTCGCTCTGGGGCGCTCCCGGCCCCGAGACGGCCAATCCACTGGACCACTCGGGCCGACACCGCGTCGGCCGCGCCCGTCGCTGGGCGGGTGGTGGCCGGGGAGTCTGCTTCCGTTTGCCTGGCCACCAGGCCCTGCACCGCCGCCGGGTCCGTCTTGCCGTCACGAAGGGCCTGGTCCATGCGGGCGTCGGCCTGGGCCTGGGTCCACCCGGGGTTCACCTTCTGAAGGAACTCGCCGGCGAATCGGCGGGTCTGCACATAGGACTCGATCCCCCCGGCCAGGCGGGCTTCCACCCGTGGGTCGTACGCCTCCTTCTGCCCGTCCGGCGACGGGAAAAGGTCCCACAGAGTTCCATCCTTGCGAAAAATCGCCTGAACCTTCCTGTCGGAGGAAAGCGGGTACTCCATGTAAATAATGCCGCTCGCGGAATTGCGGCTGATCTCCTTGCCGGGACCGAACACTTTCTCCACCGCCGGCGTCGTGCTGCCGGCCGGGAAGAACTCGCGGACAACCGCGTGCACTTGGTTTTCCGCTTTGGCGATCTGGAGTATCCTCGCCCGGAGGTCCGGCCGGGCTGGTTTGCCGCGGTATTCGATCGTCGCCAGATCCTCCAGGGAACGGGCCATCTCGAACCCGACGCCGACGGGAACATCTTCCAGGTACTCGCGCAGGCTCCCTTCGCAATCCTGTTTCATCAGACGGATGAAATAGGCCGGGTCATTGCGGAAGTATTTCGCCAGCGTGTCAGGCTTGGGCGTGATTACCGCCACAATTCCATCGGACAGCGTAACCGTCAGTTGTCCGGGAACGGAGGCCGGCTGGGTGGCCGGGGCGGTCGCAGCCGTGGCGGCGTCCGCGGGCGCGGGGGCGGAGGCCGGGCGAGTGGTGGCGTGGAGGACGGCCAGGGCGGTGGTGAGGGCCAGGATGAGGGCGGCGGCGGCCAGGGCGCCCCGGCGCGTGAGGGAACGGCGGGGACGACGGGCGTCGAGGATGGCCAGCAGGCGGGCCTTCAGGTGGCTCGGGCGGGCCATCGAGACGCTCGTGGGACTGGGCCAGGCCGAGGTGCGGAGAGAGGAGACGATGTCGAGGAGGTGGCCGGCGTAGTCGGAGGCCTTGAACCCGCTGGCCAGCACGAGGTCGTCGCAGGCGTTTTCGCGGTCGACGCGGATCTGCCGGGCGGCCAACCAGGCCAGCGGGTTGAACCAGTGAAACGCCCAGGCCAGGCGGGTGACGAGCTGGGTGAGGCAGTCGGCCCGCTTGACGTGGGCCAGTTCGTGGAGGAGGACGATCTGTCGCCGCTGTTCGGGCCAGGCGGCCGCGTCGGTCGGCAGGAGGATCGTCGGGCGGAGCAGGCCGCTCGTGGCGGGGATGAGCCCGCGGGGGTCCGTCCGCCGCCTGACGGCCCGGCGGATGCCCAGGCGGCGGGCGAGGTTTTTCAGCAGGGCGAGTGAGTCGGCGTCGGTCAGAGGGACGGCGAGGGCGGCGCGGCGGGCGGCGAGGAGGGAACCCAGCACGAGATGCAGGAGGAAGAGGAGGGCGCCGGCGGCCCAGAGTGCGACGAGGGCGGCCGACCAGGTCCACGCGGACGCGAGGGATGGGAGAGGAACGGGGAGACCCCCCGACCGCAGTCGGGGGGCGTTGGAGTCGGGGGATGCAACAGGAGGTACGGAGGGTGAGGCGACGTCAGTCGAGGGGAAAGGTTCGGGTCGCACCACCGACGGAGGGGCGAGGGGAGGCGATGAGGACTCGGGGATCGCGTTGGAGGGAGACGGCGCCGGGAGTCCCCCCGACTGCAGTCGGGGGGCATTGGGGGCGGGGAGATTGTCGGGAGGGAGGATGGGGACGCGGAGGGCCGGCAGGGCCGCGGAGAGAAGAGGGATACAGAGCAGACCGACGGCGGCCAGGCAGAGGACCATGTGGCGGGCGGCGGCGGAGCGGCGGCGAAGGAGCCAGCCGCTCAGGACGAGGGCCAGAGCCAGCAGGAGCAGGCCCTTCACGCCGGCGTCCAGGAGAAAGGGCAGACAGGAGGAGGCGTGGCGAGGAATCCACGTGTCGAAAGGCGACATGGTTACTTGCCCTCCTTCCGGAGGTTCTCGACCAGGCCGCGTAACTGGTCGATCTCCTCGGCGGTCAGGCGGGCGTCGGATTCGGCCAGCAGGGCCGCGACGGCGCGGGCGGCGGAGCCGTCGAAGAACGTCGTCAGCAGCCCCCGAACGGCGGACCGCCCGGCGTCCCGGCGCGAGCGGATGGGCAGGTAGACGTAGCGGACGCCGTCGGCCTCGTGGCGGAGGTGGCCCTTCGTCTCGAGGATCCGCATGAGCGTGCGAACGGCGGAGTAGCTGGGCGGGGCGGGAATGGCCGCGTGAACGTCGGCGACGCTGCAACGGCCTCGGGCGTAGACGACGTCCATGATCTGCCGCTCGCGGCGGCTGAGGTGGTGGAGATCCGAACTTCGTGCCATGGCGAGATCCTTTCGCTGTCGGTATTCGACGATCGAGAAAGGGGGCGGTTCCCGGATTATGGCAATATTTTGCCATGGGCGGGGGCGGGCGTCAAGGGGGATGTGGTAATTTTTTGCCATGGGGGGAATGAGGAGGGAAGGAGGGGAAGGAGGGAAGGGAGGGAGGGGGGGGAGGGGGGAGGGGGGGGGGGGGGGGGGGGAGGGGGGGAGGGAACCCGTCAGGAGAGGGATGCGAGGATCTGGAGAACGGGATCGAGGGCGATCGCGTCCATGGAGGGACCCGCGAGGGTGTGGGCGCGGGGACCCGTGGGAGCGAAGTGAACGGGGTTGGTCGGACCGAAGAGGGAGAGCGTGGGGGCCCCGACGGCGGCGGCGAGGTGACAGAAACCCGAGTCGTTGCCCACGCACGCCCGGGCGAGGACGGCCAGGCCGGCGAGGGTAGACAAGGGAGGGCCCTCCAGCGTAGGGAACTCGCGGGAGATCGAGTCGATGGCGGAAGAAGACCAGCGGTCTTGCTCGACGGGGCCGAGGATGAAGAAACACGGGCCGGCGGAGTCGGCGAGAGAGAAGTAGCGGTCGAGGGACCAACACTTCGAGGGCGAACCGGCGCCGGGGTGAATGAGGAGGAACGGAACGGAAGGATCGAGACCCGCGGATTCCAGGGCGACGCGGGCGAGGGAGAGAAACGCGGGAGGGACGGGGAAGGGAGGGAGGGATTCACCGCGGAGGACGCGGAGAGAAGAAGAACACGGCGAAACCGCAAGCGGGGAAGAAGAAGACGACGGAGAAGAGGAAGAAGGAGATGACGGAGAAGGGGAAAAGGAAGACGGAGAAGAAGACGGAGAAGAAGAAAAGGAAGGGATACCCAGGAGGTCCGCCCAGAAGTCCAGGAGGTGACCGGTGAAGGAGGAGGGAGGACGGATGGGGAGGAAGGCGGAGTTGTCGGCGCCGCAGACGGCGCCCAGGCGCGCGCAGGCGGCCGAGTTGTCGGGGGCGGGGAAACAGGAGATCAGGCGGGTGGCGGAAGGGAGCCGCTGGGCAAGAGAACTCTCGGGCGCGGGAGTGTCATGGAAGAGCTCGTGGAAGGGCAGGGCTTGGAAGTCCAGGCAGGCCTCGACGGCCCCGAGGGCGACCAGGAGCGGGCCGACCTCGCCCGAGGCGACCAGCGTGACGGCGGGGTAACGGGACAGGAGACGAGAGAAGAGAATCAGGTCGCCGAGCGCGCCGGGATGGATCGCGAGGGTGGTCAGGGTTGATAGGAGTCCACGGCGGCGGACTCGAAACGGGTGCATTCGGGCAGGAAGGTGAGGTAGACGGTGCCGGTCGGGCCGTTGCGCTGCTTGGCGACGATCAACTCCGTTACGCCGGTGGGGTTCCAGTCGGGCTCGCCGCGGTGGTAGTAGTCTTCGTTGTGGAGGAGGGCGACGACGTCGGCGTCCTGCTCGATGGCGCCGCTTTCGCGGAGGTCGCTCATTCGCGGGCGCTGGGTGGAGCGGTCGGCGGGGCCTCGGTTGAGCTGGGCGGCGCAGATGACCGGCACTTCCAGCTCGCGGGCCAGGGCCTTGATGTCGCGGGACATCTCGGTGATCTGCTGCTGGCGGCTGTCGGCGGGGCCGTGGTAGGTCATCAACTGCAGGTAGTCGACGAAGACGGCCTGGATGCCGTGGGCGGCCTTGAGACGCCGGGCCTTGGCGCGGAGCTGGAGGGTCGTCAGCGTGGGGGTGTCGTCGATGAGGAGCGGGCTTGCCTCGAGGTCGCCGGCGGCGGCCTTGAGCTGGTCCCACTCCTCGCTCTTGATGCTCCCTCGCCGCATCGCCCGCAGCCCGAACTTGGCGTTGGAGGCCAGCAGGCGGAGGGCGAGTTGTTCCTTGGACATTTCCAGCGAGAACACGACGACGGGCACCTTGTCCACGACGGCCATGTATTCGGCGATGTTCAGCAGGATGGACGTCTTGCCCATGGACGGGCGGGCGCCGATGACGATCATCTCGCCCTTCTGGAAGCCGGCGGTCAGTTCGTCGAGTTGCCCGTAGCCGGTGGCCAGCCCGGTGATCAGCTTGCCTTCCTGGGCGAGCAGCGTCTCGAACGTGGAGGCCAGCAGGTCCTTGAGGCTGACGGTGGAGTCGCCGATGTGCTGGCTGGCGATCTGGAAGACGCGTCGTTCGGCCTCGTCGACGATGCGGTCGGGCTCTTCGCGGCATTCGTAGGCGTCGCGGACCATGTCGGTGCCGGCGCGGATGAGCTCGCGGAGCATGGCCTTCTGGCGGACGATGCGGGCGTAGTACTCGACGTTGGCGGTGGAGGGGACGCCGTCGACGAGGCTGGTGACGTACTCGATTCCGCCGACGGCCTCCAGGCGCCCCAGGCGGGCCAGTTCGTCCCGCAACGTGACCAGGTCGACGGGCTTGCCGGTCTGGCGCATGCCGACGACGCACTCGAAGAGCCCCTGGTGGGCGGGGCGATAGAAGTGCTCGACGCGGTTGATTTGGACGACCACGTCGACGGCGGGGGGCTCGAGGATCATCGAGCCGAGCACGCAGATCTCGGCGGCGATGTCCTGGGGGGCCTCCCGGGCGGCTCGGGGCTCGGCGGCGGCGTAGGCGCCATCCTTATTGTCGCTGACGGTGGTCATTCGCCTTCCCTGGCGGGCGCGCCGGCGGCGAAGAAACCGCCGGGTCGCCCGGACGTACTCGACCCGCGATCATACCACGGGGCGGGTGCAGGTCAAGAACAAGATGGACGCGCACCCACCCGCCCCGCCCCGCGGATCGCGAAACCGCAAGCGGTCAAGACCGGGAGGGATCCCGGGGGACCCCCGAAGGAATCCGGAGGGATCGACCCGGAGATACCCGACCCGCGGAAACCGACCCGGAGGAACCGGAGAGAACGGGAGGGATTATTCGTTCTCGCCGGCGCCGGGCTCGCTGGGGGCCGGCTCGGAGGCGGGCGACTCGGCCCCTTCCTCGCGGGCGCGGACGACCCACACGTGGATGACCGCCGTCACCGTCTCGATCAGCTCCAGCTCGACGTCGTACTTGTCCAACTGGCGGATGGGCTGGGCGAGGTTGACCTGCTCGACCTCGACGAAGACGCCCTCGGCGGCCAAGGCCGCGACGATCTGCGCGGGCCCGACCGAACCGTAGAGGTGGCCTTCCTCGTTGGCGTTGACGGCAATGGTGATTTCCTTGCCGCGGAGCAGGACGGCCTTGGCCTCGAGCTCGCCGCGCATCTTGGCCAGTTCGGCCAGGTGCTTGGCCTTCTCGATCTCGACCACCTTGAGGTTGGCGGTGGTGGGCATGACGGCCAGGTGGCGGGGAATCAGGTAGTTGTGGGCGTAGCCGGGCTTGACGGTCACGACGTCGCCGACGGTGCCCAGCTTCTTGACGGGTTTTCGAAGCAGAACTTTCATTCGAGTATCCTCAGGTGTCTCTTGCCGCCGGTCAACCGACGTAGGGCATCAGGGCCATGAACCGCGCCCGCTTGAGCGCCAGCCGGCACGAACGCTGGTGCCGCGCACAGTTGCCGCTTCGCTTGCGGCTGAACATCTTGCCCTGCTGGGTGGCCAGTTTGGTCAGGCTCCCCAGGTCCTTGTAGTCGATTTCCTTGATCTTGTCCCGGCAGAACCGGCACTTGGCCTGCTCGCGAAACCGCGTCTTGCGACGCTTGGTCTTCGCGGCCGGGGCACTCTTGCTGAAGCTTCTTGCCATGATATTCCTGTCCTTCCTTCTGGGTCGTCGGGTTGTGGTGCGTATGTATGTTCAGCCGCGGACAACGAGGCCCGTGGGGGCGTCGCGCCGCGGGGGGTCAAAAGGGAATATGGTCTCCGCCGCCGCCCCCGCCGGCGGGGGCTTCGTAGCCGCCGTCGTCGTAGGGCTCGGGGGGCATGGGCTCGCCCCGGTCGGCCGGGGGAGGCACCGAGGCCGATTCTCTGGGCCCGGCGCCGCCGGGGGCGCCACCGCCGCCGCCGGCGCGGCTGTCAACGAACTGGAAGCTCTCGATAAACACCCGGTGCTTGCTCCGCTTGGAGCCGTCCTGCGCCTGCCAGGAGTCCAGTTGCAGCCGCCCCTCCACCAGGATCGGGCGGCCCTTGGTGAAGAACTTGTTGATATTCTCGGCCGTCTTGCCGAAGGCGGAGCAGTCGATGAAGCAGACCTCCTCGCCCTGCGTGCCGTCCTGTTTCTTGAACCGGCGGCTGACCGCCAGTCCGATCTCGACGACGGGGGTCTGGCTGGGCAGATAGCGCAGTTGCGGGTCGCGGGTCAGGTTGCCCATCAGAATGACTTTGTTGTAGCTGGCCATAGTCGGCTCCTACGCTTGGGCCCGGGCGGCGGGGCATGGAATGCCGGGCCCCCGCGGGCGGCGGTTGGGTCCGGTCAGAGGTCTTCGTCCAGCGCGTCGGGGGCGCCTTCGATGGCGCGGTATTCCTCGACGGGGGCTTCGGCCGGAGCGGCGCCTTCGGCCGGGGCGTCGACGCCCAACTCGCCGCGGGCCGCCGCCCGGGCCGCGGGAGTCTCCGCGGCGATCTCCGCGTCCGTCACCGTCTCACGCCGCAGCACCAGCAGCCGCAGGATGCGCTCGTCCAGCTTGCAGTTGTGCTCCAGCTCGACGATGCGTTCCGGGTCGCTCTTGAAGTAGGCCAGCACGTACAGCCCGCGGCGCTGCCCGCGGATATCGTACGCCAGGCGGCGTTCGTCCCAGGGCTTCAGGGCGATCGTTTCGGCCTCGACCTTGGAGAGCATCTCCGCCACGGGGGCGCTGGCGGCCTGGATGTCCGTCACGCCGCCTTCCAGCAGGAACATCGCTTCATACGTTTTCTTATCCATTGCACCGATTCCATTTCTTCCACTTACGGAGTCTCGGATTCCTCACGACGGTTGTATTCGTTCATGGCCGCCTCGATACCCCGCGTCAGCCAGCACTGAACGGCCTGGGCGGCGCGGCGAACGGCCGACTCGATCTCGATTCTGTCATCTCCGGCGAACCCGGTCAGGACGAAGTCCACCGGGTCCATCGCCGGCGGCGGGCTTCCGATGCCGATCCGCAGCCGCGGAACCCAGTTCGTGCCGGAGGAGGCCAGCACGTCCGTCAGGCCCTTGTGCCCGCCGGGCGAACCTTCCGCCCGAAGCCGCACCTGACCCAGAGGCAGGTTCCAGTCGTCCAGCACCACCAGGAGGTCCTGGCAGGAGGCCTTGTGGAACCGCATCATCTCGGCGACGGCTCGCCCGGACAGGTTCATGTATGTCTGCGGCTGCATCAGCATCACGCGTTGTCCATCCGGTCGGCGGGCATCCCAGAGGAGGGCTTGGAAGGCCTTCCGGGGCCCGTCGGCCTGCCAGAGCCGCACCAGCTCATCGACCACAAGAAACCCGACGTTGTGGCGGGTGTTTTCGTACTTGCGCCCGGGGTTTCCCAGGCCCGCCACGAACTTGGTTCTCTCGGTGCCATTGGCCGGCTCGCTCTGCATGCCCCATACGGTCCTGGGGCTTTCGCCCGCGGGCTTGGACGCCCCAGAGGGCTCGAGGCCCTGCTCGGGCTATTCCTTCTTGCCGCCCTCGGCTTCTTCTTCGGGCTCGGGCTTGGCGGTGAGGACTTCCGGCTCGGCGACCTCTTCGCCGGCCGCGGCGGGTGCGGCGACTTCCTCGGCGATCACGACCACCGAGGCCACCACCATCTCCGGGTCTTCCAGCAACGGCGCCCCTTCGGGCAACTGCAGGTCACGCATGTGGACGATGTCGCCGACCTTCAGGTCGTTGACGCGAACGCGGATGTCCTCGGGAATGGCCACCACCACGCACTCTATGCGGGCCTCGGCCACCGTCTGCTGCAGGACGCCGCCTTCGGTCGCCCCGGCCGGCGTGCCCGTCAGCACGATCGGCACGGTCACCTTCACTCGCTCGTTCAGGTCCACGCGCGCCAGGTCGGCGTGCAGGATGCTCTGCCCGAACGGATCGTACTGCACGTCCTTGATGAGCACGTTTTCCTTCTCGCCGCCCATCTCCAGCTCGAGCAGCCGCTCGCCGTGCTCCAGAGCCGCGCCCAGATCGTGGGTGCTCACGCTCACGGCGACCGGGTCCAGCCCGTGCCCGTAAATGATGCAGGGCGTGGCGCCCTGGCTGCGGAGGGCACGCGTCTTGTGCGTGCCCAGGCCCGCCCGCTTTTCCGCTTTCAATACCGCCATCTCGTCGTCTCCCGGCCGGGCGCGCTGTCAGACACGCTGGCCATTTATCTGGAACAAACTGCTGACCGATTCGTCATTGTGAATACGATAGATCGCCTCGCCCATCAGGGCCGAGACCGTTAGCACCGTCAGTTTCCCGATCGTCTGGGCCTTCTCGGGGCTCACCGGAATGGTGTCCGTCACCACCACCTCGTCGATGGGCGCCTTGGCCAGCCGTTCCACCGCCGGGCCCACCAGCACGGCGTGGGTGGCCCCCACGCAGACGGCCTTGGCGCCCTGGTCGCGGCAAAGCTCGGCGGCCTGGCAGATCGTGCCCGCCGTCGAGATCATGTCGTCCATCATCAGCACCGTCCGCCCGTCCACGTCGCCGATCACCCGACCGAACCGAACTTCCTTGCCGCTGGTCCGACGCTTGTCGATGATCGCCAGGTCGCCCCCCAGCCGCTCGGCGTACTTCCGCGCCGTCTTGGCGTTGCCCGTGTCCGGGCTCACCAGCACGAGGTTCTCCAGCTTCCGCTCGGAAAAGTACCGGCTCAGAACCGGCTCGGCGCACAGGTTGTCCACCGGAATGTCGAAAAAGCCCTGAATCTGGGCGGCGTGAAGGTCCATCGTCAGCACGCGGTCGGCCCCGGCCGTCGCGATCAGGTTGGCCACCAGCTTGGCGGTGATGGGCACGCGGCCTTCGTCCTTGCGGTCCTGGCGGGCGTAGCCGAAGTACGGCATCACCGCGGTGATCCGCTCGGCCGACGCACGCCGGGCGCAGTCGATGAACACCAGCAGTTCCATCAGTGATTCATTCACCGGGCTGCACGTGGGCTGAATGTAGAACACGTCCCGCCCGCGGACGTCTTCCTCGAGCTTGATCCGCGTTTCGCCGTCGGGGAACGGCTCGGCGACGATCTGCCCCAGGGGCAGGCCCAGGTAGTCGCCGATCTTCTTGGCCAGTTCCGGGTTGGCCCGACCGCCGAATATCTTCAGGTTCGAGGTAGCCATGGCATTCACTTTCCACGCCCCGCCATAATCTCGCTGACGGTGTCCAGTTCTTCGAGGGTATTGATGCTGATGACTTCCTCGGGCGGGACGGCGGCCACCGCCGCCAGCTTCGCCCCCGCCGAACGAAGCAGCGAGAGGGTGTCCGTCAGGTAATATTCGCCCTTGGCGTTCTGGTTGGTGATCTTGCCGATGACGCTCCGCAAGGCCCCCGCGTCGTAGCAGTACAGCGAGACGTTCACTTCCTGGATCGCCCGCTGGGCCTCGGTGGCGTCCAGAAACTCCACGATCCCCTGCAGGTTCCCTTGCGCGTCCCGCACGATCCGCCCGTATTTCTCGGGATCCTTCAGGATGCAGGTGGCCAGGGTGCAGGCGGCCTTCTGGGCCTGGTGGGTCGCCAGCAGTTGGCCCAGGGTCGCCGCCGTCACCAGCGGGCCGTCCCCGGCCAGGACCATCACCGCCCCTTCCAGCCCCTTCAACTGCTCCCGGCAGACCATCACGGCGTGCCCCGTCCCCTGCTGGGGCTGCTGGACGACGTACGTCACGTCGGCATCCTGCCCGGCGTAGGTCTGGCGGACCATGTCGGCCTGGTGCCCGATGACGACGATCAGCCTGGTGCAGCCGGCCTGGCGGCAGGCGTCCATCACATACGACAGCATGGGACGCCCGCAGACCTTGTGCAGGACCTTCGGCAGGTCGCTCTTCATCCGCGTGCCTTTACCGGCCGCCAGGATTATGGCTGTAGTACTCATGATCGAGGGGAGGAATTCACCGCCGAGAACGCGGAGGACGCAGAGAAAGACGCAGAGGAAAGCCGTAAGAAGCCGCAAGAGGAGTTGACGGAACAAGCAAAGAACTTGACCGCGCCCAGGCCGTTCGCGGCCTTGCCATCGGTCCTTGCCTTTTCTTGTCTGCCTTTTCTCATCTCTGCGCTCTCTGCGTTCTCTGCGGTGCGTTTCTCTTCTTCTCTGGGTGAGTTTCTCTGCTTTTCTTCACCTACCCGGCCAGGACTCGAACCTGGAATAGGGGTACCAAAAACCCCTGTGTTGCCAATTACACCACCGGGTAGTGTCTGGTACCTGAGGGTTCGTCGGGTACACCGGCCGACCCGCCCGGCGCTGTGGGCGGTCAGCCTGCATCGGTACGATCAGCGGTTGCAGTGTCGTTCGGAGGCCTGACCGGGCGGCCGCTTATCTCGCCCGTCCATTCCCCGCCACCATCGCGGGGGCGCCCCGTGCGAACGACTGGCGCCATGAAGCCCGGAAATTGTACCACCCCCCTGCCGGGTGTCAACTGATTTTTCCTGATCCCCAACCCCCCGGAAAGGGATCAAGGCTGGAATGCCCTCGGCTATCAACCGGGCGCCGCCGTCGTTCGCAAGAACTCGGCGACCTTCGTCTTGTCAGCCTGCCCGGCCGCCACGGCCATTGTCAGCTCGTAAAGGGCGCCCTTGGGCACGTCGATTTCAACCCCATTGAGATCGAGGAAGACCAGGGCGGCCGCCAACCCGGCCCGCTTGTTGCCGTCGACAAACGGGTGGTTCTTGACAATGTGGAAGAGATAGGCCGCCCCCATCTCGAAGACATCCGTATGCAGGAACTCTCCGCCAAACGTGGCCTTGGCCTGGGCAGCGGCCGAGTCCAGAAGCCCCAGATCCCGCACGCCGCACTCACCACCGTAGCGATCAATCTGGTCCGCATGAAGAGTCAGAATGTCATAGGCAGACAGGAATTCCATGAACACTCACTCGGCCAGCCGTTTCAGATCGGCACCGTGGCGACTATTGATCTTCTTCAGGGAGGCCATGAGCCGTTTCTGCCGTTGGGAATCACGGACAGGCGAGACCAGCAGCGTATCGCCGTCCGTGGTCAGTTCCAGGGGCGTCTGGGGAGTAGCCCGGAGCAACTCCAGAATGGCCTTGTCGATCACCAGAGCGTAACTGTTGCCGTGCTTTATCAGGGTCTTGACCATGGCGTCACTCCGCGGGGGGTTCAACACAGTATATCCGCCATGTATACGCTCGTCAACAGAAGACCGTGCGGAAGAAAGACCGGAAACCTTGAATACGCCAGACCTACGGCAACGACTTCCTGCCTGTAACCTTCGCGATCAGGGCCGCCTTCGGTTCCGGCGTGTAGTTGTGGAACCGGGGATTCGCGAAGGCCAGCCTGGCGGCCATGACGCGAAGGGCTTCGGGATTGTTGTCCACGAGCACGGCCGATCGGCCCAGGCGAACGGCGGCCTCGCCGATGGTGCCGCTGCCGGCGAAGAAGTCCAACACCCGGTCGCCGGGGTTGGAGTGGACTCGGATAATCCGATTGATGATCGCCAGAGGCTTCTGTGTGGGATACCCTGTCTTCTCCTTCCCGTTGGGGCTGACAATCGTATTCCACCAGGTATCCGTCGGCGTCTTCCCGCGCGCGGCCTTCTCGGGCCCGACCAGGCCCGGGGCCATGTAGGGAATCCGATCGATGTCCTCGAAGCGGTATGTGTAGTTCTCCGGATCCTTCGCATACCAGAGGATGTTGTCGTGCTTGGGCGACCATCGCCGCGTCGCGCGGGCCCCGTAGTCGTAGGCCCAGATGATCTCGTTCATGAAAGAATCGCGGCCGAATACCTGGTCCAGCATCACCTTGCAGTAATGAACCTCGCGGTAGTCGATGTGAAAGAAGAACGACCCTGTCGGCTTGAGCAACCGCCGAGCTTCGTCCACCCGCGGTGCCAGGAATCCCAGGTAATCCGAAAAGACATCTGAGTACGCCTTGGTACCGATCCGAACTGTTCGGTATTTCTTCCCCTTGAACCCGACCCGGTCCCCCTCGTCATCCCGCACCGTCTTGATCTGGGTTCGGGCCTGGGTCTTGCCCGTGTTGAAGGGCGGATCGATGTAGATCAGGTCGAACGATTCATCCGGGAAGCCCTTCAAGACCTCCAGATTGTCTCCCAGATGAATATCGATAGTGGATTCCACGCCGGCCATCCTTGTTCTTCCGTCCTTTTGTCAGCCCATCCGCGGCCAGACCTGCACCCGCGCCACGGTAGCAGTCGTTCCCCGAAAGGACAAGCCGAAAAGCCCCTCAACTGTCGTCCCGGACGACCAGGAGCGTCTCCCCTTCGCCCTTGCGGGTCAGGACGACGTAGCGGAAGAGCTTCAGCGAGCGGGTGCGGGAGGAATTGGCGACGCACAGGAGCACGTCCTCGATGCCGTCGTGGTCGAAGTCGGCGAAGGCCAGCACGGTCAGGCGGGTCTGGGCCTGCTCGTCGGAGATGACGATGGTGTCGGCGTCGACGACCTGGACGGCCGAGCCGGGGAAGGCCTCGCCCCACCGACGATCCTTCCGGGCGTCGGCGGGGTTGCCTTCCTCGCCCGCCAGGCCCAGGGAGGCCGGAAGAGAGGCCACGCCCTCGCGCGAGAGGGAGAAATCCTGCAGGTAGCTCGTCCGCGCCGGCAAGGCCTTCGCCAGCAGGGCCAGGGGGAGCGTGGCGGCCTTGAAGGTGCTCTCGAGGAGGTTGTCCGCGGGCGTCTTGAAAACGTACCCCAGCCGCTTGAAGGCCAGGTATTCCTTGCCCGTGGTCACGACGGCCACGACGTCGGGGTTGTCGGCCTTGACGAGGGTGAGCTTGGCCCCGGCGTCCACGCCGGCGGGCGGGCGGTCCAGCAGGGCGTCGAGGGTCTTGAGCTGCTCGAGGTTCTTGAGGGGCACGGCGGCCCGCCAGCGGATCTCCAGCGGGCGGTCCTGATAGAGGGCCATCGACGGACAGCCCCCGGCGGCCAGGCAGGACATCGCCGTCAGCCACAGCAGGCATTTCGGGCGTGGCGCCATCCGAAACTCCTTGGCCCGGCTAGAACCCCAGGCGGATTCGGGCGAGCCGGTGGTCGGGGGCCAGGGGAACGGGGACCTCGACGGTTTCCTTGTCTCGCAGCCCGGCCAGGCGAAGCTCGCCGTAGTTGAGGATCGTCCCGTCGGCGTCGAAACACTCGTAGCGGACGTACCCCCGGGCGAGGGCCTCGAGGGTCAGCCGCCCGGGCAGGTCGAGCTTCCCGTCGCCGCTCGCCGCAGCCAGGTCGGCGTCCTTGAGCGGGAAGTCCTTCGTGCGTTGGAGGGTCAGCACAAGCACCCGCCCGCCGGAAGACTCCGCGGCCAGGGCCTTCTTCTCCACCGTCAGATACCGGGCGAAGCTGCCCGTGTCCACCTGGACCTTCTCCACGTTCAGCGGCACGACGGTATCCCGGACGCGGCGGAAGAGCTGGCCGTAGTCGACGAACAGGGCCGAAAGCCCGAACACCCCCAGCGCGACGGCCAGCCCCGTCAGGCCCATGCGAACCTTCTGCTTCATCGTCAGGGGCGCGGGGGGCGCCTCCGTCCGGGCCGATACCGTCCGCTGGTGCGTCTGCACCGACCCGTCCGGGGCGACGGCGTAGATCGTCTGCACTTCCTCTCCCGGGCGATATTCCGTGCTCCGCAACGTGGAAAACACATTCCGCCGCTGGGCGACGGGCCGGATCTTGAGCAGGTCGAACAGCAACGCCGCCACGCGCTGGGCCGGAGCATCCCCAAGGTCCGACGCCCGCACCGGCCTGCTCTCGCCCAGGAGGCTGAAGGCGTCCCCGCTGACGTCGAGAGAGACGTTCAGCCCGGCGGCGCGGGCGGTGTCGGCCCAGGCCAGCAGCCGGCCGCGAAGCTCCTCCCCCGCCCCGCCCAGGCCGCCCTCCACAAGCCCGTCGAGGGCGAACGTGCCTTCGACGCGGGCGCTCACGTGGCCACCTGCGAGCCGAACCAGGGAATGCGGGCCAGCGGAACCCAGTCGGCCAGTCCTTCCGTCCAGACCAGGGTGGTCGCGCGGATTCGGGCGGCGTCGAGGAGGCCCTTGATTTCCACCGCCGTCACGGGCCCCTGCTGGGCGCCGTTCATTTCATAGTACCACACGCTGGCTGAGGCGCTGACCCTGGGCTTGTCGGCCTGCGCCGGCGGCGGGGCGACGGGGAGCGGCTCGGCGCCCCCGCCGGACATCGCCGACAGGGCCTGTTCCGCCGAGGGATCCTCCGGCCCGGGCAAGGCCTGCGCGGTCCGCGTTTCAATCCCCAGCACCTGGTCGTGCGTGTCCAGACGCTGGGCGGCGTACTGGCGGAAGGCTTCGTTCTTGATCCGCTCCTGCCTCAATTGCTCCCGCAGCCGCCGCTGTTCCATCTCGATCCGGTCCTGGTCGGCCTTCTGCTGCTTCAGGTTCGGCAGGCAGGCAACGATGATCAGCGGAATGATCTCGAAGAGCAGCGACAGGCAGAACCACCCGGCGACGTTCCGCCCCTTGGAGGAGGCCACCGCGCCGGCGGCCACCGCGATAACCACACGGATCAGCACAATAAAGATGATGAATTCCGGCGCCATTTGACTTCCCTATGCGGCGGATTCCTTTTTCGATCGGTCGGGAATCCGCACGCCAACAGCATACCGCGGCCTTCAGAACCACGCAATTACAATCAGATTGTGCAGGAAGTGGATCAGAATGCTCGGGTAGAGGCTTCCGGTCTTCCACTTCGTCCAGCCCAAAAGCATGCCCACGGCGAACAGGTAGGGCGCGCTGGGGACCGAAAAATGCAGGGCCACGAACAACGCCGAGGCCAGCACCATCGCCCGCCAGGGCTTGATGGCCGCCTGCAGCCAATGCTGGATGAGCCCGCGGAAGCTGATCTCTTCGAGGACGGCCGGCAGGGCGCAGAAGAACACGACGGCCGCTGGAAGGCCCAGGCTCTCGACGGGGTTGTCGCGAAGGATATGCTCGCCCGCGAGGCGGAAGAGCCAGTGGTGGTATCCGTAGTTGATCGCGAGCAGGGGCGCCAGGGCCGCCAGGCCGATCCACGCCGCCGGGTGAAAGAACCCCAGCCGCCTGAGCTGAACGGCCAGGCTGGGCCAGTGCCTCGCGGCGAAAACGCACGTGGTCACGAACAGGGCCGCCTCGGTCAGCAGGATCGCCATGGCCGGGCGGCGTTCCTGAAACAACACCAGGGAAAGAAACGCCGTGGAAATCACCACCGTGGCGAAGGTCCAGAAGACGGTCCAGGTATGGGGGGCCTTCTGTTCGATAAGGCGGCCCTCGGAGACATACACCGGCAAGGGGAGCGAGATCACCGTCTCGATGTCCTTGTAGGGGGTGGCGCAGACGCGGCAGAAGTAGAACTGCCCCATCAGCGGCGCCCCGCAATACGGGCACCGCTCCGGCAGCACGGGCTGCTCGCGGCGGGAAACCACCGGCTCATACGTCGGGTCCATCGGCTTGTTCTCGCGTTGGGCGCCAGGGGCACTCCCCGGCCTGGCCTAGAGCATATCACGCCGCGGGCGGCCCGGGCCAGAAAATCGCCCCCTCCCCCGCCGGCCCCGGCCCGGGAGTTCCTCCGGCAACCCAGGAATCGGTAGTGATCATTTTCAGGCCTCATGAAAAATGATATTGACTATTTTCCAGTATGGTCGATAATGATAATACCATGAACCGCCGACAACGCGTGTACGACGCGATTCTCGCCGACCATCTCCGCCGGCACCGCCAGATGGCCTTCGTCACCGGGCCGCGACAGGTCGGCAAGACCACCACCTGCCGCCACCTCGCGACGGCGTATCTGAACTGGGACAACCCCGACGACCGTGAGGTTGTCCTGGCCGGTCCGGCGGCAACGGCCGCTCGCATCGGACTCGACCGCCTGTCGGCCAAACCTTCGACGGCCCTGTTCGACGAACTCCACAAGTTCGCCCGGTGGAAGACCTTTCTCAAGGGTTTCTACGACACCTACGCCGATTCCTCGCGAATCCTCGTCACCGGCAGCAGCCGCATGGACTTCTACCGCCGCGGCGGCCACAGCCTCCTGGGGCGATACTTCCCCTACCGGATGCACCCCTTCAGCGTCGCCGAGGCCCTTCACCAGGACCTGCCGCCGGCGCGAATCCTCCGCCGCCCGGCCCCGATATCGGAAACGGACTTCCAGGCCCTCTGGAAACACGGCGGATACCCCGAGCCGTTCCTCAAGCGCGACAGCCGTTTCACCCGCCGATGGACCAACCTCCGCGGCCAGCAACTCCTCCGCGAAGACATCCGCGACCTGACGCGGATCCACGAACTGGGGCAGATTCAGGCCCTGGCCGAGCTCCTGGCCGCCCGGTCCGGCGAGCAGATCATCTACAGCACGCTGGCCCGGGCCGTCCAGGTTTCCTCCGAAACCCTTCGACATTGGATCGACACCCTGGCCGGGCTGCACCTGGGCTTCCTGCTGCGCCCGTGGTTCAAGAGCGTCTCCCGTTCGCTCCGCAAGGAGCCCAAGTGGTTCCTTCGCGACTGGTCCGGCGTCGACGACGAAGGCAAGCGGGCCGAGACGTTCCTCGCCTGCCACCTGCTCAAGGCCGTCGAGGGCTGGACCGACCTGGGCCTGGGACAGTTCCACCTGGGCTATCTCCGCGACGTCGCCAAGAACGAGGTCGACTTCCTCGTCGTCCGCGACGGCAAGCCGTGGCTCCTCGTCGAGGCCAAGAAGTCCGATGACCAGCTCTCTCCCGCGCTGGGGCACTTCCAGCGGCAACTGGGGGCCCCCCACGCCTTCCAGGTCGTCCTCGACGCCGACTACGTCGACGCCGACTGCTTCGCGCAGACCTCGCGATCCCACCGCCCCCTCGTCGTCCCCGCCCGCACCTTCCTGTCGCAATTGCTCTGAACCACCAACCAATAGACTGACAGCACATCTACTCAAAGGCACTTCGATTTCGCGGCGGGATCGCGGCCGTGAAAACGGGGAGATTCATGAGGCACCCGCGCGGAAACTACAGGGATGTTGGATAGCCACGACTTGGAAGATGGGCCTGATTGGCGCTGCGACTCCACATCGGACCGGCCATAGGACCAAGCATTACCGGGGCCAAATACCACGAACCTGTGATTGGGCACGAAAAGCTCCCAATACGGAACATCGTAGCGGCGATCTCTCGCGCTCGGTGTCACAAAAAGGCTCCGCTTGTTGGAGAAGTCAATCTCGATGGCGCCGCCAGGCACAGCTAACGCAATATTCATGACGACAGCACCTTCCAACCCCCTGATCTGCGGCACAAGATCTTCTTCGCAATGATTTTCGGAAAAGACCGAGTCTTCCGGCGCGACGAGATGCCAAGGCGTCCCGCAGGTTCCGAGTATCCAAGCCCCCTTGGTTTCACCCGCCATTCTCGGATTGTGGCAAGCGATGCGCGCTCCAAAGTGAAGGTGCAGTTCACCACCATAGCCGAAGGCCGCCTTCCAGCACTTCTTCCCCTTTAGGCCTTGTACGAGGTCGTAGAGCTGAGCAAACCGCTTCGTCTTGATGAGTTGTGCAGTCGGGATCTTCTTCGTCGCCATGTTATTCTTCTTCCCCTCGAAATTCCTTGAGAATGTCTGCCAATTCGGACAACGTAAAATCCCCACGTTTCGCCGAGCCCTTTTCGCCGTGGTCCTTCAAGTCGTGAAGATACGTGCTGAACTCCTGCCTCTCTTCAGGAGACAGTCGGTTCCTGCGGCAGAAATCACGAAATTGCCTGATGTCACCTTTCATACAGGGGAAGTTCCACTATCCGAGGACCGACCTCGAATACAGTGGGGGAGAACCGATCCTCCTGACAAAGTGACGGACGAGGGGTTCGATTCCCTGGCGTTCTGTCCATACAATGTCAACGTTGCAACCATCTTCATATCGTACGCCGGCATCTCCGCCGAGTCAAGGGAGTGCGGCAATCGCAGGACACTTGGCCTGGCGACCCGGCAAAGGGTGGCGGGGCATTCCCAAATCCGCCGCCACGTGTTGCGCTCTGCATGGGGGCTTGTTCATTGGCGCCCACCCTCGTATAATCGTCACTGCTCTTGGAATGAAGGAAACCCTATGGAACTCACGACCAAGCCCGACTACAAAGACGCCATGGCCCGATGGGAGGCCTGGTGGCAGTGCGAACTCATCGACCGGCCCGTCGTTACCCTGTGGGTCCAGCCCGACCAACCCAAGGACGTCCCGTGGCCCGCCCCCAAGCAGTACCCCACCCTCCAGGACCGCTGGTTCGACCTCGAGGCGGGCATCAACTGGACCGACGCCGGCGTGGGCGCGGGGCTCCATTTCGCCGAGTCCATCCCCAACTATTGGCCCAACCTGGGCCCGGAAGTCGTCGCGACGATCTTCGGAGCCGAGCTCCAGTTCAGCGAGGGCACGAGCTGGTCGGTCCCGATCATCAAACACGCCCGCGACGTGCTGGCCCTCCAGCCCAACCTCGAGGGCCGATACTGGCAGGCCATCCGACGTGCCACCGACGCCTCCATCGCCCGCGGGCAGGGGCGGTGGGTCACCGGCGTGACCGACCTGCACACGAACATCGACCTCCTGGCGGCCTTGCTGGACCCGCAGACGCTGTGCATGGAATTGCTGGACGACCCCGAGGGGGTGGCCCTGGCGATGGAGCACATTGCCGGGCTCTTCGAGGTGCTCTTCGACGACCTGTACTCCCGCGTCGCCGCCGCGGGCCAGCCGGCCACGAGCTGGCTGGGCGCCTACCACCAGGGCGCCGGGGCGACCCTCCAGGCCGACTTCATCTGCATGATCAGCCAGGATATGTTCCGCCGCTTCGCCCTGCCCACCCTGACGATCGAAGCCCAGCACTGCACTCGCAGCATCTACCACCTGGACGGCCCCCGCGCCCTGACCCACCTGGACGACCTGCTGGCCATGCCCGACCTGACGGGCATCCAGTGGGTATACGGCCCGGGGACCCGCGGCGCCCGGGACTGGATCCCGGTCTACCAGCGAATCCAGGCGGCCGGCAAGTGCGTCCAGATCATCTGCCCCGACGCCGACGACGCCCGCGCCCTCCTGCCCCACATCCGCCCCGAAGGCGCCTGGTTCGCCGTCGGCGGAAGCTACACCCTCGCCCAGGCCGAGGCCTTCCTCAAAGAACTCCGCGACTGGATGCACCGCTCCCACCGCTGACGCGCCCGGCCCGTGGATTCCATCCCAGCGCGGGTGCCGTGGTTTGCGGCCTTGCCGCAACCACGATCCCACGGCGCGCGGAAAGAAACTGCCTGAGAATCGTTCGGCGAGTCCGAGGGCGGTCTGTTCACGCAGGCAAGAGACGGGGATTAGGGGATTATCGGATTGGGGGATTGGGAAAAGGCCGGAGATGAGTCACCCGGACGAGACCGTTGATCGTTGGCGTCAAGGCGGCGGCTGAAGTTCGTCTCTCTCCCTGCGCAGGTTGGCCTGGGCCTGGGCCTCCAACCGCGAGCGGAAGGCCTCGGTGTGGAACAGGGGCCGGTCGGGGCCCCGGTTCACGATCCAGTTGATGAATTCGATTCTCCGCTGGTTGAACTCCCTTTCCTCCAGGCCCGCCTCGGCCCGGACGGCGGCGGCGTACCGGCGATAGACCTCTTCGGGCTGGCCCAGAATGCTCAGGTCGATATCGCACAGGACCCGGGCGTCATGGCCGTTCGCACGGCCGCGGTGATCGGTGCTCATCACCAGACTTGCGACCCGCTCGACGCGTCGGGCATCCAGCCCCAGGTTCGTCAGCACCTCGCGGGCCCATTGGGCGCTGTTGGCTTCGTTGTCTTGGGCCCCCGGCACGTACACGGCGTCGTGGAACCAGATAGCCGCCTCCACGATCGCCCGCTCCTTCAGCGACGCCGACACCTCGTCCAGCATTCGCAGGCAATATTGCAGGTGTTCGAGATTGTGATATCGCCGGTGCGGCTGGCTGTAGCAGTCGACGATCCTCCCCCCGGCGGCCGCGACGTCTCCGGTCAACTTCAACTCCGCCGCCAGGGCCGCCCACCGCCCCGCCAGCGCCGCCTTTATCTCGTCCATCGCCTCGCCCATCCGACCACCTCCCCGGCGGCAAGGCCCCTCATCCGCCGCCGGGCCGCTTCATCATACAAGCGGAACCGTGAACCCGCCACATGGGTTGTCGAACGCCGCAGGCTCATCTCCCGCGACGGGCTCTGTGGTCCTCCCCATTTGATCGATGGTCCTGGGAGGGGTGGAGCGGCCTCACATCGAGGTGATCAGTCCCAGCCATTTGGCCAGGACGATGGCCGCACCTGTCGCAAGGATCGCGATGGCGATCGCCAACTTTATGTTTCGGCGGACCCGTCTGCAGCGGTGACAGATGAATCGCATCTTGTCTTCACAACCGGCGATCACGGCCGCCGCGCGGAACAAGCCACTGATCGGGCCCCTTGCCTCCGGATAGACCATGGTCCCCTCGTGCTCTTCGTGCCACTTGTGGCATCGGTGGCACAGTTTGTGTCGGTCGCGATCGGGAAAGCCCACTACCGGCATGGCGCGGCTCCTATGGAATAGTGATATCGGGACCCACTGGAATCGTAGACTGCCAGTCGGGATGGATCAAGGAGGGCATTGGAATCGACCATGACGCCGCCCACTACTCACCCCGGGTCAACGCCATGATCTGGTCCGTCGTCATTCGCCGTGTGGCCCGCCCGCGCATCGCCGCGATGACCTTTCGACCGCGAGGCTGCCCCGAAATCTTCTCCAGAAACACCTTTCCGCCCGTCACGCGAAATTCCACTTCCGTATGGGGCAACAGCCCGGCGGCGGCGCGAATCTTCGCGGGGATGGTCACTTGTCCTTTCGGGCCGATCTTCATGGCACGGTCTCCCGGGCCCGCCGGGCCCTTCTGCATCCTTTTTACTTTCCGTCGAGGTAATGGCAAGCACTATATTCGCAGGGCCTTTCAGTTCTTTGGCTCATCGCTGTTTCCGGTGGGTAGGTCCCTGAGGCCCTATCAGACCCGCCGACCTCCCGCTGGCCCTCCTACGAGGCGATCCCTGAGAACTGAAAGGCCCTGACTATATCCGCATCCCCCGCGTTGACCGCGGGAGGGGTCCGGGCGTACCATGCCGGGCTATGGCTGAGGCGGTGACACGATCGTCGGTGGTGATGTCCGAACCGGTGCAGTCCGGGGCGCCGGAGGCGCTGGCAGCGGGGATATGGGGCGCGTGGTGGTTCAAGCTGATCCGCCTGGCGTTGGCGGCCGCGGCGGGGTATGCGCTGCTGAACTGGCTGGATTCACGCGTGCTGTACGACCTGGCCAACGATTCCAAGAGCGAGAGGGAAGCCTTCTGGCGGCTGGCGCTGTACTGGGCGACGGGGGCGTGGGTGTTGCTGCTGTTGCTGGCGAGGCGGTGGTGGCTGCGCTGGCCGGTGGCGATCCTCGTCGCGGCGACCGTCGCGACCGATCAGTTCTACATCCGCTACATCAACGGCGACGGATTCACGCCGGATGAGATCTTCCTGGCCCTGACCAACCCCACGACCCTGAGCGACTCGCTGGCGGTGTACTGGGAGCTGTCCTGGCCGGTGGTGGCGATCAGTTTCGGCGCCGCCATTGCCGCCGCGGCGTTCCTACCCCGACTGGTGGTTCGCGTTCCGGCCCGGTTGGCCGCGGCCGGGGGGCTCGTGCTGATACCGCTGGTGATGTTGCTGGCCCGCGAGGGGTACGGTTACGCCGGGCACGCGGCGGCGCCGGTACGGCTGGCGGCGTGCACGGCGTATTACTGGCTCCATCCGATGATCCCCCCGCGAGACGCCCCCGTCCTGCCGCCCCCGGCGGCGGCGACAGTGGGAAAACCGGCCGTCGACCACGTCATCGTGATCGTGGACGAGAGCGTGATGGGTTCGCACCTGGGCGTCAACGGGTACGTCCGCGAGACCTCCCCGCGGCTGCGGGAACTGATCGCCCGCGGACAGGCCCTCAGCCTGGGCATGTGCAGTTCGGCCACCAACTACAGCATCGGCTCGTTCCTGACGGTGCTCTCGGGGGTCGGGCCCGAACAGTTGAAGGCGGATTTCAACCAGTGCCTCACGCGTCCCTCGATAATTGCCTACGCCGCCCAGGCCGGCTGCTCGATGCAGTTCCTCAACAGCCAGGACTTCCTCGTCTGGATCGCCCGCGAGATGGAGGCGTTGGGCCCGCGGCTTCGCACCGCCAGCGCCGACCGCAACCGCCTGCCCACGTGGGAGTGGGACCGCTCGCTCGTGGCCGAGGCCGTGCGGTTCATCGCCTCGCACGACCGCACGCTGACGATCATCGCCAAGCGGGGCATCCACTACCCCTACCACGACAAGTGCCCGCCCGAGCTCCGCCGCTTCGCCCCCTGCCTCCAGCAGGCCACCTGGAGTGAGCGGTTCATCGAGAACGTCAACTCCTACGACAACGCGATGGCCTGGACGTGCGACACGTACCTGGCCGACCTTCGGGACGCCCTGGAGAAGGCCGGGCGAAACGCCCTGATCATCTACACCTCCGACCATGGGCAGATCCTCCCGGGCGAGCCGATCCCGGGCTTCGAGTTCAAGCGGACCCACGCCATGCTCGACAGCCCCACCACCAGCGTCGTCGACGTGCCGCTGCTCCTTCTGGCGACGACGCCCGCCCAGCACCTGCTGGCCGACCTGCCGACCGGCAACGTCGGGCTGGCCTGCCATTACGACATCTTCCCCACCGTGCTGTGGCTGCTGGGGTACGATCCGTCGGCGATCGAGGCCGCGTACGGCCCGGGGCTTTGGAAGCCCATCGACCCGCTCCGCCAACGGACCTTCTGCGAAGGCAAGCGAATCCAGAAATGGCGCCCCTTCTTTCCCCCCGACAACTCCCGCAAGTTCAGCATCGTCCGCGACGCCGACCGGGCCGGGCGTTGACTTTTTCCGGCCGGCGGGGTTTGCTATGGCCTCGAATTCACCCCCCGGCGTCCCTGCCGGCACGATGACAGGAAAGGTGTAACCCATGGCGTTGAAATCGGAATGGAAGCGGCGGCTGGAGATGTGGCGGAAGGAATTGCCCAGGCATTTCTATCGCCCGCTGGGCTCGGTGGAAGTCGAGGGCTTCGTCACGCTGGACCGCCTCAAGCCCGAACAGGCCACCAAGCACGCGTTCACGCCCATGCCCGTGGGCACGCCGTGGGGGGCCAAGTGGGAATACGGCTGGTTCCGCGGGCAGTTCGAGCTGCCCAGGGAGGCCGCCGGTAAACGCATCGTCTTGAACCTGAAGGTCAACGGCTCGGAGGCGATGATCTGGATCAACGGGCAGATCATCGAGGCCTGCCGGGGCCCGTGGGAGCATGCCCTGCTGACCCGCTCGGCCAAGGGCGGCGAGACGTATGACCTGCTGACGGAGAGCTACGCCTGGCACGGGCAGACGCCCTGCGAAGCCGGGCCCACGCCGCCCGGACGCGTGGTAATCCCCGAGCCGCCGGCGGCCCAGCACGTCATCGGCGAGACGACCTTCGGCGTGTGGGAGGAAGAGGCCTGGCAACTGCACATGGACGTCGAGACGCTCTTCTACCTCCGCGAGTCGATGGAGCAGCACTCGCTGCGCGTGGCGGAGATCGACAAGGGCCTGCGCGACTACACCGTCATCATGGACTTCGAGCAGCCCCCGGAAAAATACCCCGAGATGATCCGCGCCAGCCGCGCCCGCCTGGGGCCCCTGCTGGCCTGCCGAAACGGCTCGACCATGCCCGAGATGTTCTGCTTCGGCCAGGCCCACCTGGACGTGGCGTGGCTCTGGCCCCTGGAAGAAAGCCACCACAAGGCCGCCCGCACCCTGGCCAACACCCTGGCCCTCATCGAGGAGTACCCCGACCACCTGTTCCTCCACAGCCAGCCCGTGCTGTTCGCGATGGTGAAGGAAGACTACCCCGACCTCTACGCCCGGGTGAAGAAGGCCGTCGCCGACGGCAACATCCTGCCCGAGGGCGCCCTCTGGGTCGAGGCCGACACCAACGTCACAGGCGGCGAGGCCATGATCCGACAGTTCATGCACGGCATCCGGTTCGTTCGCGAGGAGTTCGGCCTGGAGAGCCAGGTAATGTGGCTGCCGGACGTGTTCGGCTACTCGGCGGCCCTGCCGCAGATCATCCGCGGCTGCGGCGTGAAATACTTCTCCACCCAGAAGATCTTCTGGAACTATCACGGCGGGGAAACGTTCCCCTACCACAATTTCCTCTGGCAGGGCATCGACGGCAGCGAGGTGATCGCGCACCTGCACAACGACTACAACTCGCCCACGCGCCCGGACGTGATGGTCGACCGGTGGCGTCTCCGCGTGCAGCCTGACGGCATGTCGACGCGGATGGTGCCCTTCGGCTGGGGCGACGGCGGCGGCGGGGCCACGCGAGAGCACCTCGAGTACATCCGCCGCACCGGCGACCTGGAGGGCTGCCCGAAGCTCCGCCTGGCCGGACCCGTGCCGTTCTTCGAAGACCTCGTCGCCCGCGGCGAGCACAATATCAACCGCTACGTGGGCGAGCTGTACTTCCAGGCCCATCGCGGCGTGCTGACCAGCCAGGCCCGCACCAAACGCGGCAACCGCAAGAGCGAAGTCGCCCTCCGCGAGGCCGAAATGTGGGGCGCCACCGCCGGCGCGCTGGCCAAGTTCAACTGGCCCGCCGCCAAAATGGACGCCCTCTGGAAAACCCTCCTCGTCCACCAGTTCCACGACATCCTGCCCGGCTCGTCCATCCACCGCGTATACGTCGAGGCCGAACAGGCCCTCGGCGACGTGATCGCCGGGGCCAACGCCGTCGCCGCCGACGCCGCCGCCGCCCTGACGAAGAAGGGCGACGCCCTCACGATCTTCAACTCCCTGGCCTGGCCGCGGAAGGTCCTCGTCACCTTGCCCGAGGCCTGGAACGGCGCCACCGACAGCGAAGGCGACGCCCTGTGCGTTACGATCGCCCAGGGCCGCAAGCTCGTCGAGACGACCGTGCCGGCCTGTGGGTGGACGACGCTGACGCAGGCGGCGGGCCCACGCCCGCACTGCACCGGCGGACACGCCCGCGCCCACGCCACCGCCAACAGCCTCGAGAACGACCAGCTCCGCGTCACCTTCGACCCTGTCGGCCAGGTCACGAGCGTTTTCGACAAGCCCGCCGGTCGCGAACTG
>JAPLNA010000156.1 GCA_026693065.1 Planctomycetota bacterium
CGGGCAGGATTTCGCCGATAGGCGTGTCGGCATAGGTGGCCGGGGCGTAGTTGTCGCCGGCGATCATCAGCAGCGATCCGCTTCGCTCCTTCACCAACTCGACGATGCGGGGAATCTGGTCCTGGATCTTCCAGCCGGGCACTTCGCCCAGGATGACCATGTCGTACTTGAAGGCCTCCTTGACGTCCTGCGGGAATCCGTTGATGTAGGCCGGCGAGGTCTTGGGCAGGTCCTCGTCGCCTTCGGTCATCCAGAACTGCACGTCCAGCCGGGTGTCGCGCTGCAGCACGACCTTCAGGTAGCGGAATTCCCAGCGGGGCTTGCCCTCGATGTAGAGGACCTTGATCTTCTGATCGAAGATCTTCAGCACGCTCTCGAGCTTGTTGTTGGCCTGGTTGTCCTCGCCGGGCTGGACGGGGACGGAGAAGGCCAGCTTGGCCTCGCCCTTCTTGTCCTTGGGGATCTCGATGGGGATCTCGACGAACCTGGGCTCTTCCGTCAGCTTGACGGGCAACCGGGCGATTTCCTTGTCGTCGAAGGTCGCCCGCAACTCGGTGGCCAGGCCCTCATACCCCCGCCCGGACAACTGCAGGCGGGCGACGATCTTGTCCTTGGGGAACGCCGCCGACGGCACGATCAGCGACTGCAGACGCACGTCCTTGGGCTTGGCCAGACCCAACCCCACGATGTACAGGGGCACGTCCCGCTTGCCCATCCGCCGGGCGGCTTCCAGAGGGTCGGTCCCCCAGTTGCTCTGGCCTTCGGTGAGGAGAATCAGCCCGGAAAGGGGCTGGCCCGCCATTTGCGCACAGGCGCGTTCGATGGCATCCCCCACCCGCGTGTCGACGCCTTCGGTCTTGGCCGCCAGCAGCCCGACCGGGCCGTCGCCCGCCGATTCGCAATTCGTGGCGAACGTGAAGGTCGGCACGCGGAAATCCTTGGCGACCTGCCCCAGCAGGGCGATCTGCTTGTTGGCGAGGATGCCCTTGGCCATCTCGAGCCGGGAAAGCCTGTCCAACTTGGCGTCGGCGGCGCCGGCCATGACGGGCAGGGTGTCGCGGAGCAATTCGCCCAGGGCGTCCAGGTCGCCCATCACGAACACCTGTTCCCTGCTCAGGTCGGCGTACTGGGCGTCTAGGGCCGGGGAGGGAGGGAGCTTGGAAAGGGCTTCCGTCTTGTCGCTCAGCCCCTTCTGGCGTTGGAAGATCTTCTTGAGGGTCTCGGCGACCTTGACCACCGTGGGATTGGGCGAGCCCGGGACAATCTCGAGGGCCTTGTCGCGGAGGGCCTTGTCGAGGATTCCCTCGGCCTGCTTCTGGAACTTGAGGGCCTGGGCGATTTTGGCGGGCTTGAGGCTCTCGCCGGCGTGCTTGAGGGTGACGCGTGCGCGGGCGATCTCGGCCTGGGTGGCCGGCAGGAGGTACTGGGCCTTGCCCATCGCCAGGGCCGCGTCGCCCAGTTCCCGCGGCGTCGCCCGCGTGTCCTGGTGGGCCATGCTCTGGGAGTTGTCCAGCAGCACCCCGACGTGGCGGGGGATGGACACGCTCTTCTCGAGGGCCATCGTGGGCTGGAAGATCACCAGGAGCAAAACGATGTAGGCGGCGACTCGCAGGACGCCCAGGCCCAGTCGCCGGGCGGGGTCGAGGAGGCTCTGGCGGCGGTACTGATACCACGTGAAAAGCACGCCCACGCCGATGAGGATCGGCAGGAGCATGGCCGGCCAGAGACTGCGAAAGTAGACCTTGCGGACGATGTAGTCCGGGGCGATGCCCAGCCAGTCGCGGACCCAGTTTAGTACAGGTTCGATATTCAACGTCACCACTCGCTCAGCGGCCGCCCAAGGGCCCGGCCGCGCTTCGAGGATCGGTTACAGCCGCGCTCCGGGGACCGTCGAAGGCCCCTGCGAACCGTGGCTCATCCGTCGAGAGAACATCTTTCCAAGCACGGCCTCGGCGGCCAGGGCCGCCAGGGCGATCATCAGCAGCGTAAACCAGATTTCACGGCCCTTGCGGCTTTCACGGACGGCGGCCTGAATGTCGTCCTTCTCGCCGACCAGGCGGAGAGACAGCGTGCTGGCCACGTCGGCGAGCTTGCCGCCTCGCAGGACCGCCAGGTCGCTCTCTCTCGGGTCGACATTGACGGCGGCCTTCAGCGGGGCGGGGCACTGGGGCCAACTGACGGTATACACCCCGGGCCTGAGGGCCGGGCCCGCGTCGGCCACCTTCTGCCCGTCCCGCTCCGAAACGTCGATCTTGGCCACCTCGACGGGCGTATCCGCCGGGTCGCCCGCCGACACCGTCACCTTCGCCGGGGCCTCCGGGGGCAGGTCCAGCACCAGCCGCTGCGCCACCAGGTACGGGGCCTCGTGGGCCTTCCGCGTCAGGTGGGTGACGGCCTGCTGCATCATCATCAGGTACGCCGGATACACCACCAGGTCCGTCCACTTTCGGTTGGCCGACGTGGTGCACAGGAGCACTCTCCCGCGCCCGAGGGTTCGTTCAACCAGCAGCGGGTCGGTGCTCGGGGCGATCCTCAGAAGCGTCTGGGCGCCGGCCAGGGGTGTGACCTTGAAGTATTCGCGGAAGCGGATGCCCGTCCAGCTTTCCCTTCGCAGGCGCCCGAGCACGCCCGTGATCGGGCTGTAGGGGATGTCGGTGTCCAGGGGCCAGCCCTCGATGGAGCCGCCCTTGTCGCCCCCGGCGCGGTCGGTCTCGCGGACGACGGGGCGGTCGGCGGCCGAGGCCTTGTCCTTTGCCTTGTCCTCCGCCGCCTTCTGCCTGCGATCGCCGATCTTGGCCGGCAGGAGGGGCACGCCGTTGTGCCCGGTCCACTGCGAGTTGATCGTCGCGGGGATGATCTTGTCGCCCAGAAAGACGACCAGACCGCCCCCCCGGCGGACGTATTCGTCCAGGGCCATCAGGCGGAATTTGTCCAGTTCGGGCACGTTGGCGAGGAAGACCACGTCGTAGTTGCTCAGCCGGCTGGCCTCGAAGTTTCCGGCCTGCACGGTCTCGACGGTCAGGCCCGAGCCGCCGCCGGCGGCCTCGCCCGAGGGGCCCTGGCTCGACAGGGCCGCGGCCAGAAAGTCCGTCTCGCCTTTGAAGGGCTCAGTCGAGGGATCCCCGTCCACGCACAGCACGTTGATGCCGCCGCGAACGTCGGCCACCGCGTGGCGAACGTCGTCCAGGGCCAGCCCGTCCCCGGCGATGCCCTGGCCCTGCGTGATCCGGGCCGACAGAATGTACTGCCCCGGCTTCTCAAGCCGCACCGACAGCCAGACCGACACGGTCTCGCCGGCGTTGATCTTGTCCACCACGCGCTGGTCCTTCAAGACGCCCAGGGAGTCGGTGGCCACCGTGGTGCGGGCGGCGGCGGGCGCGCCCGGCCTGGTGGCGCTGCTCTCGAGGCCAGGCCCGGACAGGAACAACTGCACCGTCACCCCCCGGACCTCCTTCGTGCCCTTGTTGGCCACCTCGGCGATGTACATCGCCGTGGTGTTCGCCCGCAGCACGCCCGAACCCACGGACAGCCGCGTGATGGCGACGTTCTCGGCCTCGGCCGTGCCGACGGGCAGGAGGAAGAGGCGGCAGACCTCGCGAAGGCTCTGGAGGCGGACGTTGACGGCCTCGGGGACCTTGGCCCAGGTGACGGTTTGGGCGTCGGTGACGATGAAGCACTCATGGGAGGCGGCCTTGGTCTCGTGGACCATCTTGTCGATGTCGCCCAGGCAGGCCTCGAGGTTCAGGGCCTCGGGTAGGGGGGCCAGGCGGCTGAGTTCTTCCTTGAAGGCCTCGGGCTCGTACGCCTTGTCGCGAACCAGCACGTGCGCCCGCGAGCCCATCACCGCCAGCGTCACCGGCGAGCCGGGCTTGACCGTCGCCAGCACGTCCTGAACGCGCTTGACGGCGTCCTTGAAACGGCTGATCTGCCCGGGCTTGTACGACATGCTGAACGAGCCGTCCAGGGCGATCAGCACGCCGGAAGACCCGTCCCCACCACCGCTGCTGCCGGCCTGACTGATGTACGGACGGGCCAGCGACAGCGCGATCAGCACCGCCGCCAGGCACCGAAGCAGCAGCAGGAGAATGTCTTCCAGCCGCAGCCGTTTGCTCCGGACCACCAGGGCTCGCTTGAGCAGCTCCATCGCCGCCCAGTCCATCTGGCGCGACCGGTAGCGGCTGAGCAGATGGATCAGGACCGGCACCGCCAGGCCTGCCATCGCCAGGGGGAACCACAAAGACCAGAATGGGTTTATCGCATTCATCTGGGGGGGCTACTTCCTGAGGACCAGCGGGTCGTCCACCGTTACGCTGCACGGGAAGCGGATGGTTTTGTCGAAGTCAACTTCCAGGGTCAAAACGCCGCCGGCGTCGGCCTCGAAGGCCACAGCCGCGGGTTTGGGGTCTTTGGGGTCCAGCACGGCCTCGAAGGCGACCTTCTCGCCGACCTTCACCCGCACCGCCAACGCGCCGCGGGACCCTTCGGCCAGGCTCACCTGGGCGCGGAAGGACACCTTCTGGCCCGCTTCGCCCGGGAGGCTGTACCGGACGATCGTGTGGGGCCAGATGCGTATCCGGGACACGTAGCCCGGGGCGGGCGTGCCGGGGGCCTGAGTCCGCGCCCGCTCCATCGCCGGCGGATTGGCCGCCAGGCGGATCAGCGGGAACGTCTCAACCTTGTCGGGGGTCTGCTCGGCGAGGTACGTCACCTTCTCCGTCCGGCGGCGAAGCGACCGCCACTGGTTGGCCGCGATGTTCACATCCCCCAGCACGGGGTGCTTGAGGGTCAGCCCCGCCCCGGTCGGGGCCAGCTTGCCCATCAGAACGCTGCCGTCGGTGAGGGTCACTTCATCGCCCGTCGGGGCGGCCTTGCGAGGGGCCCCGGCAAAGACGTATCGTTTGACGGTCCCGCGGTCCAGCGGGACGGGCCCCAGGGCGGTTTCCACCGAGATCTTCTGCCCCTCCAGGCTCACCAGCGCTCCCCGCACCGGGTTGCCTTTGAGGCGATACAGCACTCCGTCGTTCTGGGCCTCGGGGACCGGAAGGTCCGGCGCGAAGTCGATCGACCGCACCGCCGCCAGATCCACCTCCCGCGCCCCCAACAGGGGCGAGGCGATCGTGATCCGTCCGGCGGCCAGTTTCGTCACCTGCCCGCCCCAGACCTCGCCCGTGTCGAGATAAATCGCCTCGCCAGCCGGGCGGGCGTCGGAGGCCTCCGCCACCGCCACCAGCACGTCCTCCCACGCCACCGGCTTGCCCGCGGCGGTCAGGTTCCCGCCGGCCAGGGCCACCGGCCCTTCCAGCCGCCCGGCGGGGGTTGTTACCGAACCGGCCTGGGCGGGGAGGGGGAAGGGGAAAGCCGCGAACAACGCGAACCCGACGAACAAGACCGAAGAAGACAGATAAGAACAGCTTTTGCTCTTATTGTTTCTTGCCGTGTTCGTGATGTTCGCGTAGTTCGTGGCCATATTGGGGCTTAGCGCAACTTACTTCGCATTCTTCCGATCAGGAAGGCCGAGAGCACCTCGTCGATGGGCTTGGAGGTGTCGACCAGAACGTAGTCAATCTTGCTGCGTTCGCAGGCCTCGCGGACGCGGTCGAGGAACTTCCGCAGTTCGTCCAGATAGGCCGCCCGGATCCGCCGGGGCTCGGTGAGGATTTCCTCGGCTCCTTCGAGCCCCTTGAACTTGTACGTCCCGTCGAACGGGAACGTAAGTTCCATGGGGTCAAGCACATGGAAGACGGTGACGTTGTGCCCGCAAAACCGCAGATGGTCCAGCCCTCGGACGAACTCGTCGATGTTGTCGAAGAGGTCCGAGAACAGCATCACCAGCCCGCGGCGGCGAAGCCGCATTGCGAACTCGTGCAGTTGGCTGGCGATGTTGGTCCGGGGCTCGGGTTTGGCCTCGGCCAACTCCCGCTCGATGTCCTGGATCACGCTGGCCGAGCCCTTCGGGGCGATGTACCGCCGAAGGACGTCGTCGAACACGGCCAGCCCCACCGAGTCTCGCTGCTTGACGATCAGATACGCCAGGCTGGCGGCCATGTACTTGGCGTACTCGAGCTTGGAGACCTTCCCCGACCCGTAATGCATGGAACTGCTGGCGTCGAGGAGGAGATTGGCCTCGAAGTTGGTTTCGGCCTCGTACAGCTTGACGTAGTAGCGCTGGGTTCGCCCGTACACCCGCCAGTCCAGATGGCGGATGTTGTCGCCGGGAACGTACTGGCGGTGGTGGACGAACTCGGTGCTGAAGCCGCGCATGGGGCTCTTGTGCATGCCGACGCGCAGACCCTCGACGACCTCGCGGGCCACCAGTTCCAGCGATCCGATCTTCTGGATGGTGGCCGGGTCGAGGTAACGGAGCTTCTCTCGCTCATTGCCTTCCATGCGACGTTGCTCCAACGGCCCCTTGGGGCCGCCTTAGACGGCGGCCTTCTGGTAGAGTTTCTCGTCGGCAGGCACGCTTTCGATCAGCTTGCGGACGTAGTCGTCGGGCTTGAGGCCTTCGGACTGGGCGGCGAAGTTCAGGATAATGCGGTGGCGGAGCACCGGCAGGGCGACGGCCTGGATGTCCTCGATCGAGACGTGGTAGCGTCCGCGGAGGATGGCGCGGGCCTTGCCCGCCAGCACCAGGAAGATGCTCGCCCGGGGCCCGGCCCCGTAGGTCAGCCACTTCTTGGAGAACTCGGTGGCTTCGGCCCCGTCGGGCCTCGTCGCACGGACCAGCCGGGCGGCGTAGTGGAAAATGTGATCCGCCACCGGCGCCCGCTGGACCAGCTCCTGCAGGCTGATGATTTCCTCGCGGCTGAGCATCGAGCCCAGCTTGGGCTTGTTGCCTGAGGAGACCCGCTTCATGATGTCTATCTCTTCGGCGTAGCTGGGGTAATCGACGAAGATGTTGAAGAAGAACCGGTCCAGCTGGGCCTCGGGGAGGGGGAAGGTGCCTTCAAGCTCCAGAGGCAGGACTGGGTGCGGGGCGTGGCGCGGTTTATCTCGTCCACCAAGTCCTCGCCGCCGGCGGAGATCTTCTTCTCCTGCATGGCCTCCAGCAGGGCCGCCTGCGTCTTGGGCGGGGTACGGTTGATCTCGTCGGCCAGGATCAGGTTGGCGAAGATCGGGCCCTTGGAGAACATGAACCGCCGCTTGCCGGTTTCCGGGTCGTCCTGGAGGATTTCCGTGCCGGTGATGTCCGAGGGCATCAGGTCAGGCGTGAACTGGATTCGCTTGAACGACAGCGAGAGGCACTCGGCGACGGAACTGACCAGCAGCGTCTTGGCCAGGCCCGGCACGCCTACCAGCAGGCAGTGCCCGCGGGCGAAGATGGAGATCATCATCTCGTCGATGACCTGCTCCATGCCGACGATAATCTTTCGCAGCTCGGCGATGATCTTGGCGTGGGCCTGGCCCAGCCTCTGTACCGCCTGCACGTCGTCCTGGGAAACCACCTGCCCGTCCTGCGACCTTTGGGGCGCCATGTAAGACTCCTTGTTGGCTTTCTGCCGCATAGCGACGCGGCGAATGTTCCTCGCGCAAGCCGAAGATACTACGGGCAAAACGCCCGCCGGGCAACTTCTATTACCGATAAATCCGAATTCTCGCCCCGGCGGAATCGTGCAGGGAAGTCACGGACGGGTACGTTACAATACTGGGCACGCCCGACTGCGGCGGGCCCCGTCATAGATCGCCCCGGAGGCCGGATGAATAAAGCAGCGTGGATCGTCGTCGTGTGGCTCTGGGCGTGGCTGCCCGCCCCGGCGCCCGCCCAGCCGGGGCCCTACGAGAGCGGCGAGAAACTCACCGGCGAGCGGGCCATCGACGCCCTGGTCCTCCACCGGCTGGAAGAGCTCAAGATCCCCCCGGCGGCCGTCTGTTCCGACGGCGTGTTCCTCCGCCGGGCGTACCTGGACGTCATCGGCACGCTGCCGACGGCCAAGGAGGCCCGGGAGTTCCTCCAGGACAAGGCCCCCAACAAGCGGGCCCTCCTTATCGACCGCCTCCTCGAACGCGATGAATTCGCCGATTACTGGGCGATGAAGTGGGCCAATCTCCTGAGGGTGAAGGCGGAGTTCCCGATCAATCTCTGGCCCAACGCGGCCCAGGCGTATTCGCGTTGGATTCGCACGGCCGTCAAGGCCAACAAGCCCTACGACCAGTTCGCCCGGGAGCTCCTGACGGGCGGGGGGAGCAACTTCTACGCCCCGGAGGTCAACTTCTACCGCGCGGTGCAGGGCCGCGGGCCCGACGTCTTGGCCCAGGCGGTCGCCTTGACCTTCATGGGCGAGCGGGCGGGCAAATGGCCCAAGGACCGCCTGGCGGGCCTGGCCGGGTTCTTCGCCCAGGTGGGCTACAAAGCCACCGCCCAGTGGAAGGAAGAGATCGTCTACTGGGACCCGAGCATCGACATCGCCAAGGCCACCAGCCGCCCCGCCGGCGCCGGCCCGGTCTTCCCCGACGGCACGCCCGCCGTCATCCCCGCCGGGCGGGACCCGCGAGAGGTCTTCGCCGACTGGCTGGTCTCGCCCAAGAACCCCGGGTTCGCCCCCGTGATGGCCAACCGGGTCTGGAGCTGGCTCCTCGGGCGCGGGATCGTTAACGAACCCGACGACTTCCGCCCCGACAACCCGCCGGCCAACCCCGAACTGCTGGCCCTGCTGAGCCGGGAGTTCGTCGCCGCGCGGTACGACGTCAAGAGCCTCTTCCGGTTGATCCTGAACAGCCGGACGTATCAGCTTTCGCCCCTGCCGCCCAGCCGCCGCCCGGAGGCCGCCGCGAACTTCGCGTACTACCCCCTCCGCCCCCTGGAGGCCGAGGTGCTCATCGACGCCCTCGACCAGATCACCGGCACGAGCGAGAAGTACACCAGCGCCATCCCCGAGCCCTTCACGTTCATCCCCGAGAGCATGCGGGCCATCGCCCTGCCCGACGGGAGCATCACCAGCACGTTCCTTGACCTGTTCGGGCGCCCGCCGCGGGACAGCGGGCTGGAGAGCGAACGCACCACCCGCGTCTCGGCCGCCCAGCGGCTGCACATGCTCAACTCCAGCCACGTGCAGAAGAAGATCGAGCGGAGCTGGCAGATCATGAAGCTGGGCCAGTTGCGGACGAACACCCCCGCGGCCGTCGGGGAGATCTACCTGACGGTCCTGTCGCGGTTCCCGACGGCGGAGGAACTCAAGGCCCTGGGCCCGTACATTCAGCAGCCTACCCGCAAGGTCAACGAGGCCGGGCAGGATCTTATATGGAGCCTGATCAACAGCGATGAATTCCTATACCGACATTGAGCGGGCGCTTTCGCGTCGCGAGGTCCTTACCCGCGGGCTCACGTGGGCGGGCGCCTTGGCCGGGGCGGCCGTGCTCCCT
>JAPLNA010000157.1 GCA_026693065.1 Planctomycetota bacterium
AACCAGCAGTTTGTGACGCTGTACGTGGAAGCCTCTGACCTGTTCAAGGGCGACGACCCGACGGGCACGTCGGTTACGCCCATCCCGCTGAACACGACCGTTCCGGCCGTGATCTCGCCCGAGCATGCCAACCCGGCCAATCTGGGCTCGAATAAGGCCCCCTGGACCGGCCCGGGCCTGGCCATCGGGAACTTCCTGACCCAGAAGACTCTCCCCATTCTGTTCGAGAGCAGCCAGAACAACCACTTCAGCCAGAACGTGGGCGTGACGGTTACCTGGAACCAGAACGACCCGGAGAAGCCGCAGGGCCAGTATGGCGGCCGTGTACGCCTGACCGCCGTCCTCCAATAGTCCGTAACGCACAGGAGCCTCCGCTGCACTCCAAGGGCCCGCACCGACAACCCGTTCCTGTGCCCGTCCATTCGCGAGGTTTCAACGGATCGGAAGGAGAACGATCATGGTGGGGAGACAAGGTGTGTGCTGGGCGGCGGCGGCCGTGGCGGCCGCCTTTGCCTGCGCGGACGCCCGCGGCGGCCTGTCCGTCACGCCGGCTTACATCGAGGTCAAACTCGATGAAGGGCGGCCATCCGGAACGTTCCAGATCGGCAACAACGGCGACAAGCCCGAACGCTATCGTATCGAGGCGACGTTCTTCGCCTTCGGCAAGGATCGGGAGTTGCTTCGTCCCGAGTCCAGCCCGTATTCCCTCGCGCCGTGGCTGACATTCAACCCGAAGGAAATCGTCGTCGCCCCCAATACCTCCCGAACGATCCGTTTTATTATCGTCCCCCGCGGCACTCTCCAGCCGGGGGAGTACTGGGCCGGCATGGAGATCGTCTCCCTCGAAAGCCGAACCAGCGTGGGCAAGGATGACAAAGGGCGCGAGTTCAAAATCGAGGTCGTCCCTTCCATCCTCGTGCCGATCTTTGCCACATTCGGGAACGTCCAGTACAAGGGGGGCATGAAGGACGTCTTCCTCCGTCCCGGGCCGGCAGGCCATGCCCTCGGGGTGTCCCTGGCCAATCTCGGGCAGGGCCGCCTGCTGACCACGGTGGACTACAAGCTCCTCGACGCCGCCGGCAAGGCCGTCGCCGAGGGACAGGTAGCCAAGAGCTACATCTTCCGCGAATCCGAACTCCGGCTGGACAACTCCCTCCCGCCGGGCCTGACGCTGGCCAAGGGCGACTACACCGTCCAACTGACGGCCAATGCACCCCAACTGAAAGAGCCCCTGCACCTCGTCCAGGCCGTGCATTGGGATCCGCCGGCCTCTCCGCCGACCACACAGCCTGGCCCCATGAGCCGCCCGGCGGCGGCCCCGCCCGACGGCTCGCCGCCCGTTCCTGCCTCCCCTCCGCCCCCCGCCGCGTCGTCGAATGTGCCGGCCCCTCCGAAAGAGAGCGACTTGGCGGTCGCCCGCGCGCCGTTACGGCGGCCGGGGACGCCCAACGTCAAGCGGTGATCGGGCCCTCAGGCCCAGAAGGGAACCTGGAGGTCCAGCGGGGCCACGAGGCTCTCGAGGGCGTCCCCGTCGCGTCGGTGGGCGGTTCCGTTGCCGCCGAGGCCGACGCGGCGATGGGCGACGTCCCCGTCAGCGGCGCCGTCTGCAGCGGCTCGGTGAGGCCGAAGTTGTCTTTCAAAATCCCGAAGTCCTCCGGGCCGATCTCGCCGTCGCTGTTGAAGTCGCCCAGAGACCAGGCATTGGTCAGGCCGTCCAGGCCGAAGTTGTCCTTCAGCAGTCCAAAGTCCTCCGGGCCGACCTCGCCGTCGAGGTTCGCGTCGCCCATCACCGTATAGACGGTCAGTTCGCCGGTCGTGGCGTCGGCGCCGACGTTGCCGGCGGCGTCGCGGCCGGTGACCTGCACATTGTACGCGCCGCGCGTCAGCGCCGGCGAGATGGTGTTGTCGGGCAGCGTCCAGGTGCCGTTGCCGTTGTTGACGGCCGAGTAGGTGTGCCCGCCGACCGTGACGGAGATCGTCGCGGTCGGGTCGTCCACCGTGCCGGCCAGCGAAGGCGTGGTGTCGTTGGTGGCCTTGGGGGTGACCGTCACGACCGGGGCGACGACGTCCTTGGTGAGGGTGATGGTCTCGATGAGCGTGTTCTGCAGGCCTCGGTAGGTCTTGAGCGTCAACTGCCCTCGCGTCATGTCGAAGATGCCGAAGCAGTAGGTCTCCTCGCTGTAGACGGTGTAGCTGGGATCGTTGCCGGGGGCCACCAGGGGCGCCCCGAAGCTCCCGATGACCATGTGGTGGATGCCGTTGACGAGGTTGTGCTGGTAAAAATGGTTGTGCCCCGTGAGGGTCATGTCCACGTGGTTGGGCTCGAAGAGCTGGGTGGTCATGGCCTGCATGGTAGGGTCGGAAGAGTGCGAGCCGCCGTAGGTGTAGGGGGGGTAGTGGGCGACGACGATCTTCCACGGCTGGGCCTGGGTGGCCGGACTGCTCAGGTCCGCGGCGACCCAGTTCCATTGGGCGCTGCCCTGGGCATAGGACGTCTGCACGTTGATGACCACGATGTGGGCCGGGCCGTAGTCGAAGGAAAAGTACCCGTTCCCCCCCACGCCGTCGCCCTCGGGCGACTGGGTGAAGGCGACGGTGGTGGAGTTCCAGCCCTCGTGGTTGCCCAGAGCGTTGACCCAGGGGGAAACGGCGTTGAGAGACCTCTGGTTGGCCACCAGCCATTGGTTGGTCCAGTCGCTGTAGGTGCCCGAGTTGGGCAGGTCGCCGCCGTAGACCGTCATGGGCGGGTTGTAGGGCAGGATGTGGGCGACGACGTTATTGTGATCGGTCGTGTTGGTGCGGCTGTCGGCGGCGAAGGCCCACCGGACGCTGCCGGTATAGTCGATGCCCGGCGCGGTCCAGAAGGTGTAGTCCGCCGTCGTGCTCGTTCCTTGGCGCACGCGGTAGTGATACTGCGTATTCGCCGCCAGCCCCGTCAGTTTGATATTCTGAAAGTAGCTGCTCCCGGTGGACTGGGCCGTCTCGGTCGTGGCCGTCGAACCGTACGAGGCCGTCAGCCCGAAGTCCACAGTTGCCGTGGCCGTATCGGTGGTCTCCAGGGAAACGTAGACGCTGCCGGCCGTGACGCCCTCGACCGAGGGGATGATGTTCACGGCGTTCAGGAGCGTTCGCTGTTCCAGTTGTTCCAGGGAACACGATCCAACCGCGACAGGCTCTTGGAAGTGGGGCATTCTCCGTTCCTCTCTCTCGGCAGAAGGTGTCCGTTTGTGATACTATAACCCGACTTGGGCTTCCTGTAAAGGGGACGCCGAGATTCTGCCGGGAAGGCGCGGTTACGGGCCCGGCAACTTGGGCCTGGGCAGGGCCACGGGCATGTCGCACTCGGCCGCCAGGTCGAGGAATTCCTTCGCCTCCAACTGCTCCAACGGCTTGCCGCGGGCGACGAGCTTCTCGTTGAACCTGACGGCCTTCTCCTGCATGCTCTCGTGGGTGTCCTTGGAGCCGCCCACGAGGTGGAAGTTCTCCGCCCGGGTGACGCGCAGGGCCTCGCCCTCGCCGTCGAACCCGACGCCGAGGATCTTCGCTCGCTTGCGTTTCTTCTGTGGGCCCTGGACCATCGCCGGGCATTTTACTCGGCGGGGGCCGAAGGTACAACGGGGTGGCTTTTCCCATGGGTCTTGTGGCCGGCGCCGGGCGTTTGTAGGATGAACGGACTGTGGAAGCACGTCGGGTCGCACGTGGACGCTGTCGCTCCCGGTGCGGAAAGGCCGCCCGGGGCTGCGTCCGGACCCGAAAGGAGCCGGTAATGAGACGGATAGCGGCGGCGGTACTCGTGGCGGCGATCGGCGGAACGGCGTGGGGCGAGGAGACGATGAAGATCGCCTCAGGCGGCAAGGCCGCCTGCGTCATTCTTACCCAGCCCGGGGCCACGGCGGCCGAAAAACACGCGGCGAAGGAACTGGCGCAGGACCTCAAGCAGATCACCGGGGCGACGTTCGAGGTGCATGAGGCGGCCGGGGAAGCTCCCGCGTCGGCGATCATCGTCGGGCCGGGCCCGCTGGGGCGGGTATCTGCTTCTGGCCGGCGGGCGCCCGCGGGGCACGCTGTACGCCGTCTGCCGCTTCCTGCAGGAGCAGTGCGGCGTGCGGTGGTGGTCGCCCTATGCGGCGAGGATCCCCAAGAACCCCGACCTGAGCGTGGGCAAGCTGGCCGTGGACGAGACGCCTGCCTTCGAGTCGCGGTATCCCTACTGGTTCAGCGCGTTCGACACCGACTGGGCGGTCCGTAACGGCAACAACGGCCAGGAGGCCCGGCTGGACGAGGAACACGGCGGAAAGATCACCTACGCCATCTCCAAGAAGTTGAGCCCTGTGCGGGAGAACCACCCGCTGGGGTTCGTCCACACGACGTTCTGGCTGGTGCATCCGGCGGACTTTATCGACGCCCACCCGGACTGGTACGCCTACGCCAAGGAGTACGGCCGGCGGATCCGCGAGGGGCAGATCTGCAACATGAGCCAGGGCATGCGGGACAAGCTCGTCGAGCGGGCGCGGGAATGGTTGAAGGATTCGCCCAACGCGAGCATCATGTCCGTTTCGCAGATGGACCAGGGCTATCCCTGCGAATGCCCGCTCTGCGAGGCCGTCGACAAGCGAGAGGGCGGCCAGAGCGGCTCGACGATCTCCATGATCAACTACGTCGCCGGCAAGCTGGGGCGGGAGTTTCCCAACGTGTCGTTCGACACGCTGGCGTATTACTTCACTCGCAAGCCGCCCAAGTTCATTCGCCCGGCCCCCAACGTGATCGTGCGGCTGTGCTCGATCGAGTGCAGTTTCTCGGCCCCGATGGAGGACGCCAGCAACAAGAGCTTCGCCGACGACATTATCGGGTGGGGCAAGATCTGCAAGCGGCTGTACGTGTGGGACTACACGACGGCGTTCGAGAACTTTGTCCTGCCGCACCCGAACTACTTCGTGCTGGGGCCCAACGTGCGGTTCTTCCACAAGAACAACGTCAAGGGGCTCTTCGAGCAGGGCAACTACGTCTCCAACGGCGGGGAGATGGCCGAGCTGAGGGCGTGGGTGCTGGCGCAGCTGCTGTGGAACCCCTACCAGGACGACGGCAAGCTGATCGACGAGTTCCTTGTCGGTTACTACGGCAAGGCGGCCGCCCCGATCATCCGCCAGTACATGGAGCACATGGCCGCCGCGGCGAAGGGCTTCCACATGGGCTGCTTCACCCAGCCGCGGAATAACCCGCCGTACCTGAAGTTCGAGGTGCTTGCCAAGGCCGAGCGGATGTGGCAGAAGGCCGAGGCCGCCGCCAAGGGCGACCGCGACGAACTGTGGCGAGTCAAGCAGGGGCACCTGGCGGTGCGGTACGCGTTCCTGGCCTGCTGGAGCCAGTTGCGCCGGGAATGCCTGGGCGCGGGAGAGACATGGCCCTTGTCGCTGTCGCGCAAGGCCGTCGCGGAAGAATGGCTCGCCGAGGCCACAGGCCCCGGGCCGGAAGGATGGACACCCATGACGTTTTCCAATGAACGAGGCCAGACCCCCCAGGCGTTCTTCGGGACCGTGAAGACCGACGTGTCCGACCCGATCGGCACGATCGCCCTGGGGGTGGGCAACACGTCGTTGCTGGGCGGGGACATGACCGACCCGGCCGACGCGGTGGTGGACCGCGGCTCGTACGCCGGGGATGATTCCGAGGCCACGCTCCGCCCTCTCAAGAGCACGTGGGTGGACATGAAGTGCTTCCCGGCCAATCCGCCCGGCGAGCCGGCGCATCAGAGGCACCCTTACCAGAGCTGGCAGGACTTCCCCGCCTGCTCGGTGTTCCTGAACAAGCCCGAGCAGCGGAAGTGGTACGTGGGGTTCAAGGACGGTGGCTACGGCGGCCCCACGGCCGAGAAACCCTACTTCGTCGCCGTCAAGTTCGCCAAACCGTTCGTGTTGACCCACTTCACGATCACCACCGCCAGCGACATGCCCGACCGCGACCCGCGGAGCTGGGCGATCCAGGCCTCCAACACGGGTAAGGAGGGCGACTGGGTGGACGTCTTCCGCTGCAACTCCGACAGCCGCGAGAGCAGCCCCCTCCGCGAGACGCCGCGATGCGAGACGTCGCTGTTCACGTCGTTCACGACGGCGAACATGAAGCAGGCCGTCTCGCCCGCCGACGCCACGAAGCTCGATGCCAAACTCAAGGGCCAGAAGATCGGCGTGGCCCATTTCGCCCGCCCGGCCAAGGCCTACGCGTGGTATCGCATCGCGATTACTGCCTGCTTCAACGGCAACGGCATGGACGTGGCCAACGCCGCCCGCCCGCCGGGATTCGCGCTGGGGCAGGTGGAGTTCTTCGGCGTCCCGAAATAGCGTGGAAAGGCGGTTCTCGTGGCCCAGTATGAATCCTCCGGCGTGAATCTGCCCAGGCCCACGCCCCTGCAGGCGGCCTGGCAGGACATGGAAGTGGGGCTGTTCGTGCATTTCAATATGTTCACGTACAGCGACTACTGGAACTGGCGGAGTTTCAAGGACTATCCCGCCCCGGCCCTGTTCCGCCCGGACCGGCTGGACACCGACCAGTGGATGGAAGCCGCCGCCGCCATCGGCGCCAAGTACGCCGTCCTGACGGCCAAGCACTGCTGCGGGTTCTGCCTCTGGCCGACCGAGGCGTACGACTACGGCGTGCGCCAGAGCCCGTGGCGCGGGGGCCAGGGCGACGTCGTGGGCGACTTCGTTGCCAGTTGCCGCCGGCATGGCATCAAGCCCGGGCTGTACTACAGCACGTCGGCCAACGCGTTCCTGAAGGTGGACAACCCGGGCGTCATCGCCGCCCCCGGCGGGCCGGTCGACCAGGCCGGATACACGCGGATCTGCGAGCAGCAGCTTCGCGAACTCTGGAGCCGCTACGGCGAACTGGGCGAGATATGGTTCGACGGCAGCGCGGTGGCCGTCGAGAAGGGCGGGCCCGACGTCGGGGCCCTCCTGAACGAACTCCAGCCCAATGCCTCGGTCTTCCAGAGCCCCCACGCCACGATCCGGTGGATCGGCAACGAGGACGGGGTGGCCCCGGACCCGTGCTGGTCGACCGTGGGCGACCCGGCGGCCGTCAAGGACGGCGTCAGTGCGAACCTGGGCCTTGGCGACCCGGACGGGGCCGCCTGGCTGCCCGGCGAGTGCGACGTGCCCATCCGCAAGGGCGAGTGGGGGTGGCAGCCCAACCAGGATCACCTGGTCCTGGGCCTGGACCACCTGATGGACCTGTACTATCGCTCCGTCGGGCACAACTGCAACCTGCTGCTGAACTCCAACCCCGACCGCGACGGGCTGATCCCCCAGGCCGACATGCAACGCTACAAGGAATTCGGCGCGGAGATCCGCCGCCGTTTCGCCCGCCCCGTGGCGGAGACTTGCGGGCGCGGGCAGGTGGTGGAACTGCCGCTAAGAACCCCGGCCCGGATCGACCACGTGGTCGCCATGGAAGACATCACCCAGAGCGCCCGCGTGCGGGAATACGTCATCGAGGGCCTCGCCGACGGTGCGTGGCGGGAGCTGGCCCGCGGGACGTCCATCGGGCACAAGAAGATCGACCGCGTCGCTCCCGTAGACGTTGCCGCCGTTCGCCTGCGCTGCACCCGGTCGGCCGCCGAGCCGATCATCCGCCAACTGGCCGTTTACTAGCAAAACACAAAGAAGCCCTCGAATCCCGGCTCGCCGGGTGCCATGCTTCTACGCGAAGCGGAGAAGCATGCCGGGCCGACCGACGGCGCGAACATGCTTCTGGCGAAAAGACGCCAGAAGCATGGCACCCGAGGCTGGAGGCCTCGCCCGCTACGGCTGGCGCCTGCTTTCAGAGCGGTGGTAGAAGGTAAAGGAATCGTCACCATGAAACGAACACGCCTCAGGTTGGTATCGCTGGTGGCGTTGGTTGGGTCGTTGGCGTGCGTTTCCGCCAACGCGGGGAATCCGCCGGATCTGCTGCCCACGCCTAAGGCGATCACGATAGCGGAGGGCGAGATGCCCCTGACGGCCGGGAGCCGCATCGTGGCGGGCGAGGCGAGCCTGGAGCCGCTGGCGGCCATCCTGTCTGACGAGATAGGGCTGATTACGAACCTGAAGCTCGCTCCCGCGCGGGGCCAGGCCCGCCCGGGCGACATCGTGCTGAGGATCGACCCGGCGATCCGGGCGGACGCGGACATCGTCGCCGTCCAGAAGAAGGACGGCAGGCAGCAGGTCGTCCAGACGCGGGATTTCGCGCACACGATCGAGGTCGCTGACAGGGCGGTCGTAGCGGGCTGGGACTACCGCGCGGTGTGCGAGGGCACGGCCACGATTCTGCAGGCGATCACCGGGGGAAAGGGGGCGTGGTCGCTGCCGCGGATGACGGTCAAGGACTGGCCGCACGCGGACTATACCGGGACGATGATCGACGCGGGTCGGCAGTGGATGCCGCCCGACGTCATCAAGTTCACCATCGAGGCCTGCCGGTTCTGGAAGATTCGTTACGTGCAGATTCACTTCAGCGACGATCGCGCCTACAGCTTCGGGTCCAAGGCGTTCCCGGAACTGGGCAGCAAGAATCACCAGACCTCCGGCGGGATCATTCCCCGGTGCTACACGTGGGAGGAGATGAACCACCTGGAGGCCTATGCCGTGGCGCGCGGGGTGACGATCGTGCCCGAGTTGGAAACGCCGGGGCATTGGGGGGCGATGGCCCGGTCGAGGCCGGACATTTTCAAGGGGCCCGGCTGCATGCCGATGGCGAGCGAGACGCTGTACGAGGCCCTGGACACGCTGGTGGGGGAGATGTGCGGCCTCTTCAAGAGCTCGCCCTACTTTCACATCGGGTGCGACGAAGCGAACATCTATGGCGTGGGCAAGACTCCGGAAGAAAAGGAGTACATGAAGAAGCACACGCTCCCCGAAGACGATCATCCGCTGAACGACGCCTGGCAGGTGTACATCATGCACGTGATCCGCATGAAGCAGATCTGCGCCAAGTACGGCAAGATCGCGATCGCGTGGGAGGGCCTGCCCGGCGACAAGCGCATCAAGGACGATATCATCGTCATGACGTGGCGTAGCGGCAAGTACGCCGCCGGGAAGGAGCAGGCTGGCTGGAACGTGATCACGGTCCCCTGGGGCGCCGGGCCGATCACCAAGTGGAACATGTACCTCGCTAACGGGCACCTCTACAAACGCACCACCAACGTGCTGGGCGCCCAGCGCCCCATGTGGCAGATGAGCGAGTATTCCATGCTGGAGTGGTACGTGCCGACGCTGTGCGAACGCCAGGAGCGCACGTGGGGGCCCGACACCGAGATCCCCGACGAAGGCAAGTACCGGGAGCGCATGGCCCGATCCACGGAACGCATGTTCCACGTGGCCGCGCCGGTCAAGGTCATTGCCGAAGCGGCCGAAGGCGGAAAGGTTCTGGGTGTGGCCAACGGCCTGCAGGGCTGGGCCGGGTATTCCGGAACGCTCGCCGTCCGGCTGGTGGCCCCCGTTCCGACCGGCGGCGAGATCCGGTACACGCTGGACGGAACGGATCCGACGCCGCAATCGCCCGTCTTCACCGAGCCGCTGACCATGCGGCGGACCTTCGTCCTGAACGCGGCCCTGTTCCACGGCGGCCACATGCTCGGCTCGTGTAACCGCGTTAAGTACGTGTGGCTGGATCTTGGCGGGTACATCACGGACTACCAGATGGCCGGGCCCTTCGCGAAGGACCTCCTGCCGGGGGCGAAGCTCATCGACGTTCCGTTCGAGCCCGAAACGACGGGCCAGGCAGAGTGGAAGCCGTGGAAAGGGCAAGGCTGGGCTCCCGGGATGTGTCCCTTCGAGGGCATCGCGGGGAAGAACCGCTGCGGGTATCTGCGAGCGCAGGTTTCGTCGCCCAAGGCCCAGCCCGCCCAACTGATGTTTTCCGGCGAGCAACACGTGAAGGCCTGGCTCAACGGCCGGCCGGTCTACGCCAGCAACGTGAAGAGGCCCTCCTCCGAGAAGCCGGGCACGGTGAAAGTCACGCTCGATGCCGGTTGGAATCCACTGCTGGTGAAGGTCGCACAGAACGGAAAGGCCTGGCGGGCCTCCGTCCGCGTTCTCGGCGCCGATGGAAATGAGCTGGAAGGGCTGAAGTTCAAGGCCGAGTAGGCCCCCGGACAAACTCGCCTCATGGGCGGAGTGCTCCCGTGATAGACACCGAAAGGATCGCTTCCATGAAACGCACAGCCGTCAGGTCGTTCTCGCTGGTGGCCTTGGTGGTGTCGTTGGCGTGCGCTGCCGCCATCGCCGGGAATCCGCTGAACCTGCTGCCCACGCCCAAGGTGCTGAAGGTCGACGGCGGGGCGATGCCCCTGACGGCCGAGTGCCGGATTGTGGCGACGGAGGCGAAGCTCAAACCGCTGGCCGACATCCTGGCCGACGAGATTCTGCTCGTTACGAAGCTCAAACCGGCCGTGGTCGAGGGAGACCCCCGGGCCGGGGACATCGTGCTCTCGATCAACCCCAAGCTCCAGGCCGACGCGGACATCCTGACCGTGCACGGGCAAGAGGCGCTCAAGACGCGGGAGTACGCCCACACGATCGCGGTGACCGACCGGGCGGCGATCGAGGGGTGGGACTACCGCGCGGTGTGCGAGGGCACGGCGACGCTGCTTCAGGCGATCGTGCTCGAGGGCGGCAAGGCCTCCGTGCCGCGGATGACGGTCAAGGACTGGCCGTATTCGGACTACAACGCCATCATGCCCGACTGCGCGCGGGAGCATCAGCCGATCTACGTCCTGAAGACGGTCGTCGAGACCTGCCGGCTGTTCAAGGTCCGCTATCTGCACCTGCACTTGAGCGACGACAGCGCGTTCACCTTCCCCTCCACGGCGTATCCGGAGGCCAGCAGCATCCACTACCCGCCGGTCAGGCCCTACACCCTCGAAGAACTGCGGGACTTGGTGGCCTACGCCGACGCCCGCGGGGTGACGTGCGTGCCGGAGATGGAGGGCCCCGGGCACTGCACCGCTTTGATGGACGGCATGAAGGGCAAGCTGGGGGATGTGCATTGGAGCGCGATGGACGTGCTGAACCCGGACATCTACCCGGTGCTGGACACGCTGGTGGGGGAGATGTGCGAGGTGTTCAAGAGCTCGCCGTACTTCCACATCGGCGGGGACGAAGTGGAGCCCTCCCGATATCTGGGCCAGCCGCACGTCAAGAAGTACATGCAGGAGCACAACGTTACCGACAAGCACGACGTCTGGCTGGCGTACGGGCAGAACATGGCCCGGATCGTCAAGAAGCACGGGAAGAAGACGATGATGTGGGACGGCGTTCCGGTGGGCTGTCCGCTCGATCCCTCGTTGGCCAACGAGATCATCGTCTACACCTGGCTACGGCGCGGGCGGGCCCGGATGGCGCAGGACCGCGGATTCACGACCGTCACCGTGCCCTGGGGCATGCCGCCCTTCCCGGAGTTCAGCCTGTTCACCTGCAACGGAGACATTCTCACCCGCAATGACAAAGTGCTGGGCCACTGTCACCCGATGTGGGAGATGGACAGTATTGCGCTGGCCAACAGCTACCTCCGCGGCGCCCCGAGGCGGAAAGAACGGGTCTGGGGGCCGGACAATGTAATCGAGGAGGACTTCGACAGGAACCGGATGCCCAGGCAGAGCGAGCGGGCCGACAGGATCGTCCGGCCGGTGAAGATCAAGGTCGACGCCAGGATCCTTCGCGATGAGAGCGGCGGGATGCATTCCGGATACCGGTTCATCGACGGATCGGGAACCGTGACCATGACCACGGACATGCCGGGCGGGCGCATTCGCTACACGATGGACGGCACGTCGCCGACGCGGGAATCGACCCTCTATGAAAAGGCCTTCCCGTTGACGACGGCCGCCGGTTTTGCCGCCGCCGTGTTTGACGAGGCCGGCAAACAGGTCGGGAACGTGACGTTGTCCGACAAGTACATGCCGCTGGCGTTCGAGAAGAGCCTGACGACGGGAAAGCCCGTCGAAACCTCCGCCCGCGAGAACAAGAAGGACAAGCCCGAATACGCCAACGACGGATGGGTGGACATCGGCAAATACTGGGGCGCCAAGCCCGCCCCGCAGTGGTGGAAGGTGGACCTCGAGAAGGAATACTCCCTGGCCCGAGTGCAGGTGGTTCCGTTCTTCGACGGCACACGATTCTACCAGTACACCATCGAGGTCTCCGCCGACGGAAAGGCCTGGGCCCTGGTGGCCGACGCGAGCAAGAACGCTACCCCGGGCGCCGAGAAGGGCTACATGCACGCGTTCCCGCCGGTGAAGGCTCGGAACATCAAGGTCAACCTGCTCAAGAACAGCGACAATCCGGCCGTGCACCTGGTCGAGGTGCGGGCGTGGGAGGCCGGGAAATAGAAGGTGAATCCAATGACGATCGGACAACGGAATCGTGCGGCGGGGGTGCTTTGGTGCGTGCTGGCGGCGGCGCTCTGGGCGAGCGGCCCGGCCCGGGCGGGGGAGGGGGACGAGACGGCTGATTCGGGCGAGGCAGCCACCCAGCCGGCGGATTCGGCTGAGACCGGCGAGGCCGCTACCAAACCGGCGGAGTCGGGCGGATCAAACCTGCTCCCGACGCCCAAGTCGATCGCGCTGGCCGGGGGCGAGATGAAACTGACGCCCGAGAGCCGCATCGTTGCCGGCGAGGCGAGCCTCGAGCCGTTGGCGCACATCGTCTCGGGCGAGATACGGCTGGTCACGAACCTGAGGCTCGCCGTCGTCAAGGGCGAGGCCCGCCCGGGCGACATTGTGCTGAAGATCGACCCGAAGCTCCGGGCCGACGCCGATATCGTCGCCGTGCAGAAGAAAGACGGCAAGCAGCAGGTGGTCCGGACGCGGGATTTCGCCCACACGATCGTGGTGGCCGATACAGCCGTCGTTACTGGGTGGGACTACCGCGCGGTGTGCGAGGGCACGGCGACGATCCTCCAGGCGTTGGCGGTGAAGGAGGGGAAGGTTTCGCTGGCGAAGATGACGGTGAAGGACTGGCCCTACGCCGACTACACCGGCACGATGATCGACGCGGCGAGGCAGTGGATCCCGCCGGACGCCGTCAAGTTCACCATCGAGGCCTGCCGGTTCTGGAAGATCCGTTACGTGCAGATGCACTTCAGCGACGACCACGCCTATACGTTCGGGTCGAAGGCGTTCCCGACGCTGGGCAAGAAGAACTGGCCGATCTCCGACGGCATCATTGCCCGCTGCTATACGTGGGAGGAGATGCGGGATCTGGAGGCGTATGCGGTGGCCCGCGGGGTGACGATCGTGCCGGAGTTGGAGACCCCGGGTCACTCGGGGGCGATGGCGCGGTGCCGGCCGGACTATTTCTCGGGCCCGGGGTGCATGCCCATGGCCAGCGAGAAGCTGTACGAGGGCCTGGACAAGATCATGGGGGAGATGTGTTCCATTTTCCGGGCGACCCCGTACTTCCACATCGGGTGCGACGAGGCCAACACCGGCGGCGTGGGCAACACGCCGGCGGAAAAGGAGTACATGAAGAAGCACACGCTCCCCGGCGACGATCACCCGCTGAACGACGCCTGGCAGATCTACATCATGCACGTCATTCGCATGAAACAGCTCTGCCAGAAGTACGGCAAGATGCCGATCGCCTGGGAGGGCATGCCCGCCGACAAGCGGATCAAGGACGACATCGTCATCATGACGTGGTACAGCGCCAAGTGCGCCAGCGAGGTCGAGCAGCAGGGGTGGACGGTGATCACCGTGCCGTGGTTCACCGGGCCGATTCAGACGTGGAACATCTTCTACGCCAACGACCACATCTACCAACGGACCACCAACGTGCTGGGCGCCCAGAGGCCGATGTGGCAGATGAGCGAATACTCGCTGCACGAGAGCTACGTGCCCTCGCTGTGCGAGCGTCAGGAGCGGACGTGGGGGCCCGATAACGAGTGGGGGGCCGAGGCCGGCTACCGCGCGCGGATGGCGCGGTCGACCGAGCGGATGTTCCAGGTGGCCGCCCCGATCCGCGTGAAGCCCGAGGGGGCGAAGATCCTGGGCGTCTCCGACGGGCTCAAGGGGTGGATCGCCTACTCGGGTGCGATGCGGCTCAGGCTGACCGCCGCCAACCCGGCCGGGTGCCGCATTCACTACACCCTGGACGGGTCGGACCCCTCGCCCCGCTCGCCCGTGTACACCGGGCCCATGGCGATGCAGCAGAACTTCCGCCTGAACGCCGCCCTCTTCCAGGAGGGGCGGATGCTCGGGTCGGTAACGCGGGTGAAGTACGAATGGCGTGGCCGGGTGGATCACCGAATACCAGATCGCCGGCCCGTACATGAAGGACAATCTGCCGGGCAACAAACTCTTCGACATTCCCTTCGAGCCCGAGACGACCGGCCAGGGGGACTGGAAGCCCTGGAAGGGGCAGGGCACAACGCCGTGGATCTGCGAGCTGACGCCCAAGGGCGACAACCGCTGCGCGTACATGCGGGCGCAGGTCTGGTCGGCCGGCGCCCGCAACGCCATGCTCCTGGTCGCCAGCGACGACGGCGTGAAGGTGTGGTTCAACGGCAAGGTCGTCCACCAGGACAACAAGGTCCAGAGCTACAACGACGCCCCCGACAAGGTTCGCGTGGCCCTGAAGCAGGGGTGGAATACCCTCCTGCTCAAGGTCACCCAGGACAAGGACGGATGGGGCGCCCTGACGCGCATCGTCGCGCCCGACGGCAATAAACTGGATGGGTTGAAGTTTAAAGCAGAGTAGAATGCTCCCCGGAATCGACTCGGACTACACGAATGGGCCCGCGGGCCGCACTCGGGCCCCGGACGCCGAAAGGAACGCTTCCATGAAACGAACGTCCGTCGCGTTGTTGCTGCTGCCCGCCCTGGCCCTGTCGCTGACGAGCGGCCGGGCGCACGCGGACAACCGCCTCAAGCTCCTGCCCACCCCCAAGGTGCTGAAGGTGGAGGGCGGGGCCATGCCCCTGACGGCCGAGGCCCGCGTCGTCGCGACAGACCCGAAGCTCAAGCCGCTGGCCGACATCCTGGCCGAGGAGATCCTCCTGGTCACCGGGCACAGGCCCGGCGTGGCGGACGCGGGCGCCCAGGCCGGGGACATCGTGCTCTCGATCAACCCCAAGCTCCAGGCCGACGCGGACATTCTCACCGTGCACGGGCAGGAGGTGCTCAAGACGCGGGAATATGCCCACACGATCTCCGTCACCGACCGGGTGGCGATCGAGGGCTGGGACTACCGCGCGGTGTGCGAGGGCACGGCGACGCTGCTGCAGGCCATCGCGATCGAGGGTGGCAAGGCCTCGGTGCCCAAGATGACCCTCAAGGACTGGCCGTTTTCGGACTACGGCTCGATCATGATCGACTGCGCCCGTCAGCAACAGCCGGTGTATGTCCTGAAGGTGGCCGTCGAGACCTGCCGCATGTTCAAGATCCGCTACCTGCACCTGCACCTGCACGACGACAACGCGTACACGTTCCCCTCGAAGGCGTACCCCGAGGCCAACACCAAGGGCGGGCTGCCGCCGTATAAGATCGAGGATCTCAAGGACCTGGTCGCCTACGCCGACGCCCGCGGCGTCACGTGCGTGCCCGAGATCGAGGGCCCGGGCCACTGCACCAGCCTGCTGGACGGCATGGGCGGCAAGCTCGGCGACGTCAAGAACCGCACGCTCGACGTTCTGAACCCGAACATCTACCCGATCCTGGACACGCTGGTGGGCGAGATGTGCGAGGTCTTCAAGAGCTCGCCCTACATCCACTTCGGCGGCGACGAGGTCGAGCCGGCCTGGTACCTGGGCAACGAGCACGTCAAGAAGTACATGAAGGAGCACAACCTCACCGGCGAGCACACCATCTGGCTGCCGTACGGGCAGAACGTGGCCAAGATCGCCCGGAAGCACGGCAAGAAGGCGATCATGTGGGACGGGCTGCCGGTGGGGGTTCCGAAGGATCGCTCGCTGGCCAACGATATCATCCTCTACACTTGGTTCCCCCGCGCCAGCGAGGCCCGGACCGCGCAGGATCTGGGGTACACGACGATCACCGCGCCGTGGGACATGCCCCCGTTCCCGGAGTTCAGCATCTTCACGTGCAACGGGGCCGTGCTGAATCGGGGGGACAAAGTGCTGGGGCACTGCCGCCCGATGTGGGAGATGAGCCAGGAGTCCCTGGCGTTGGGGTATCTGACCGGCTCTCCGGAGCGGCACGAGCGGACGTGGGGCCCCGACAACGTGATCGAGGAAGATTACCACGAGAACCGGATGGCCAAGCAGAACGCCAGGACGTTCATGATCGTCCGCCCGGTGGCGATCGCCTACGAGGGCGCCATCAAGGACAAGATCTTCGCCACTCCGATCACGGTCTCGATGTCCACCGTCGTCCCCGGCGGACAGATCCGCTACCGCCTGGACGGACAGGATCCGACGGCCGATAGCCCTCTCTACGAGAAACCCTTCAAGGCCTCCGAAGGCCTGGCCCCCCGGGCCGCGGTGTTCGACAAGGACGGCCGCAAGGTCGGCAACACCACCGTCGGCGAATCGATGCGGTACATCCCCTTCGAGCCGAGCCTGACCACGGGCAAACCGGTGGAGGCCTCGGGGGGCAAGAGCCCTGACGAAAAGGCCGAGTACGCCGCCGACGGCATGGTCGACGGCTCGAAGTTCTGGGGCACGATCCCCGCGCCGCAGTGGTGGAAGGTGGATCTCCAGAAGGAATACTCCATCGGCCGCGTGCAGGTCGTGCCCTACTTCGACGGCGCGAGGTACTATCAGTACACGGTCGAAGTCTCCACCGACGGGCAGGCCTGGACGCAGGTCGTGGACGCCAGCAAGAACGCCGCGCCCGGCACGGAGAAGGGCTACATGCACAAGTTCGCCCCGGTGAAGGCGAGGTACATCCGCGTCAACATGCTGAAGAACAGCGACAACCCCGCCGTGCACCTGGTTGAGGTGCGGGCGTGGGAGGCCGGCAAGTAGACGGACACGAATGGTTCCCGTTCATGGCCCGGCCTGCCGGCGCCATCAGAAAGGAGCAAACCGCAATGACGAATAAGCCAGTACTGTGGAGTGTGACGGGCGTGTGCCTGGCGGGCCTGCTGGCCGGGGCGCTGACGTGGGGCCTGACCGCGATGACTGCGGCGACGCCGACGACCGCCCCCGGGGGCATGGTGCTCGTGCCGGCCGGTGCCAACAGCGGCACCTCACCTGACGGCGTGGCCTATAACCTGAAGGTCAGCGAGTTCTACATGGACCGCTGCGAAGTAAGCAAGGGTCTGTGGGACGAGGTGTACGCCTGGGCCGTCAAGAACGGTTACCAGTTCGACAGCGCCGGCGCGGGCAAAGGCAAGGATCACCCCGTGCAGACGATCAACTGGTACGACGCCGTCAAGTGGTGCAACGCCCGCAGCGAGAAAGAAGGCCGACCGGCGTGCTACCTGGTGGGCGGCAAACCGTACCGGAGCGGCAAAGACGGCGGCGGAACGCCCAACGGCCTGAAGCTCGACGCGACCGTCGCCGGCTATCGCCTGCCGATGGACGCCGAGTGGGAGTATGCCGCTCGCGGGGGTTTGACCGGAAAGCGGTACCCGTGGGGCGACACGATCGACCACGAGAAGGCGAACTATCTGGGGCATTCCTCCGCCCTGGATTACGACAAGGGCTACGAGGGCTACGACAAGCGGTATTCCGCCGACGCCCAGCCGTACACCGCCCCGGTCGGGAGCTTCCCCGCCAACGCCTACGGGCTGCACGACATGGTCGGGAACGTGTGGGAGTGGTGCTGGGAGTGGTCTCCGTTTCACCCCAACGCGCACCGCATCCTTCGCGGGGGCGCGTGGTCCTACTCGGCTGACTACGGCCGGCTGTCGTCCACGGGGGGCAACATGTACCCGGAGTTCTCCTACTGGTCCGTCGGCTTCCGCACGGCTCTGACCCCGGCCAAGTAAGGCCCGCCACGCAACGAAAGGTATTTGAATGACCGCCCCCGTGAATCCGTTCGCGTCCCACGTCAATCCTGACGAGGTGCCGCTGTACGCCGCGGCGTTCTCAGTTGCGACGTTCGAGTGCGGATAGAAAGGTGACTATGCAGGACAATTCATTCGATCAATCCGCCGCGATGGCCGGTGATAGTATTTCCTTACCGCCACCCCAGGGCGTGGAGCCGGTTCCGTATTCCACACTGAATCCGCCGGAGGGTATTACCCCCGCGCAGACTCGCGAACCGTTCAGTTGGAGTGAAGATCCAACCGTTGACCAGCCCGGGCGTCTTCCTCGGAAGAACTGGACGCCGCAAGAGCGAAAGGCGTATGAAGCACGCGTAGCTTGGTTCCATGAAGCCAAGTACGGGCTCTTCTTCCACTATCTCTCCGGCGGGACGTGGGCCCTGGAGGAATGGAACCAGTGGGTGGATGCCGTGGATGTCGAACGAGTCGCCGACCAAGCCAAGGCCGTCGGCGCCGGCTATGTCATCCTTACGCTCGGGCAGAACCATATCTATTCCTGCGCACCCAACCCCGTCATCGATGACCTCTGGAAAAGCGAACTCGGGCCCTACACCTCCAGGCGTGACCTGCCCATGGATCTGTGGAAGGCCCTCGCCAGGCGTGGCATCCCGCTAATGCTCTACTTCGCCACGGACAACCAGTACCAGATGCCTCGCCCGCCCACGATGAAGAACGCCGACCGCTTCGAAGGCTGGCTCAAGGTCGGGCAATGGTATTCCGATCACTACGGCGCCAAGTGCAAGGGCTGGTGGGTGGACGGCTTGGGGGAAGCCATCCCCGGCTATCGCGTCAACATCTGTCAGGCCCTCAAACACGGCAACCCCGATGCGATCGTCACCAGCGGCTTCTACGAGATCTCCGACTTCACCCACGGCCATTGCATGGAAGACTGGGACCGCCAGAGCAGGATCGTCAAGCCCTTCTACGGCCGATGGGATCCTGAATTCAATATACAGTGGCATGTGCTCCAGTACATCGGCCCCACCTGGGGCGCCCCGGGATGCGACAAGAAGCAAGAAGACCTCGTACAGTATGCCGTGGATGTGGTCCGGGGCGGCGGCGTCTTCACCTTCGATCTCGGGACGTTCAAGGAGGGCTGCTTCCATCTGCTTCCTAAGGATTGCCCCACCGGTCGGAAGCCTGATGGCTCTCGCATCGGACCGTTCCTGGAAATTCAGCCCGACCAGTTCACAATTCTGGAAGCCGTACGCGACGCGCTGAAGGACATCCCGCCATCGGACGGCAGTGGCGGACATTGAGTGTATCGGGACGAAACGCCATGCGACCGGAAGATGAAGTTGATCGGCAAGTAGACCGGCGGCGAACACGAGGAAGATTCAGACATGGCAATCAGCGGCAAGGTGGCGATATCGGTTCCGGACGAAGCCATCGAAAAGTCTTTCTCCATTGCGCTGGATCTCGTGGCGGAGATGCGCCGCGTCGCCTTCGCGCACTACGGATACGATGGCTGGTTTGCCACGTCGAACGGCAAGACCCAGCCCGAGCCCCGCTACGACCTCCGCGACTTCCGGTATTACCCGAAGTGCGCCGCGTTCCTGTGGGGCGATCATCCTTCGCTGCTTCAGGAGATGGGGAAGCGCATCTTCTTCGATCAGCACGACGGCGACGGACGACTCACCTGGGACCCCAGGGGCCAGTGCGGCATCCATGTCGCTCAGACAGCCAAGCATTTCTCCGACTACCTGCGCTATGCCGAACAGGATGCCTTTGTCCGGGACAACTGGTCCCGTCTGATGAACATCGTGAAGTGGGCCCTGTCGGCCTATGACCGCGACAGCGACGGCCTGATCGAACACGGCGGACAGGTGCCGACCCGCCTCTGGGGTCTGCTGGTTGGCGAACCGTACAACGGTTTCGACTGGGATCGGACTCAGGACGATGTCGTGGTCGTGGCGAGCATGGAGATGTGCGAGTTGCTGCAACTGCTGGCGGACTACGCAAAGACCCACGGACTCCCCGAAGCCGAGCGGCTCCGGTCCAGGGGTGAACAGTCCCGCGATGCCATCGAGCGACTGGCGTGGGATTCGGACGCCGACTACTACTATCTGGTGCGGCGGACGGCGGAGAATCGGTGGTATCACAGCGGCGGCGGCATCAACGAAGACAGCCGCGAACTCGATGTCACTCCCTACTATGCCGCGCTTGTCAGCGGCAACGATGGCCGCGGGCGGAAGGTCGCCGAATATGCTCGGCGCGTCCTCATGGATCTTGGAGTGTTCCCGACGCCGCTCATTTACCCATTCTACTTCTGGGGCAAGTATGAGCCGGGGCGATTCATTCCCGGCGGCTGCTTCGAGGAGTCCTACTACAACTGCGTCCGCGCCTTCGCCCGGTACGGCATGCGGGATGCGGTCTTCACCGCCATCAATCGCCGCAGCGATGCGCACGTGCGGGACAAGGATTGTCTGGAGTGGTACATGCCGGACGGCACGATCCAGGGGCATTCGCGAGACCGGTATGGAATCTCCGCGGGCGCGCACATCAGCGCCATCATCGAGGGGCTGTTCGGCATCGTTCCCGCTCGGTTCGGTTTCGACGAGGTCAATATTCAGCCGGCCATTCCCGACGCATGGGCCGACCGCCCGGCAACGATCAGCGTGCTCCTGCCCAACAGCGGCTTCCTGAAGTACACCTACCGGATCGGCGAGGCGGGTAGGACTCTCCATCTGACCCTTGAGACCGATAAGAAACGTCTCGGGAATTTCCGCATCCCTGTAGCAGGTTGCGCAAAGCGGGTAACCTGGAATGGCGAGCCGATTCCCTACGATGTCTCGCCCGATTCCGACGCCGGCAGGCAAATCGTGAGCTTCAGCCGTCTGTTTGAAAAGACTGTTCTGGAAATTGGGGCAGACTTCTAGCCAGCTTCTTACCGGTAATTAGCTCGTAGAATAGTGTGCGCACGATGATCCCAGGGGGCTGATACTCTTTACCGACGGCGTCAACCCCAGATAACTCATCAACCCCCTGGCCGTCCCGAACCGCTCAATCCCGTACAACTCCGCCACGATCGACAACGCGCTGATCGTCTTGAACCCACGAAGGCAGCACAGCCACCCCACCGGCTCCCGCGGGCCGATCCAGAAATCGTCTCCCATCCGCACTGGCGAGGGAAACCGCCCCTTCTCCAGCCGCTTGTACCAAAGAACAAAACCGTCTCGATCCCAGTACAGCAACTTCAGCCGGTCGCCCTGGCGGCTGCGGAAGACGAACAGGTGCCCGCTCAGCGGATCCTGCCCGACCACCTGCCGCACCATCTCGGCCAGGGCGTCGAGCCCTGCCGCATGTCCGTCGGCTTCCGCACGGTTCTGACACCGGCCAAGTGAGATGGAACCCGGCGAGGGCCGCTCAGCGGTCTTGGGCGACCTCGATGCAGACCACGGTGGCGACGCGGCCGGGATTGTCCTTGGGCAGGGAGATTGTGACCTTCTTCTGATCCGTTTGGACGGCAAGGACCTTCCGCGCCGGGTCGGCCAGAAGAAAGGCGCGCACCGCCTTCTGTCCGGTCGAGAAGGACACCTTGTCGGGCCAGTTGAACAGGTGCAGGTAAATCCGCCCGGGCTTCTCCGTGGCCAGGCAATCCGGGGGCAATCCCTCCACGCGCGAGGCGGCCGCCCCGTGTATGGCCTCGCCGTTGATCTTCATCCAGTCGGCGATCTCGCGCAGGCGTTTGACGCTCTCATCGGGGATAAGCCCCTCGGCGGTCGGCCCGACGTTCAACAAACAGTTGCCGCCCTTGCTGATGCAGTCCACCAGATTACGTATCAGGGCTCCGGTGGGTTTCCAGTTGTGGTCGTTCTTGTCGAAACCCCAATGCCCATTCACCGTCATGCAGGACTCCCAGGGCAATCGGATGCGTTGCCCGCGGTCGGGTATCCACGCCTCGAACGTGGTGTAATCGCCGGCCCCTTCGTCGGTCCAACCTTCGTTGCGGGCGTTGGCGACACGGTCGTTGATGATGATGCTGGGCTGAAGGGACCGCAGGTAGTAGTAGAGTTCCACCCCGCGCTGGTGGGGCCAGGGCTTCTCCGTGTCGCCATCGAACCACAGGATTCCGATCGGGCCGTACCGCGTGAGCAGTTCCTTGAGCTGGCCCTTCATGAACGTGATGTAGCGGCCCAGGTCCGGCGTGCCCGTGGCCCGGTCGTTCCAGGGGCGGCGATCGGGCCAGTCGGGGTGGTGCCAGTCCATGATCGAGTAGAAGACGCAGAGCTTGAGGCCCGCCTCCTTGCAGGCGTCGGCCAGCTCCTTGAGCGGATCGCGATGGAACGGGGTGGACTTGATGCACCAGTCGGTCAGGTCAGACCGGAACATGCCGAATCCATCATGATGCTTGGCCGTGATCACGATGTACTTCATCCCGGCGTCCTTGGCCAGCCGGACCCACTCCTTGGCGTCGTACTTGACCGGGTTGAATTGCTTGGCGAATTGCTCGTACTTCGACACGGGAATGCGGCCATACTGCATGACCCATTCCCCGTGCCCCTTTTCGCCGTTCCACTCGCCGGCCGGGACGGAATAGACGCCCCAGTGAATGAACATGCCGAACCGGGCCTGGGTAAACCAGCGCATGCGTTCCTCGCGTTGTCGGGCGGGTTCGGTGGCCGGTGTGGGATCGGCGCCGTACATTGGGGCCGAGGCGACCGGCAGCAGAATGATAAGGAGCAGGATGGTGCGTTCTCGTATCCGGTTCATGGGAGACTCTCTCTCCTGCGTAAATGGGGACTTCCAGGCCTGCTTGACCAGGCACGACAACGAGAATCAGTCCGTGCCGGAGGCACCAACCGACACCACCCGGAACCCGAAGTCGCAACTCCGGGCGCCCGGATCGCACCGGTGGCGCCCATGACGGCCTCGTACTGAGCCTGCGTCACCTGGTATGCGCCCATATAGAACGCCTTGCTGATGGTCACTTCGTGCCGCGGGGCTTCGTTCGGCAGACGATCTTTCTCGCCGTCGGGGCTGCCCATCGTGAACTATCCCGCCGGGATCAGCAACAGCTTCATCGCTATGCCATTGCCCAAGTCCAGCGCCAGTTCCTTGGCCGAGTCATCGGTGGACATGCGTTTCATCGGGTTCTCCTTCCCCCGGTAGCAGGGGTCACCCGGAATCGACGCCTGATGATGCTACCCAGGACCTCCCTGAGAAGCAATCGCGGTTGCATGGACAATTGCGAGTCAAGGCGTCCCGGTCAATCAGCCCAGCCAGGTCGGCGCGGCGGTGACCTTGGCGGCCTGGTCGAGGCGGGCTTGCAGCTCGGCAGCGAGGGCTTCGGCCTGGCGGCGATCGGCGCGGGCGTCCTGCATGTAAACGGCGGAGTAAAACCGTGGCGCTGGGCGGGCGAAAACCGTAGCGCCCATGCCTATGTGTACCCCGGACCACCCGGGGCGTCAATGTTCAGTTCTCCTTCTTCTCCATTCGCTTACGCTTCATCTGTCGCTGGCT
>JAPLNA010000158.1 GCA_026693065.1 Planctomycetota bacterium
CGCACCTCGGCGATGTCGCCCAGGTTCGTGCTCGTGCCGTGGGCGTTGACGTAGTCGACCCCGTCGGGGGCGATGCCGGCGTCGGCGAAGGTGTCCTGCATGGCCCGGACGGCGCCGGTTCCCTCGGGGTCGGGGGCGGTAATGTGGTAGCCGTCGCAGCTCTTGCCGTACCCGGTCACTTCGCAGTAGATCCTCGCGCCGCGGGCCTTGGCGTGTTCGAGCTCTTCCAGCACGAGCACGCCGGCGCCTTCGGCCAGCAGGAACCCGTCGCGGTTGCGGTCCCAGGGGCGGCTGGCGTGTTCGGGATCGTCATTGCGGGTGGACAGGCCCTTGAGGGCGCAGAAGCTCGCCAGTCCGATCGGCGTCAGGGCCGCTTCCGATCCGCCGCTGAGGATCACGTCGGCCTCGCCGACGCGGATGGCGTGGAAGGCCTGGCCGATCGAATGGGCCGCCGACGCACAGGCGGTCACCACGCAATAGTTCAGGCCCAGCAGCCCCCAGACGATCGCGATGTTCGCCGCGGCGGCGTTGCCCATCAGTTTGGGCACCGTGAACGGGCTGACGCGGGAGACGCCCTTGGTGAGCATGCGGTTGTGCTGGTCTTCCAGCTCCTGCAGCCCGCCGATGCCGCTGCCGACGATCACGCCGCAGCGGCGAAGGTCTTCGCGGGAGAAGTCCAGTCCGCTGTCGAGGACGGCCTCGATCGCCGAGGCCACCGCCAACTGCGCGAACCGGTCCATCCGCTTGGCTTCCTTGGGGTCCACCAGGGGGTGCGTGACGGTTTCCCAGTTCTTCACCTCTCCGCCGATGCGGGAGGAGAAGTCGGTGGCATCGAACCGGATGATGGGCGCAATACCCGACCGTCCGGCCAACAGGGCGTCCCAGAACTCCGGAACGCTGTGACCCATCGGGTTGACCGTGCCCAACCCCGTCAATACGACGCGGCGACCTGCCATCGGCTTCGTCCCTTACACCAACGCGGGGGCGTCAGGCCTTGCTGGAGTGCTCGATAATGTAGTCGATGGCCTGTCCGACGGTTTGGATCTTCTCGGCCTCTTCGTCGGGAATGCTCAGTTCGAACTCGTCTTCGAACTCCATGACCAGCTCGACGGTGTCGAGCGAGTCGGCATTCAGGTCGTTGACGAACGAGGTTTCACGAGTGATCTCGCTCTTGTCCACGCCCATCTGCTCGGCGACGATATCAATGACCTTCTCTTCGATTTCCTGCGACACTTTCGTGTCCTCCCTGAACTAAGGTTCCAGGTATTTCTGCCGTTCCGACCTTGGCTCGGGCATCACCGGCCCGCCGGCTTCTGGAAGGCGGCGGTACTATAGCCTGACGGCCCGAGTCACGCAATACATCCTTCTGCTGTTTTTTTCCGTTTTCTCAGGTGTGCATGCCGCCGTCGACGCTGAGGGTCTGTCCGGTGATGTACCCGCTGGCGTCGCTGGCCAGGAACGCCACCGCCTTGGCGATGTCCGCCGGCTGACCGAACCGCTTGAGCGGGATCTGCTCCAGGGCCATGTCCTTCGCCGGTTGCGGCAGCACGTCCGTCATCTCCGTCTGGATAAACCCGGGGCAGACGGCGTTGCAGCGTACGTTCTTGCTGGCCAGTTCCTTGGCCGTCGTCTTGGTCAGCCCGAGCAGCCCGGCCTTGCTGGTGGCGTAGTTGGCCTGCCCGCGGTTGCCCTCCAGCCCGGAGTAGCTGGACATGTTGACGATCGACCCGCCCCGCTGGCGGACCATGTATTTCGAGACCGCCCGCGTGCCGTAGAACGCGCTGGTCAGGTTCACCTTCAGCACCAGGTCCCAGTCGGCGTCTTCCATCCGCATCAGCAGCCCGTCCCGGGTGATGCCGGCGTTGTTGACCAGCACGTCCACGTGCCCGTACTTCGTGGCCACCTCGTCGACCAGGGCGGTGAAGCCCTCGCTGCTCGTCACGTCCAGCTTCCTCGGGTCCAACTTGGCGCCGGAAGAGCCCAACTTGCCGCCCATCTGGCCCAGCAGGTCGTCCCGCAGGTCCACCGCCACCACGGTCATGCCCAGGGCCAGCAGTTCACGGGTGATCTCCAACCCGATCCCTCGGGCGGCCCCTGTCACAATCGCAATCTTCTCATTGTCTGCCATGGACTGATTCCTTTCCTGTCACTCCCGGGCCAGGCCCGCCAGGGCCTCTTGGGAATTCACGCCGGTTACATTGGCTTTTCGATCGATTCGTTTCATGTGTCCGGCCAGCACTTTGCCGGCCCCGACCTCGAAGAACCGCTCCACGCCGTAGGCCCGCAGGGCCTCCAGGCACGCCCCCCACCGAACGGGGCGGACGAGTTGCTCGAGCAGCTTGGCGCGGATGGTCGCCGCCGCGTGCGGGCGGGCGTCGACGTTGGCCAGTACGGGCACGGCGGGCTCGCGGATTTCGGCGGCCTCCAGCGCCGCGGCCAACTGCTCCGCCGCCGGCTTCATGAACTCGCTGTGGAACGCCCCGGCCACGTCCAGCACGACGGCATTGCCGACGCCGAACTCCTTGGCCCTGGCGGCCGCCCGCGCACAGGCGGCCTTCGCGCCCGACAGGACAATCTGACCGGGGCAGTTGAAATTCGCCGGCACGATCACCTGTCCTTCGGCGACGGCCTGGCAGAGGGCGAGGGCCTGGGGCTCGTCGGCCCCGATGAGGGCGACCATGCCGCCCTCGCTGGCCTGGGCGGCGGCCTGCATGGCCGCCCCGCGGCGGGTCACCAGCTTCAGCGTCGTCTCGAAATCCATCGCCCCGGCGGCGTAGAGGGCGGTGTACTCGCCCAGGCTCAGCCCCGCCGTCGCCGCCGGCGAGAGGGCCGGCGAACCGGGGGCCAGCGTTTCCTTCATCGCCGCCAGGATCGCCGCCGACACCGTGAACATCGCCGGCTGCGCCACGTCCGTCCGGTCCAGGCGGTCCTTAGGCCCGTCAAAGCACAGCGACCGCAACGGCAGGCCGCTGATGGCCTCGGCGTCTTCAAACACCCGACGCGCCGCCGCGTGGGCCTCGTGGAGGTCCTTGCCCATGCCTACCTGCTGAGCGCCTTGTCCGGGAAATATCTGTGCGGTTTTCATGTTCGTGGGAGTGTCGGTCAGAGCCTGACGACGGCGCCGGCCCAGGTCAACCCCGCGCCGAAGGCCACCATGACGATCGTCGACCCGGGGCCGATGAGCCCGGCCCGGCGGGCCTCGTCCAACGCCAGCGGGATCGACGCCGCCGACGTATTTCCATAGCGGTCTATGTTGATGTAGATCTTTTCCATCGGGAAGCCGTACTTACCGGCCGCCGAGTCGATGATCCGCAGGTTCACCTGGTGGGGCACGACCATGTCCACCGTCTCGACGGTGAGCCCGCACTTCGCCATGCAGTCCCCCAGCAGCCACTGCATTTTCTCGACGGCGAACTTGTAGACGTCCCGCCCCTTCATCTTCACGTAGTGCAGGCGGTCGGCGATCGTCTGCGCCGACGTCGGGTATCGCGTGCCGCCGCCGGGGAGGTTGATGTAGTCCCACCCGGCGCCCTCGGCCCGCAGGACGCTGTAGAGCACGCCCTTGTCCTCGGAGGTCGGTTCCAGCACGACCGCGCCGGCGCCGTCTCCGAACAGAATGCAGCTGCCGCGGTCGGTGTAGTCGCAATAGCGGCTCAGGGCGTCGACGCCGATGACCAGTACCTTGCGGTACGTGCCGGCCTGGATGAACTGCGAGCCGACCGACAGGGCGTACAGGAACCCGCTGCACGCGGCGGAAAGATCGAAGACCGGGATGTCCGTGATGCCCAGCCCCTGCTGGACGAAGCACGCGGTGGCGGGGAACGGCATGTCGCCGGTGACGGTGGCGCAGACGATCAGGTCGAGGTCCTTGGCTTCGAGGTTCGCGTCGGCCAGGGCCGCCTTCGCCGCCGCCAACGCCATCGAGCTGGTCGTCTCGCCCTCGCCCATCACGCGCCGCTGCCTGATCCCGGTGCGCTGCACGATCCATTCATCGCTGGTGTCGATGAACTTCTCGAAATCGGCGTTGGTCATCACCTTCGACGGGGCGTACGAACCCGTGCCGCGGATGGCTGCGCGAAGAGGTTCGCCCATCACTGTGCCTCGGCCCCGTCCGCCAGCAGCTCGGCGATCTGTTCGTTGACCTGCTGGCGGGAGTATTCCTCGACCACGCGAACGGCGTTCTTGATGGCGCGGTAGTCGCTGGCGCCGTGGCAGATGATGCTGATTCCGCCCACGCCCAGCAGGGGCGCCCCGCCGTACTCGTTGTAGTCGTACCGCACGGCGACGGCCTTCGCCGCCCGCATGACCTTCTCGGCCAGTTGCGGCATCTCCGAAACCAGCTCTTTCAACATCGACTTCATCACCCCGCCGGCCATGCCTTCCATCAGCTTCAGCATCACGTTGCCGACGAACCCCTCGGTGACCATCACGTCGACGACCCCGCCGAAGACGTCTCGCCCTTCGACGTTGCCGATGTAGTTGATTCGTTTGTCGGCCTTGAGCAGCGCCCGGGTCTGCTTGACCAGGTCCGTGCCCTTGGCGTCTTCCTCGCCGATGCTCAGCAGCCCCACCCGCGGGTTCTTGATCCCGCAGATGCTCTTGGAATACACCGACGCCATCACCCCGTACTGGTACAGGTGGGTCGGACGGCAGTTGACGTTGGCGCCGACGTCGCAGATGACGACCGGCCCGTGGAACGTGGGCGCGACCACCGCGATGCCCGGGCGGTGCGCCCCGCGCAGCCGCCGCAGCCGCATCTGGCTGGCCGCCACGAACGCCCCGGTGCTGCCGGCGGAAATGCCCGCGTCCAGCCGCCCGTCAGCCTGCATCTCGGCCATCACGGCGATCGAGCTGTTGGGCTTTTGTCGCAGCGCCACCACGGGCGATTCGTCCATGCCGATGTTCTCGGGCGCGTGGCAGATCTCGATCCACTCGGCCCAGTTGGGCGTGGCGGCGAGTTTCTCCCGGATGGCCTTCTCATCCCCGATCAGGACGATCCGGTCGCCTTCCTTGAGCATCTCACGGGCCGCCAACGCTCCGGCAACAGGTTCTGCCGGCGCGTGGTCGCCCCCCATCGCGTCGATGCCGATACGCATCGATTATTTCCCTTTCCCGACTTTCAAACTCAGGCCCGGGCGGACGTACCCGCAATTGTCACAGGCCGCGTGAGGCAGCTTGGGCGAATTGCACTTGGGGCAGTCCATGTAGTGCGCGGCCGTCTTGGCATGATGCGCCCGACGGCTTCGCGTCCGCGCGCGGGACTCTTTCTGTGTTGGCAGCATCAAACAACTCCTTATCGCCCCCGGGCAGACCGTCAACGGCGTCTCACCCGGCGGCTCACTGGACACCCGGGCGGACCGCGCCGCGCCGGGGAACGCGGAACTCTAGGCCTTTTGATCCGCCATGTCAAGGAAAAACATGGCTCAATGCTACGCCAGAGCGCGTTTAACCCACTCGCCCGCGGCGGCCAGGGCCTCGGGCAGCTTTTCCGGGCGTTTTCCGCCTGCCTGCGCCATCGTCGGCTTGCCCCCCCCGCTGCCCTCCACCAGGGCCGACGCCGCCTTCACCCAGTCGCCGGCCTTCACCTTGCCCTCGGCGGCCAGGGCGTCGCAGACCATCGCGATCAGCGTGACCTTGTCCTCTCCGGCGGCCCCGACGAACACCGCCGCCGCCCCCTTCTGCCTCTGCTGATCGCACAGGCCTCGCATGTCCTTGGGGTCGTCGCTGGGGGCCTGCCCCACCAGCACCGGCCCGTGCGGCGTCTGGGCCACCTGCTCCAACTGTCCCGCCCCCGCGACCCCCGCGACCCCGCCGGCGGGCTTCTTCCGCAATTCCTTGATCTCTTTCTGCATCGCCGCGATCCGCTCGGGCAACTCCGCCGACGACGCGTTCACCGCGGCGCAGGCGGCCTTCAGGGCCGCACTCAACTGCCGCACGTGCTCCGCCGCCGCGTGGCCCGTGACGGCTGTGATCCGCCGCACCCCCTTGGCCACCGATTCTTCCGACAGAATCTTGAAGAACCCCACCTGGCTGGTCCGCTCCAGGTGCGTCCCGCCGCAGAATTCCGCGCTGCTGGCGGCAAAGGCGTCCTTCGACCCCACGGCCACCACCCGCACCGGGTCGGGGTACTTCTCGCCGAACATCGCCCGCACCCCGGGAATCTCCTTCGCCTTCGCCAGCGGCATCACCGTCGCCGTCACCGGCTCGTCGTTGAGCACCCGTTCGTTGACCAGTTGCTCGACCCTCTCGGCCTGCTCGCCCGTCAGGGCCTTGTTGTGCGAGAAGTCGAACCGCAGACGGTCGGGCGAAACCACGCTGCCGGCCTGGTTGACGTGCTCGCCCAGCACCTCCCGCAGCGCCCAGTTCAGCAGGTGGGTGGCGGTGTGGTGGCGGCGTGTGTCCATTCGCTGCGGGCCGACCTTGCAGGTGACCGCCTGCCCGACGGCCAGCGTGCCGGCCTCGATCCGCCCGACGTGCACGATGCCCGCCCCGGCCAACTGCGTATCCTTTACATGGAAGACGCCCCCGGGCCAGATCAGTTGGCCCGAGTCACCCACCTGCCCGCCCTGCTCGGCGTAGAAACTCGTTCGGTCCAGGACGACGGCGGCGTCGGCCCCGGCGGCCAGCTGCCCCCGCGACACGAACGCCCCCCCGGCCACCCACCCGAGCACCTTCGCTCCGATCGCCTCGCCGGCATACTTGGCCCCGTCGTCCGTCGCGGGAAGGTTCAACGCCTCGGCGGCCTTGAACTTCTCGCCGGCCCCGCTGGTCTCTTTGTGGGCGTCCATCGCCTTCTCATACCCCGCCATGTCCACCGACAGCCCGATCTCCGCCGCCATCAACTGCGTCAGGTCCACCGGGAAACCGTACGTCGCGTACAGGTCGAAGGCCACCTCGCCGTCGAGGGTCTTCTTCCCCGCCGCCAGCAGGCTCTGCCCCTGCCGCTCGAACAGGGCGATCCCCCGGTCCAGCGTCCGCCCGAACGAACTTTCCTCTTCGGCGATCGTCTCGACGACGTAGTCCTTCCGCCCGCGAAGCTCGGGGAAAAAATCGCCCATCAGGGCCACGACGACCGGCACGAGCTTGACGAGGAACGCGCCCTCGATGCCCAGATGCTGCCGCCCGTACCGAACGGCTCGTCGGAGGATGCGCCGGACCACGTACCCTCGCCCGTCATTGGAGGGCAGGATGCCGTCGGCAATGGCGAACGCCAGGGTTCGCGCGTGGTCGGCAATCACCCGGCAGGCGATGTCGCCCATGTCGTGCAGGTCGATCGCGTCGTACCGGTCGGCCCCCTGGGCGGCGCTCTTGGCGCCATAGCGATGATTCGACAAGGCCTCGATGGCCTGGATGATCGGCACGAACAGGTCGGTCGCGTAGTTGCTCCGCTTGCCCTGGAGCACCATGCCCACGCGTTCCAGCCCCATGCCCGTGTCCACGTGCCGGGCCGGCAGCGGCGAGAGCTTGCCGTCGGACCCGCGGTTGTACTGTATGAACACCAGGTTCCAGATCTCCATCACCCGGGCGTCGCCGGCGTTGACGAGCGAGCCGCCGGACTTGTCCGGGGTCAGGTCGATGTGAATCTCGCTGCAAGGCCCGCACGGGCCCGTCTCGCCCATCTCCCAGAAGTTGTCCTTCTTGTTGCCCCGGTGAATGTGCGCCGGGTCGATGTCCGTCACCTCGCGCCAGAGCCCCGCCGCTTCATCGTCGCCCTCGAGCTTTTCTCGCGGGTCCCCCGCGAACACCGTCGCGTGCAGCCGGTCCTTGGGCAGACCCCACACCTTCGTCAGCAACTCCCACGCCCACGCGATGGCCTCGCGCTTGAAGTAATCGCCGAAGCTCCAGTTGCCCAGCATCTCGAAGAACGTGTGGTGGTACGTGTCGTGCCCGACGTCTTCCAGGTCGTTGTGCTTGCCCCCCGCCCGGATGCACTTCTGAGTGTTCGCCGCCCGGACGTACTCACGCGTCGCCTGGCCCAGGAAGATCTCCTTGAACTGGTTCATCCCCGCGTTGGTGAACAGCAGCGTCGGGTCCTCGGCCGGCAGCAGCGAGCTGCTGGGCACGAACGTGTGACCGTGCGACTTGAAGAAGTCGATGAACTCGTCCCGAATCTGTCGGCATGTCCGCTGCATGGGCTTCACCTTCCGTACGTCGCCGCCGGCGGCGGCAAAGAGTGCGTATTGTAACCAACTCCCCCGTCGGCGTGAAGCCGCGAGCGGCCCGGAAATTCGACGCCGAGGTTGATAATGCCCGACGTGCCCCCCTACACTTCGGCATCCGCTGGCGGCGAAACGGCGAACCATGCGACTGAAACCACTTCTGACCCTGCAGGGCCTGCCCCGCCCGCTTCAGGCGGCGGTCTGGGCCGCGTTGGGCGTCCTCCTGGGCGTCGGAATCGTCACGGCCACCCTCGGCCGCGCCGCCTCCTACCTCTCCGACAAAAGCGAAACCTGCATCAACTGCCACGTCATGACCGACGCCTACGTCTCCTGGCAATCCGGCAGCCATGCCCTCGTCGCCCGGTGCAACGACTGCCACGTCCCCCAGACCAACCCGGTGGCCCGCTGGGGCTTCAAGGCCCTCGACGGCACGAAGCACTCGGCGGTCTTCTCGATGCACGCCGAGCCGCAGGTGCTGTCGCTCTCGGCCCTGGGGCGACCGGTCGTCCAGGCCAATTGCCTCCGCTGCCACGCCAACGTCATGCAGTGCGTGTCGCTGGAGGGCCCGGACCATCGCAAGTGCTGGGACTGTCACACGAACATCCACGGCAAGGCCCGCAGCCTGTCGGCCTCGCCCGTCGAACGCCGCCCCCGCCTGCCCGAGGCGGGGTGGCCTATGGGAAAGTAACCCGAGGAACCCGCCATGACCGACGACACCAACCCGACCGCCCCCTCGCCCGCCCCGGCCCCCAAGAAGGGCATCCCCCTCTGGGCCGGGCTGGTCATCCTCGCCCTGACGGCCGTCGCCGTCGCCCTGGTGGGCCTGCTGGCCGTCTCGATCGGCGAGCGCCGCCAGGAGGCCCTCCGCCCCGGCTTCGCCGTCAACCCCGTCGGCGAGTGGGAGACCGACCCGGCCGCCTGGGGGCTCAACTACCCCAACGAGTACGACACCTACAAGGCCACCGCCGACTCCACCACCCGCACCAAATTCGGCGGCGCCGCCCCGCGAGACTATCTCGACGAAGACCCCAACCAGGTGATCCTCTTCGCGGGCTTCGGCTTCGGCAAGGACTACAAACAGGCCCGCGGGCACATGCACGCCGTCGAAGACGTCGTCAACACCAAACGCGTCAAGAACCCCACGCCCGAACACCCCGACGTCTTCCACCCCGCCACCTGCTGGACCTGCAAAAGCCCCGACGTGCCGAGCAAGATGGCCGCCCTCGGCCGCGAGAAAGAAAAAGACGAAACCGACCCCCTCAAGCAGATCGCCGCCGGGGCCGAGGCGTTCTACGCCTCCAACTTCCACGACCTCAAGAAGGACATCACCCACCCGATCGGCTGCCTGGACTGCCACGACCCCAAGACAATGAAGTTGCGGATCACCCGTCCGGCCCTGCGCGAGGCGATGGCGTCGATCGGGCGGGACGTCGACCAGGCCAGCCACCAGGAGATGCGCTCGCTGGTCTGCGCCCAGTGTCACGTGCAGTACTACTTCAAGACCTCGCCCAAGAACTACCTGAAGTTCCCGTGGGAGGGCGGGCACAGGGTCGAGGACATGCTGGCCTACTACGAGAAGCACGACGGGGCCTTCGCTGACTGGACCCACCCGATCTCGAAGACGCCCATCCTCAAGTGCCGCCACCCCGACTACGAAATGTATTCCACCGGCGTGCACGCCTACCGCAACGTCTCCTGCGCCGACTGCCACATGCCCTACCGCACCGCCGGCGGGGCGAAGTTCACCGACCACCACATCCAAAGCCCCCTGCTCAACATCGCCAACAGTTGCGCCGTCTGCCACCGCTGGAGCGAGTCGGACATCCGCGAGCGGGTCGAGAGCATCCAGGCGAAGGTGCACGCCGCCAAACTCCAGGCCGAGGACGCCCTCGTCAAGGCCCACTTCGACGTCGCCGCGGCCATGCAGGCCGGGGCCTCCGACGACGACCTCGCCCCCGCCCGAGCCCTCATCCGGACGGCGCAGTTCCGCTGGGACTACGTTTCAGCCAACAACGGCATGGGGTTCCACTCGCCGCAGGAGTCGATGCGGATTCTGGGCGACGCGGCCCGGCAGGCGATGGAGGTCCGCCTGCTGACGGCGCGGCTGCTCAAGGGCGTCGCACCGGTCTACCCGGACGTCTCCACGCGCGCCACCGCCGCCGCCGTCGCCAAGACCTTCGTCGACGGCCAGGGCGTCAAACTGCTTCCCTGAACGGACTCAACGCCGCTACTTCAGTTTCTCCAGGTTCACGCCCGCGGGCTTGGCCTGGCGGAACTGCTGGTACTGGACCGTATTGGCCCGCTGCACGGCGTCGTTCTTGGACCGGAGGTTCAGGTTGTAGTCGGTATCGACCCGCTGGATCGCCGGCGTGGCCTCGCGAAGTTGCTCTTTCGGCGCGCCCAGCCACGTCTGCCCGCGGAAGAACGCGTAGCGGCTCTCGCCCGAGCGGGCGATCACCGTCACCTGGCCGCGAATACCGTCGGCCACGAAGATGCCCCGCAGGTCCGTCTGGCCCCCCCGGAAGGCCGCTTCGGCGCTGCCCACGGCCTTCACGTAAACCTCCGGCACGTACCGCTTGGTGACCGTGTCCGTCACGTTCACCCGCACGCGCCCGCTGACGGCGTCTTCCTGCATGTCGATCTTCAGCGGAGTGATCAGCACCAGTCCGCTGGCGAACAGGTCGTCGCCGCGGCAGATCACCAGGTACGCTCCCTCGTCGGTGACCTTGAGCTCGACGGTCTTTTCCTTGTCGGCGTAGTCCTTGCCGTCGCCCAGCGCGACCGTCGCCTCGGCCAGCGGCGCGATGCCCGCCAGGTTCACCTTCGTGATCGTCGAGAGGTTCTTCTCCCGCAGGTACAGCTTCATCAGGTCCACGCGGTAGATCTGGTAGCCGGCCTCCTTCACGTTGCGATACTTGATCGTCAGCTTCACCGGCTCGCCGGGCCTGACGACGCTGACTTCCTCCAGGCCGATCGACTTGGCCTCGAAGTATTCCACGGCGCCCTTGGCGTCGGGATACTGCTCGGCGACCTTGCGATACCAGTCGATGGCCTCGGCGGGCTTGCCCTCGGCGTGGTAGATCTGGGCGACGATATACCGCGCGAAGTCGCGGTCCTTGCCCTGGCCCTCGGCGACGACCTTCGCGGCCGCCAGGGCCTCCTCGCTCCGCCGCTGCCAGAAGTGCCCCAACGCCGTCATGTACTGGAACCCGCCCTCGAACTCGCTCTTGGGGAAGAGCGTTTTGAAGCCCGTGCACAAATCCACCACCGCCTGGTACTGCTTCAGGTCCAGGTAGGCGTTGGCCATACTGAACGCCGCGTCGTCGGCCAGCGGGTTCGTCGGGTACAGCGTCATGAACTCCCGCAGCAGGACGATGGCTTCCTTGAGCATGTCGACGCGGTTGGGCAGCCGGCCCGGGGCGGCGCGGCCCTTGGCGCGGGCGTTGCGGATCGCCTGCTTGGCCAGTTGCGCCGCCTCGGGCGCCTTCTGGTAAAGCACCTGGCTGAGCGCGAAGTACGCCTGCGCCACCTCCGGCGTGTCCGGGTACTCCCGCCACAGGTCTTCCTGGTAGTCCAGCGAGCCCAGGAACTGACCCTCCTCCTCCAGCACCGCTGACACGTTGGCGTCCTTGACGAAACTCGCGTCGATCGTCGCGCGGAACACCAGGTACGCCCGCTCGAACTCGCCCATGTCGTGATACGCCTTCCCGATCGTCAGGATCTTCTCGAACGGAATCTCCAGGTCGGTGTACCGCTCGCGAAGCACCTCGAAGACGTCGACGATCTTGCGGGCGTCGTAGAACCCCTCGGCCGTGTAGATCCACAGCAGCATCCGAGCCACCTCGCGTTCGTTGTAAGGCTGCTTGCGGTCCAGCAACGGTTCGAGGTGGGCCAGGGCGTCCTTGTATTGCCCGTCGTTGAAGTACAACTGTCCCAGGGCGAACCGCTCCTCGCGGTTCATCTCATACTTGTCGTCGGACTTTTCGCCCGGTCGGAGCACCGCCAGCGCCGCGGCCGCCGCCACCCGCATCCGACCCGGGTGCAGCACGTCGCGGATCACCGTCGGGCCCACGCGGTACTGGCCCGTCGAGTAACCCACCAGTTCGTAGGCGTAATTCCCGATCGTCCCGCCGGGGGGGAAGTACATCACGATCCGTCCGTCCCGCACGTCATGGTGGATGAAACGCCCCTGGAGGCTGCCCTCGACCAGGACCATGCCGGCCGGCAGGGGCTCCTCGACGGCCACGTACGCGTGCTCGCCCCCCCAGTACTCCATCGTCACGTTGACCTTGACGTGCTGTCCGACCTCGACGTGACTGACCGGGGAGGAGCTCTCCGCCGCGATGGGCCGGCCGCGATACTCCAGGTTCGCATGGCGGTACGTTCGCGACTGTACCCGCGGGTAGTTCCACCCGCCCGGCTCGGTCATGTCCGTGCTGAAGCCGCGAAGGGTCACGGCGTAGGCGAACTGGCCTCGCCCGTCCAGGCGGAACTCCACGCGGTTGGCGCCCTCGACGATCGACTCGCCCGGCACGGCCAGCAGGAGGGTATCCTGCCCGCCGCGGGCCTCGATCGTCTTGAGCTCCTTGCCGTTGACCAGGACCACCAGGCGGTAATCGGCCCGGGCGTCGGCCCCGGCGCGGAAGTATTCGGCGATGGCGGCCACCGCGGGCCCGCGAGCCTTCGCCGGCGTGAACCCGCCGCAACCCCGCCGCGACAGCAGGAAGTCCACGGCGTCCTTGACCTTCGGCGAGCCCGGGCGAACCTTCATCATCGCCAACGCCGCCAGGGCCGTCGTCTCGATATCATCATTAAGGTAGCTGTACGCCGCCGCCCCGTCCCATTGCAGCCCGTTGGCGGCGCCGGGGGCCTTGTGCCCCTTCTGCTCCAGCACGTCGAGCAGTTCCTTGGCCAGTTCGGGCCTCTTCAGATTCACGCACGCCATCGCCGTGTACGCCAGCGCCGGCCCGGACAGGGCGTTCCGTTCGCGGTGCAGACGGTTGGCGTGCGCGAAGTCCGCCGCGTTGTCGGTCGACAGCGCGTGCAGGATAACCGCCTTCGGGTCGTTCTCGCCGGCCCCCAGGCGAGTGAAGGTGTTCCGCAGATACTCGCGGGCGCCGGCGATCGTCTGGGCGTTGACGGGCAGGGCCTCGCCCCGGGCCTCGACGAGCGCCCAGAAGCACGTGGCGGTGACGGCCCAGTCGGCCCCCGCACGCCCGCGCCAGCACCACCCGCCGTCGGCCTGCTGCGAAACCACCAGCGTGGCGATCAGCCCGTTGGCCCGATCGGCCAGGCGTTGCATGTCCGCCGCGGGGGCCTTCAGGGCCTTGGCGTACCGCAGCCCCGTCACCGCCGCCAGAAGCTCCCCGCCCGGGTGGGCCGCCTCCTCCGGCGGAGGCAGTATCGCGCACCCCCGCGCCAGCGGAACCGGGTAGCCCCCGCCGGCGGCCAGGTCCAGCACCGTCCGTTGCAGGTCGGCCCCGATGCTGACAGCCATCCATTTCGATCCATATTTCCGCCCGGCGGGCAACTGCACCTCGACCACGGCGGAGTCCTTGCTGACCCCACCGGCGTCGGCGGCGAACTCCAGCCCCCACGGGCGAACGGGCACTTCGACGGCCACCGCGTCGGCCGCCTGCCCGCCCTTCGCCCGAACCTCCGCCTTCAACCCCGCCGCCAGCGGAACGTCCACCTCCGGCAGCAGCAGTTCGGCCGTGCCGTCGGCGTCGATCTTGACAGTGTCGCTCTTCTCGACCAGCCGGTTCTTGAAGCCCTCGCCGCCCCAGATCGCGGTAGAGGTTGGGCAGGCCCAGCTCCGGGTGGCTGTAAGGCCACCATAGATGCGGATGGGCAACGGGCAAAACCAGGCGCAGCCGGTTGGGGCCGGGCGCGAGGGTGGCGCGGACGGCGACCGCCCCGGCGGCCTCGCCCACCAGCGTCTCCACCGTGCAACCCCGGGCCGTCAGTCGCCAGCGAGTCGTCGTCTCCGGCATCGCCAGTTCCACGACGGCCTTGCCGTCGGCGTCGGTGACGACGGCGGGCATCCACAGCCCGGCCTCGGGCATCTCGCGCCGGGCCGGAGCGGCGATCTCGCTCGCCAGCCCGGTGGCCTTCCCGTCACGCATCCTGGCCGACCCATCCGGCCTGTCCCCACCCGCCATCTCCTTGCCGAGCATGACGTCTTCGCCGGGGGCCGCGCCCCCCCTGCCCCCGTCGCGGGCCGAAGCGGGTCCCTTGGCCGCGGCGTTCATGACGCCGTGGGCAACCACGGGCATCGCCGGGGCCGGGGGCCGCAACGCGTCCTGCATGACAAATCCACCGGCCTCGGCATTCATGTCCCCCAATTCCGCCAGTTTCCTCTGCTCCTCCTCACGCAGGGCCAATCGGTCCTTCTCGTCCTTGTACGCCTGCAACACCTTCCGCGTCGGGGCGGCGTAGGCGAACGAGCACGTGCTGGCCAGGCGGAACTCGGCCTGACGTTTCACGCCGGCCTGGAAGAAGTCCAGAATCTTCGGCGTGCCGTCCGGGAACGCCGCGAACACCGCCTCGTCCACGACGGCCAGGCTCAACTCGCCCTTGACGGGCTTGCCCAACTGGTCCGTCACGGTCAGCTCGGCCTTGCCCGCCGCCCCGGGCGCATACGCCTCCTGCAACGGGCGGACCTTCACGTTCAACTGCCGCTGCACGGTGAACGGCTTGGCCGCCGTGCGAAGGGCCCGCCCGTCCATCACCGCCACGGCGATCTGGAAGTTCGGGAAGTGCTCGTGACCGACCGTCACGTCGATCGGGTTGTAGTCCTTCTTGATCGCCACGACCTTGTGCGAGAGGATCGTCTCGCCCTCGAAGGTCAGCAGCGCCAGTTTGGCCTCCACGCGCGAGTGCAGTTTCACGAGGGCCTTCCCGCCGACCTGCAGCGTGTCGGAGTCGGCAAAGAACCGCAGCTTGGTGGCGTCTTCGTCGTCGCTGACGGAGACGCCCGATTCACCCGTCACCACCTGCTTGAAACGGTCCTCCGCCGTCGCCCGCAGAATGTACTGCCCGCCCTTCTTGAGCGAGAGCTTCACCGTCGCCTTGCCCGTCTCCTTGTCCGTCGTCAGGGCGTGCTCCTCGACGGTGGCCTCCGCCGCCTGCGGCGCCGGGCGGGCCAGCCAGGGCAACCCCGCGAACACCGGGTCCGCCGCCGGCGCCTGCCGCTGCAACACGAAGAGCTTCACCGCCTGCCCGCCGGCGGGCTTGCCGTCGGGCGTCGTGGCGGCCACGTCCACGTCCACCCCCTCCTCCGCCAGCACCAGATCGCGGGAGGGTTTCACCGCCAGCGCCAGCCCCAGCCTCGCCAGCACCGCCACGTGGGCCGCTCGCACGTTCTCGCCCTCGAGCTCGGCGGCAAACCGCAGCGGCGACCCGGGCTGCAAGCCCGTCGTGTCGAACGTCACGGCCACCTTGCCCGCCGCATCCGTCGTCGCCGTCAGTTGCCGCCCGTCCGGCAGGGTGTAGCGAACGCACTTGCCGGCGACCGGCTGGCCCCAGTAATAGTCCGCCGCGATCGAAAGCTTCACCGACTCCCCGCGGAAGTACACCGCCCGGTCGGTCTCGAGCGTCAGTCGCATCTTCTCCGTCTTGAACTGCTGCACGAGGAACTGTGAGGAATAGCTCTTCTCGGGCTTGTCCTTGGCCGAGGCCGTGATCGTGTACGCCCCCACAGGCGACTGGACATCCAACGCCAACTCGCCGTTGAACGTGCCGAACGCCGACAGGGTCAGCGTCTTCTGCGACAGTTGCCGCCCCTGCGAATCGGCCACGGTGACGAGGTAACTCTCCCCGGCCGGGCATGTGTAGCCGCCGTCCTTGGCGTCTCGAATGATGCCGCGGAACTTGACGGTCTGCCCCGGCTGGTACGCCGAGCGGTCGGTGTAGATGTACCCGCGGGCGGACACCCCGCGGGCCAGGCCCAGCCCGGAAAGCTCCAGCCCGTCGGAGGCGACCGACGCGCCGGCCCAGGCGAACACCCGCAGCGTCTCGACGCTCTTGAGTTCGTCCAGCACGACGCGGTACACGCCGTCCGGGCCCGTCTTGCCCCGGTGGATCACCTTCTGCCCGTCCGAGAGCAGCAACTCCACCCCCGCCGCGGGAGTCTCCCTCAGCATGTTCTGCACGAACACCAGCGATTCCTTCCGCGAGCTCTTGACGATCATGTCCAGGTCGCTTCGCAACACCAGCGTCGTGCCCTCGAGGTCCTCCTCGCTGACGTTGACGATGCACACCCCCGCCTTGCCGTCGCCGAAGGGAACCTCCACCGTCTGCTCGATGGGCTTGTACTTGGCATAGCCGTCGATCTTCACGTCCCAGGTCTTGTCCGGCTGGATCAGGTCGATATCCAGCGCGTCGACGCTGCCGATCGCGTGGGTCTTGCGGAAGTAGGCCTCGAGGTCCAGGTTGTACTGCTTGAACGTGAGCTTCTCGATATTGCGGACGTTCAGGCGGATCTTCGCCGGCTCGTTCGTGCGAAACTTGCGGTCGGTCCGGACCGTCAGGCTCTTCTGCGTCATCAGGGCGATCCGCGCCCGGGCCGAGCCCGCCTGCGAACCCCACGTCAGCTCCCGGTAACTCTCCAGGGCCTTGTCCAGGTCGCCGAGCTTCTCCTCGTAAATCTGCCCGATCCGGTACAACGCCAGGGACGCCTCCTCGCTGCCGCGATGCTGACTGATCAGCCTGGCCCACTGGTCGATCGCCCGCTTGTACGCCGCCGCGACGGCGGCCTTGTCGGCCTTGTCGGCCTTCTCCTCCTCCTTCTGGGCGTCGGCGTAGTCCACCTGACCGAACGTGAACAGAATCTGCCTCGCCCGCCCGTCCAGCGGGTGCTTGGCCAGAAACGCCTCGAAGAGCGTGCGGGCCTCCTCGTGCTTCTTGTCCGCCAGCGCCGCCACCGCCGCGCCGTACTCGGCCTCGATGATCCCCTGGTAACTCGCCGCCCACTGCGGACCGTTGGGGTACTTGTGCGTATACGACGACCACGCCTTCATCGCCTCGTCGTACTTCCGCTGCTCGAAGCGAATCTGTCCGATGCAATACAGGGCCGTCTTCTCCCACTCGTCCTTCAGGGCCGCCGGGCTCTTGCCGACCTCCTCGATCTTCTTCGTGGCCGCCTCGCCCTCGGGCATCTTGTAGCCTTTGCCCGCGATAAACTCCTCGTACGCCGCCACCGCCTGATCCGCCCGCCCGTGCGCCTGGTAGGCCTGCGCCACCCACCACGCCGCGATCACCCCGCGCGGATCGAACGCCAGGCCCTGCGCGAACTCCCGGGCCGACTTGACCGCCTGCTCCAACTCCTCGCCCGAAGGATTCGGCAGGCGATAGCTCTTCACCACCAGCCACCGGGCGCTATCGCCCAGGGCAAGCCGTTCCCCGTTCGGGCGGGTCGAGGGCATCGCCCCCATCATCCCCAGCAGGTCTTCCGCGTTCGTCCGGGCCGATCGGTTGTCCCCGGCGAGGAGCTGGCACTCGGCCAGGCGATACCGTGCCGGCCAGGCGTTCTTGCCCGCCGCCGGCGGGTTCGTCCGCTTCTGGCCCGCCATTCGCGTGGGCGTTCCGACATCCCCCATCCAGTCCGGGTCGAACTCCGTCAGATACGCGCGGTAGTCCTCGATCGCCTGGGCGAATTGGCCCGCCTCCTGGTCCGCCCGGGCGACCTTCAGCATCACCTCGTCCTTCAAGGCCCGGTCGATCTCCATCGCGAGCACCTTCCGGTACAGATTCGCCGCCCGAGCCGGATCGGCCGGCGGGGCGCCCACGTCTTTCGGATCCGGCTTGTTCGCCAACGCGTCGGCAAACTCTAAAACCACCGACGCGATCTTCTGCTTCCGCGTCCCCGAGAGCAGGCGATTGGCCTGGTCGGAATACACCGCCTCGGCCTCCTGGAACTTCCGCTGCCCGGCCAACGCGGCGGCTTTCACGAACGCCCCCTTCTGCCGCCAGGAGGACTTGGGGAACTTCTCCAGCACCACGTCCGCCGCCGTCACCGCCGCGGCGTGCTTCTCGGCGTAGTACAACGACAGCGCCTTCAGATACGCCGCCTCGTCGGACTTCTTGTCGTCCTCCGCCATCGCCCGCTCGAACCAGCCGGTGGCCTTGTCGAACTCCCGGGCCCGCATCGCCGCCTTGCCCTGGTCCAACGCCGTCGGTTTCGCCGGCCGGCTCTCCTGCGCCAACGCCGCCCCGCTCGCCAGCAGCACCATAAGTCCGGTTCGCACGATGGTTCGAGCCCTGAGTGCCATGCCACACCTCCCGAAAAGTCAAACCTTGGGCCAAGACGGAACACGGGAATTCTATCCGCGCGCTTCGGCAGCGCACGCCGCCGCATTATGAGACGCCCCTGCCGCCCGTCCGTTCTGCCGTTTTCACATTTTCTTGTCAGCCGGCGATCCCGGCCACGTGCAGCCATCGCTCCATGACCGTGCAATCCATGCACTGGCGGATCTTCTTTCTCCCACTGGCGATGGTCTTTCCCGCCACAGCGGGTGCCCGTGAGGGCCCAGCAGACCTCCCCCGCGCGAATCTGGTAGGCGAAGCACCGGTCCCGATCGTCCGGGGGGCAGCCCTTGACCTTCCAGCAGGGCGCCCCCGCCGGCCGCCCCTGACGCCGAACGGCCATCAGCAGCATCCCCGCCAGCCGTTGCACCGTCGGCGGCATCGGACGCCACCCCTGTTCGTAGCTCTGCACTGCGCGGATCGAAACCCCCAGCAACTGGGCCGTCTCCCGCTGGCTCTTGCCCAGCGCCGCTCGCACCGCACGAAGATCGGACAGATCAACGCATTTCGTCTTCATGGTACCACCTGCTAATCTACCGCTACTCCCGGCCGCCGCTCTTTCGCCACCGCGGGGCCGATCCTCAGCATACCCGCCCCGGGGCGGGCAATCGAGAACCAACCTGGGAATTGTATCGGAACAAACCCCCGCCGGCTTGGATCCACCTGGCCTTTCCCCCCGGCGCCCCCGACGGGCTCACTCCCCCTGGCCGCCCGAGCCGTACCGCTCGTGCTCCTTACCGATCCACTCGTACAGCAACTTCAGTCCGTCCTTGCCGTCCTTTTCGTCGCCGGCGATCAGCCGCCGGTCCGCGTCGTAGATCATCACGTGCGGAACCGTGCGGACGTCCACCCCCAGGTACTCCCGCCAGTCCCCCTCCTGGCCCTGCAGGTCGCTGACGTCCACGAACCGGAACGCCACGTCCGGGCGAATCTGGGCGAATTGCCCGATCAGGTTCTGCAGTTTCACGCACGCCATCGAACGGGTGAGCGTGAAGACGAACACGGTGATCCGCCCCTTCTGGCGGCATTCGGTGATACTCTCGCCAGGGGCTAGTTCCAGTATCCCCCCGTACCCCCCCTCCGCCGCGCCGGCCTGACGCGGTTGCATCAGCCGTGCCAGCGGCGCCCGCTGACCGGTCAAGTCCCAATAGGCCCCTGCACCGCAGGTAACCATAATCACAAACAATACCGCTTTCGCGTTCATGGTCTTCACCGCGTCGACACTAGAGTTCCACCTGCACCATACGATTCAGGAGTCCCCACCGCCCCCCCCCACCGCACATTCCCTCGCCCCCCCAGGATCGCACCCTCCCCCCGTCCCCCATAGCCGCTTGCGGCTCGGAGGGTCGGCTCCCGCCTCCCACCGCCTTCTCCCTCACACCAGCGTCAGATCCAGCACGGGCGTGAGAGCCGCCATCGCGTCCAGGATGTCGCCCTGTTGTCCGCCGTGTCCTGCTAGTGCCGCTCGCCCTCGCGATGCTCCTCGTGTCGGTCGCGATCAATGATGACCGTGCGATCGCCGCGGTCGCGGTCCCTGTCGCTGTAGCGGTGATGGTCGTCGCTGCAGCCGGCAGAGCCCATCGCCAAAATCAGAACCACCGGGGCGGCCAGGGCCGCCAAGAGTAAGAGTATGCCTCTCATGTTGTGTCTCCTATCGTAGGTGGCCGGAGATCCCGGGCCGGTCTGTACCGGCCCGGGAGTCTACGGCTTACTTGTTCTTGCGATCGCCTTCGTCCTTGCCGGAATCCTTCGCATCCGACTTGGAGGAATCCTTGGCATCGGCCTTGTGCGAATCCTTGGCGTCGGCCTTGCCGGAATCCTTGGCGTCCGCCTTGCCGGAATCCTTGGCGTCGGCCTTGCCGGAATCCTTCGCGTCCGACTTGGAGGAATCCTTGGCATCGGCCTTGTGCGAATCCTTGGCGTCGGCCTTGCCGGAATCCTTCGCGTCGGTCTTGGAGGAATCCTTGTTGTCGGTCTGGAACTTCTGCTCGTGCACCGGGCGGTCGGGCGTTCCCTTGTCGCCGGCGGGCTGTTTGCCCACGATCGGCGGGGCGACCGGGAGTTTCACCCGCTCGGGCTTGTCCCGGTTGACCTCGCGCGGGGCCACCACGTCGGGCGTATCCCGGGGCGTCGCCGCCACCGGAGCCTTGGACTTCCCGTCCTTGCGCTCGGTGAGGGACGCGGCCTTGTCCGCCGCCGGCTTGAGGGCCTTGGGGTTCGTCGAACCCGTGGACTCCCACTTGCTTCGCTCATCACGGAACTTGTGGGCGTCGACGGCCTGCTTGGAGATCTTCTGCCGTGCGGCCGTGTCGATCCGCTCGAACTTCAACGCACTGCCCTTGACCGCGGCGATCGTCTGAACCGGCTTGGCCAGTTCATAACTCCTCCGCTGGGCCTCGGGCATCTTCGCTACGCGGCTTTCCATCTCACGGTACGTCCGGGCCGGACGCAGGTCCTTGTGGGACCGGCGCTGGTCGTACGCCTGCCGCTGATCCTGGTCCCACCGCTTGTCGTCCCGCCCGTTGTGCCAGCGGTCGTACGTGTAGATCGGGTCGCTCCACGTGTGCCGCCGATCGCTCTCGAACCGGGGATAAATCCCCATGCTGAGATAGGCGTCATCGTAGTAGTCGCCGAAGTAGTAATGCCCGTACCGCGGATACGTGAACAGGTTCACCGACAGCACGCCCAGGTCAAGAGCGATGCTGGGCGAGTAGGAGTATCCCGCCTGGCCATAGACCGACCGCGGGATATACGCCGGGGCGAACAGCACGCCGCGACGGTCCAGCGAGTAGTCCCAGTGCCCCGACTCAAAGACGTACCCACGCGGGGTCCAGCGGTAATGCGCCGGCTCCCAGACCCAATTGTCCCGCTGCTCCAGCCAATAGCCCGGGCGGCGGACATACTGCTCGTGCTGCCAGTCCCAGCAGCCGGGGACCCCCCTGTTGTCGGCCGAGGGCGGAGGGCCCGGCGGCTCGAGGTCCATCGGCGCCGGCGGGGGGGGCAGATACTCGATCTCCTGGGCGTCGTTGGAGGCCCAGAAGCCCGAGACCCACTCCCACCCGGCGGCCTGGGTGGGCGAGGCCTGGCCGCCGCCCACGTTGACGCTCAGGCCTCCCACGCTCACGTGCACGCCGGCGCGGCGGACTTCCGCGGCGTCGGCCACGGGCGCCCAGTACCCCGGCACCCAATACGTGTTCGGCGGGCCCACACGCCAGCACGCGCTGACCCAGATATAGTCGCTCCGGTCGGAGTCCCAGCTCCAATACCCCGGAACCCAGACGAAGTGGTCGCCCGCGGGCCTGTCGACCGGCGGTATCTCTTCAATGTTCGCCGGAGGCTGGTTAGGCACGATCAGGCCGGCCTGGACCTCCAGCGTCACCGGCTCGGCGAACGCCTCGTGTACCGGGCCGCGAGTCAATACCTCGATCTGCTCCTGGTTGGGCGTCGGCGGCGGATCGTCGGCCGCGGCCCTGCTCCGGTTCCAACCCAACGGCCCGCTGCCCAGCAGCACAATCAATCCGGCAATCCATCCGACGGTTCGATGTGTCATCATGGCTGTACTCTCCTGCAATGTTGCCTGTTCGTTATCCAACTCAGGGGGAAACGACCTTCACGGTGAACTCCGTCGAGGTCGCTTCTCCGGTTTCCGGGGTTCCCTTGATGAAAATCTTGTAGTCGCCCAGGTCGGCGGTCTTGGCCACCGAGATCCGAAGGTGAACGTCGCCCTTCTCGCTCCCCCGGACCAGGGCCTCGGTCGGCTCGACGCTGATGCCCTTGGACGCCCGGATGTCCAACTTCACGTCCCGCTTGAAATTGTCGCCCCGGTGCAGCGTGACGGTCACGCTCTCCGTCTCGCCCTGTTTGATACGCACGTCCAGGGCCGGGCTTCCGATCCGGAACCCCTCGCCGCTGGACATCCCCCCGCCTCGGGAACTCTCGCACCCCAGGGCGGCCATCAATGAGAACGACGCCATCATTGCCATTGCCATCTTCATCTTCATCATCTCTCGTCTCCTTCCGTTAGCACACAGTGCCCCGCCGCACAGTTCCCAGGGCACGCGCCATGGGGCATCCCGACCGTACTCGCGGCGGAATTATAGGCACGCCTAGTCGCGGGGATTGCCTACGACGACGCCATGGGGGCCGCCGATGTCCACCGCCGTGCCGCCACCGGACTTCTCGACGACGACGCCATGCCGGCCGCCAATCGTCACGTCCCGATTCGACCGCCCGTCCCGTTGACTGTGGTCTGTGCCGGCGCACCCGATGGGTACGGCCGCCAGAAGCACCAGGAGAAGCAGGCTCATCAGTATTCTTCCAATCGTGTTCATGGGTACGCCTCTCAGTTATGCATCACATCCGATATCATCCGACCGTCCGGCCCGGGCCGGACTACGTTGACTTCCGGGCCCCCATCACCACCAGGGCCACGCCGCCGGCCAACGCCACCCCGCCCAGAATCGCGGGAATGGGGATGGTCTTCTGCTTGTCGGCGGTGACCGTCAGCCCGCCCAGGTCCACGACCTTCTCGCGGCTGGTGTAACTGACCCCCTGGACGATCAGCCCGATCACGCCCAGGATAATCAGGGCGATTCCGAGCATTACGGTGGGTTTCATCGTGTGTCTCCTATCCTTGGCATGGGCACGATCCGCTCTGGCAGAACGCGCCTAGTAGCCGAAGGGAATCACGTTGAAGATCAACAATAGCAGCAGGATCAGCAGCAGCAGACCCAGCCCGCCGGCGGGGCGATAGCCCCAATTGCGGCTGTGGTTCCAGGTGGGCAAACCGCCGACCAGCAACAGCACCAACAGGATTAGTAGGATCAGTCCCATGTCAAACTCCTTCGCAAAAGGCGGCGACTGTGTCGTCGCGTTAGTCTTTTCCGTTCCCGCCCCAGGTGGCGTCCGACACGCCCTTGGCCAGCAGGAACACCTGCACCATCGTCCCGCTGGCGAAGGCGCACAGCACGGTCCCGGTCGTCGCGTCGACCTCGGCGGCCGCCTCACGCACCTCCACCCCGGTGATCCGCTTGATCTCCCGCCGCAACGGCTCAGCCGAACTGGTGAACAACTGCCGGTGGTATTCCTGCACCTGGGCCGCCCCGGCCGGATTCACCGCCAGGGCCTTCTCCGCCGGCGAGAGGGCGTCGTGCATCGTGATCACCAGCGTGTCCCCGCTCAGGACGACAGCCACCGCTTTGGGCGTGTGACCCGTCCGCAGCTTCTGGAAATCGCTGGCCGCCCGGGCCACCTGCTGCGCCATGGTCAGTTTGAGCGTGTCCATTCGCCTGCTCCTGGATAAACCGCGGGAGGCAAAAAAAAGCCGACGCGGTGTGGCACCGGAGGGTGCTCACCACGTCGGCCTACTCGTTAACGAGCCTCCCGGCACAACCGGGCTGCCCTTCATCTAGTCTTCCGATAGGGCGCTCATGCTCTCGCACGCGCTCCCCTGCACATCCATTATAGTACGCCCGACCTCCAGAACCGGTTAATCCGGAAAATCGTGTTCCCACGACATGGCCGAACGCCCGTTGCATCACTTTCCCTCCTGTTCCCCCGAATTATTCCATCGCGGTGGGGCGAGCATACAATTCCCCAGCGTGTCAACCAATGGAAAGGAACCGAACATGACAACGGCAACAATGGTTTCGATGGCGGAAATGCTCGGGGGATTCCAGGGCGGGCAATATGTCCTCCCAAAATTGCCTTACGGCTACGAGGCTCTCGAACCGGCTTACGACGCCGCGACGCTGCACCTGCACCACGAGAAGCACCACGCCGGATATGTCGCCGGGCTCAACGCCGCCCTGGGCAAGCTCGCCGACGCCCGCAAGACCGGCGACTACGCCGCCGTCAAGGCCCTCTCTCAGGCGGCGGCCTTCCACGGCAGCGGACACCTCCTCCACTGCCTCTTCTGGCAGTCGATGGCGCCCGCCCAGACCAAGCATCCGGAAGCGTCCACCAAGGAACTGGCCTCGGCTATCCGGGCGTCGTTCGGTTCGATCGACATCTGCAAGGCCCAGTTCGCCGCCGCCACCAAAGACGTCGAGGGCAGTGGATGGGGCATCCTGGCGCACGAACCCATGGCCGACCGGCTGGTGATCCTCCAGGCCGAGAAGCACCAGAACCTCGCCATCTGGGGGGCCGTGCCTCTTCTGGTCTGCGACGTCTGGGAGCATGCCTACTACCTCAAGTACCAGAACCGCCGCGCCGACTGGGTGGATGTCTTCGTGAAGGAACTGGCCAACTGGTCCTTCGCCGCCAGGATGTACGCCTGGGCGAAGCGTTCCACGCTATAATCCACCCGGATTCCTTCCAACGGCTCGTGAAGATCGGAGAACGGCGCATAGGCCACGATGGAAGACCTCGAGATGCCGTCGGCTCTATGCCACCCCCTTGTTTCGGCAAGGGCACCACGCCGCCAACAGAATCGGGTTCCTCTTCACCGAGCACGGTGCGCGGCCCACGGAGGCGCCGATCCTATCAGACAGTCCCCCGGGCGGCTTGGCCTCGGCTCGCCTCGCCCTTGGGAGGAGACGAGCCTTCGACGCGTCGCCCGGGGACTGTCTGACGGGTCAAGGAAGGAGTGTTACGGGTCGTCCTTCATTCCCCCCTGCATCGCGTCTTACTTGCCTTCCTTTTCATTCATCGCCTTCTGCATCATGGGGCAGCACGCGGGCATCGGCTTGCCGTCCTTCATCCGTTTTTCCATGACGGGGGCCATCTTCTTGTGCATGTCCATCATCTGCCCCTTCATCGTCATCGTTCCCTCGGACGCCTTGGGCAGCATCGTCTTCTGATCGTCGGTCAGCACCGCCAGCGCGTCGGCGGCCGCCTTCTTCTCGATCTCCGCGAGCTTGGCCTTCTGATCGTCGCTGAGATTGAGGTCCTTCATGCCCATCAGCACGCCGGGGCAGGTGGGGGACATCGGGGCCGTCATCATCGCCCGGCACAGCTTCATCATGTCGTCGGTGATGCCGGCCTCCTCCCGCATCTTCATCATCTCCGGAGTCATGTCCTTCTTGTCCATCATGGGACAGGCCGGGCAGGGCGCCTCTTTCATCGTGGACATCGCGTCCTTCATGGGCTCGGCAGGTTTGGGTGCGTCCTGCGCCATCGCGCAGACGGTGACCAGGATTCCCGCCGCCGCCACCAGCAATGCCATCACTACGTTACGATTCATGATCGTTCTCCTGTTGTGAGCCTTCAACGAAGCCTCGCGACGAGTCGCGGAACGTCCGCTTCTGACATCCGAGGCTTCTTGAGGCTCTCAAGTTGTTGGCCTGTCACGAAGGCCCTGCGTCCGGTCGCAAAAAGAAAGCCGACGCGGTTGAACACCCGAGGGCACTCCAACCACGTCGGCTTACTCGTTAACGGGCCTCCCGGCGCAACCGAGCTGCCCTTTATCTAGTCATCCGAGAAGGAACCCGTGCTCTCGCACGCACTCCCGTACACGTTCACTATAGTCCACCCGGCACCCAAAACCGGTCCATCCGGAAGATCGTGTTCCCGGCGCCGTGGCAGGGCGTCCCATGGATCACTTGCCCTCCAGCAGGTCGCCGATCTTTCGGAAGGGCTCCACGCGGACCTTGGGCTCGTCCGTCGTGCCGGCGACGACGACGGTGGCCACCTGGTTGAGGATCTCGTTCCCGACATTGGTCGCCCCGCGTCCGACCGTGTTCAGGGCATTGCCGACGGCCGTGATCACCTGGTCGCCGACCCCGCCACCGGCCACCGCCGTGCGAAGTTTCTCCGGCGAGCCGCCGTTGAGCAACAGATCCAGCCGTTTGTTGAACCAGAGGTCGCCGTGGCCCGTGACGGCGAAGGTCGACGTCTGGGTGAATATCTTCGTGAAGTGGACCTTGTCTCCGGCGAACTGGAACGCCAGGTCGGCCGAGTCCGTGTCCGGACGGGCGATCGGCGGGCCCGAGAGGAGGGACTTGATCTGTTGAGCCAGGGCCTGGCCGATGTCGGCGACGATGCGCAGGCAGGCGAGGCGCCCATTGCGGAGTTTCAGCCAGCCACCCCCGCCGGAGCGAGCGAGGATCTGGTTCATCGGCCCGGTGAGGGTGATGTCGGCATTGACGGCGCCTTTGTACTTGGGCTCGCCGGCGGCGCCACCGGCCGCCCGAAGCGTCTCCTCGAGCAGGATGTCCTTGGCCGTCAGTTGAACGCGCCCGTCGAACGGGGCGGTGAGGGCCAGGTCGGCCGCCAGATGAACCCGCCCCTTGAGCGTGTCGCCGTCCAGGTGATCCAGCACCAGGCGGCGATCCTTCAGCACGAGCTTCCCGCTGACGTTGGCGGCCTCGCCCTTGTATTCGCCGGCGACGAAGTGCAGGTTGTCCATCGAGACCGCCGCCGCCAGATCGCCCGAGCCCGTGTCGCCCAGCGGCAGCCGCCCGGATGCCGACACCTTCAACGTGCCGGTCACCTCGTGCTCCTTGAGCCACTGATGGACGTCCCCGGGCAAACTGCCGTATTCCTTCGGCCCCAGTTCGACGTCCAGGTTCAGCGAGTCCATCGCCAGGACGAGGTGGTCCAGGTCCAGCCGTCCGGTCGCTTTCAGGCCGAACACGGGTTTTCGGTCCAGCGTGGCCGCCAGCTTGTACCAGCCCTGAGCGTCCTTCTGGACGTCCAGCCGGCTGTTGATGGCGTCCAGGGTCATGGGCGGGCGCCCGCTGCGTCGCGACTGATAGACCATCCGCCCGTCGATGATCTGCAACAAGACGATCTGGAACACCTCGCTGAGGCGCTGGACTTTCCCCCGAGCCGATTCGGCGGAGCTGTCCGCCGTCTTCTTGAGCATGTTCTCGAAGCCCATGAACTTGCCGTCGCTTCGGGCGGCGACCGCGCTGATCTTCGGGTGGTCCAGGATCAACGCCTTGATCCGGATGGGTTTGCCCTGGCTGGGGATCTCCGCCAGTTCCAGGCGAAGTGAGTCCACGTAGATCAGGTCGAAGGGGCGGCCGGGATTGTCCGGGTCGTCGACCGTCAGGCGGAACTTCGCCAGCACGACGGTGTAGGGCCTCTGGTAGTCCAGGTCGTCGAACTCGACCCGCGGGTTGAGGTACGAACCGGCGATGGACTTGACCTGCGAACCGATCCAACGCTCCAGCGCCGACGTGCCGGCCATGCCGATCCAGTACCAGGCCCCCGCCAGGCCCAGCCCCAGAACGAGCAGGCCGACCGCGGGATAGAGGATGAGTTTACGCGTCACGGGTGCATCGTCCTTTCCGTCCTGCCTGCCGCTCGGCAACCACAATTATAGACCGGGCGGCGGCCGCCCCGGCGCAAGGGCGGCGGGCGAGTGGATATTCCGATTCTCGACTACTAGAATTCCCGATAGCACCTACGAGGCCTGTATGAAGACACAAGGCGAAATCGAAGCCGCTGTCTGTGAAGGGATCAGCCGGTTTGAGCAGGACTACTTCGGGCGTGGCCCCAAGGACATCCATGCCCACCTGATCGGCGATCTCGTCCTGGTGCGGCTTTACGGAGTCCTGACGGCGGCCGAGCAGCAACTGGTCAAGACACCCCCGGCTGACAAGGGCAGCATGCTGCTCAAGCAGGTGCGGAGGCAGTTGATGGACACGGCGAAGCCCGCCCTGGAGACCATGGCCCAGGCCATGACCGGGGTCAAGGTCGTAAGCCCAATGGCCCGAGGTTAAGCGATCAGTCGGGCTTTTGCACGGGGTACTTTTAGGAATCCAAACGCTCGCTTCTGACGCTTGACCAGCCGGGGTTCGATGCGATTGGGGCGGTGGCGGTTGGTTTGCCGGGCGATGTTGAC
>JAPLNA010000159.1 GCA_026693065.1 Planctomycetota bacterium
TTCTCCACCTTGACGCCCGCCGAGTTATCCCGGTACACTTGGGAACTAAACAACCGTCCGCGTAAGTGCCTCAACTACCGGACCCCAGCCGAGGCGTTCCATCAACGCCCTGTTGCGCTTCGGATGTGAATTCGCCGTCCCCGCCAAAGGTTTTTCCGGGCTGGGTTTTGCGGTTTTCTATGTGCTGGCCGTGCGGTATAGTCTGGACATGAGCGAATCGGCGGACAATCCGGGCCAGGTGGCGAACCTGTGGGCGCCGTGGCGGATGGAGTACATCCACAGCCTCAGTGGGCCCGAGGGCCAGTGCTTTCTCTGCCGCGACCGGGACAACCCGGCTGACGACGACGCGAACCTGCTGCTGTGGCGAGGCCCGCGGTGTTTTGCGGTGCTCAACCGGTATCCGTACACGGGGGGCCATGCCCGCGGTGTTTTGCGGTGCTCAACCGGTATCCGTACACGGGGGGCCATGCTCTGGTGGCCCCGAACGCGCACGTGGCGGACTTGGCCGACCTGGACGCCCCGACGATGACCGAGATCATGGAAATGGTCCGCGACGTCCAGAAAGTGCTGCAGGAGGTCGTTCACGCTCACGGGTATAACATCGGCATCAACCTCGGGCGGTGTGCGGGGGCCGGGCTGCCCGGGCACCTTCACGTGCACGTCGTGCCGCGATGGAACGGGGACACGAACTTCGTGTCGGTGTTCTCCGGGGCGCGGGTGATCTCGTCGGCCTTGGGCGAGCTGTTGGGGCAGCTTCGAGCGGCGGGGGCGAAACTGAACCTGCCTCGCCTGACGCCATGACGAACGCCCCCCTCACGCCGCGGGAAGCGTACGAGCGGGCGCAGGAGGCGTTCCTGGCCCCCTACGCGGTCGGCTTCGGCCCGGACGAGGGCCGGCGGGCCGTGACGGAGGAAGAACACGACTACCGCACCTGCTTCCAACGCGACCGCGACCGCATCATCCACTGCAGCGCGTTCCGGCGGCTGGATTTCAAGACGCAGGTGTTCGTGCCCCACGAGCACGACCATTTCCGCACGCGGATGACGCACACGCTGGAGGTCGCGCAGGTGGCGCGGACGCTGGCGCGGGCGTTGCGTGCGAACGAAGACCTGGCCGAGACGGTCGCCCTGGCCCACGACCTGGGGCATCCGCCCTTCGGACATGGCGGGGAAAAGGTGTTGGACGAGCGGATGGCCGGGCACGGGGGGTTCGAGCACAACCGCCAGTCGCTGCGGATCGTGGACGTGCTGGAGCACCCGTACCCGGCGTTCCGCGGGCTTAACCTCACGCACGTGGTGCGGGAGTGCATGGCCCGGCACGAGACGCGGTACGACGCCCCGAGCGGATCGGAATTTCCGCCCGGCCTGCAAGGCCCGCTGGAGGGGCAACTGGTAGACCTGGCCGACGAGATCGCCTACACGTCGGCGGACCTGGAAGACGCCCTCGCGGTCGGATGGATCACGGAAGAGTCCCTCGCCGGGCAGGCGTTGTGGGACGAGGCGGTGCTCGCGGCGGCGGCGGCCGACCCGGGGGCAAGGGCCATCCACCGGCGGATCCGCGCGTGCAAGGCGGTGCTGGCGGGCATGGCCGACGACCTGCTGGCGACGACGCGGGCGAACCTGGCCGCCGCGGGCGTGGGCAGCGCCGACGACGTGCGGCGCGCGGGAGGGAAGCTGGCGAGTTTCTCGCCCCGTAAGGCCGCCGACGTGGAGGCCCTCCAGCGGTTCCTGGAGGCCAACGTCTACTGCCACGAGCTGAACCTGAAGGCCACGCGGAGCGGGCAAGCCGTGATCGGCGACCTGTTCGACGCGTACGTGGCCGACCCCTCGCTGCTGCCGGGGCGATACCAGCAGCGGATCGCGGCCGACGGACTCGAGCGGGTGGTGTGCGACTACGTCGCGGGGATGACGGATCGGTACTGTCGGGAGAAGAGGGAAACGTTGCTAAACCGCAAGCGGTAAGAAGAAGAAACGCCCGGGAGAGTGTCCCGGGCGTCTTCGTCTACAGAAAGATAAAGGGGAATTACTTGGGCGCTTCGGCGGCGGGGGCCGCGGGGGTTTCGCCCGCCGGGGCGGGGGCTTCGCCTTCGTCGGCCTCTTCCACGTAGACGTCGTCGAGGTCGGTGGCGTCGACCTTGTTACGGAGGAGGCAGTAGATGCTGGTGGAGGCGCTGGCCAGGAAGGTCAGGAGGTAGGCCGCCAGGACGACGACGACCAGGTTGACCCAGGCGGCGATGATGTAGGCGGCGATTTTCTCGGCCCCGCTCATGGCGGCGAGGTTCATGGGGGCATGGAACTCCAGGAAGGTCGGGGCGGTCCAGAGCTTGTCCATGCGGTCGGCGCCTTCGCCCAGGGACGCGCCGTTGCCGATGACGCCGATGGCGATGAAGGCGTGGGTGGCCGCCAGGGCGACGAAGAGGAACAGCCGCATCAGCAGATAGCACAGGCTGCCGAAGACGATGGCGACGCCGCCGTAGAAGAGGGAGCGGCTGGGGCGGTTGAAGGTGTAGGAGAAGCTGCGGCTGATGCCGTCGAAGCTGTCGGAGCCTTCGACGGCGATGGTGGGATACATCAGCCCGCTGCCGATGGCGAGCCCGATGCTCAGGAAGGCGATCAGCAGGCCGACCAGGAGGGCGACCGGGAAGAAGATGGCCATCACGATCCCGCCGGCGAAGTTGCCGAAGACCAGGCCGCCCAGGGTCAGCAGGCCCAGGCCCAGGCCGAAGATGACCACCAGGAGGATCAGCGGGGCCGAGAAGAAGCTGAGGAACTTGCCCACGCTGAATCGGAGGGCCTGTCGGATGGAGATTTTTTCGCCTCGGGTGACGCTGAGGGCGCAGACGCGGTGGAGAGCGCCGCCGAAGAGCGCCCAGACGGCCAGGGCGATCACGGCGAAGACACTCGCGAACACCCAGTGGCGGCCCAACAGCCACATCAGGCCTTGTCCGGCCATCAGCAGCCAGTAGATCACGCCGCACTCGGGCTGGGGGGCGTCCTGGGCCGTCGTCAGGTTCGCCGTGGGCGGGGCGTCGGCCAGAACGGGCGGAACCCTCTTCTTCTGCGCGGCCATGTACGTGTCCAGCCCGCCCAGAAGGTTGCACCGCCAGGCCGAACGAAGCATGCCCTGAATGCACCAGCCCTGGTAATCGACGAGGCTGTCGAAGATCCCGGAGCCCTCGATGGCCTGAATCTCGTTACGAACGCGGAGTTTCTCCTTGCTCAGGGCCGACCACGCTCCCGCCGAAGCGGCCAGAGCCGCCCGGGAGGCCTTCTCCTTCTCCGCGGGGGCCTGGTTGTCCCTGGCGTTGGAATGGGAGTTGTCCCATTCTTTCATGGCCGCATCCACGGCGTCCTGCTGGAAATTGCCCTTCGACAGGATGTCGTCGGCCTTTTGGAAGGCCTTGGCGTAATGCTTTCGCGCCTGGTCCAGCAGGTCCGACCAATCGTTGGCGTCGTCGACCTTCAGTTCCTTCTCCTTCGGGTCGTCGTTCTTGAGGTACTCTTCCCGGCGTTTGCGGAACTCATCGCCGCCGACGCCACCGGCGCCCCGGACGGCCCGGAGAATGCCGTCCAGTTCCTTCCGCTCGAAGCACGCCTCCCGGGCCAGGACCAGGGCCTTCTCTCGCCGCTCGGAGAGCTTCCATTCCGTCTGCTCGACGTCGAAGGCGGCAGGGCTCTGCGAGACGTACAGGTTGATCTCGTCTCGCCGGGCGGTCTGCCCGCAGACCCCCCAGAGCCACCCCATCGCCTCCCCCACGCCGTAGAGCAGCAGGATCGCCGCCATGGCCAGCATCAGCTTGGAGGGCTGCAAGGCCACCCAGCCGGTCTTGAAAATGTGGGTGAAGCTGAAAACCTCGTCCCACTTGATTCGCCGTATCTCGCTACGTTCCTCTGCCATGACAATGCCCTTTCCTCAGTCGGCCAAGTGTGTATCCATCGGCGGAGATTATACGCAGGAGGCCCAAGGACAGGCAAAGACAATTCCCAACCCTCCCGCGCCGGGCTCGGGGAACCGACAAGCCCCCTGCATCGCAGGGGGATGCCGTTGTGAGGTCCGACGGGCGCCCTGGGTCCACGAACAACCTCCCCCTGCGGTGCAGGGAGCTTGTCGGCTCGGATGCCCTTTACTTCGAGTCGGAGGATTTGTCGGCCTTGGCCGGGGCGTCTGTCTTGCCAGCCTTGTCGGCAGTGGCCGCCGCGGCGGGCTTCTCCCCCTGGGCCGACTTCTTGTACGAATCGCTCCGGTAGTCGGTCTGATAAAAGCCGCTGCCCTTGAAGATCACGCCGGCCCCCGTGCCGATCAGCCGCCGCACCTTCCGCTTGCCGCAGGCGGGGCACTTGCGGACGGGGGAGGCCTTGATCGACTGGAACTGCTCGAACGCGTGCCCGCACGCGTCGCATTCGTAATCGTAGGTAGGCATGATGCGTCCTCCTGTGTTACTTCGGCTCGCCCGGGGGGTCCGGCAGACGGGAGACCACCACCTCGGCCGGGCGGATCGTCCGCCCGTGCAGGCGGTAGCCCTTTCGGACGGCCTCCAGGACGGTGTGCTCGGGGTAGCCGCCCTTGGGCTGCTGGCAGATCGCCGAGTGGATCGCCGGGTCGAAGGCCTGGCCCACCGGATCCTCGACGGGGGTGAGCCCCTGGCGAGCCAGCGTCTCGGTCAGCTTGGCCTGCACCAGTTGCGTGCCGTGGCCCAACGCCTGGGCGTTGCCCGGATCGGCCCGCCAGGCCGCCAGAGCGCGCTCCATGTCGTCCAGCACCGGAAGCAACTGCTTGATCACCTCGACCGAGGCGAACTGGCGGGCCTCGTCGATCTCCCGCTGGACACGTTTCTTGTAGTTGAGGAAATCGGCGGAAACACGCTGGAGCCGCCCGAGCAGATCGTCTCTCTCGGCCTGGAGGGCGGCCACGGGATCGGCCGGGGCCTGCGGATTCTCCCCCGCCTGCGCCTCCGGCGCGGGAGTCTGCTCGTCGTCGGAATGGTGCTTCTTGCCGCTCATCGGTTCTTCCTCCACCTCAGGACGAAGCTCGCTTGAATGTGTCCTTGAGCTTGTCCATGAACGTTTTTCGCTGCGGGGAGATCTCGACGTTGTCCGTCTCGGCCAGGGCCGAAAGAATCTCCCGCTGCTTCTTGGTGATCTTGCGGGGCACTTCGATGAAGACCTGCACGAGCTGGTCGCCCTTGCGGGCACTTCGCAGGTTGGGCAGTCCGCGCCCGCGAAGGGCCACGACCTCGCCGTTCTGGATGCCGGCGGGGACCTCGATCTCCTCGGGCCCGGCGAGAGTGGGAACCTCCAGCTTGCCCCCCAGGGCCGCCAGCGAAAACGGCACCGGGGCCTGGCAGATCAGGTCGTCGCCCCGGCGCGCCAGCAGAGGATGGGCGGCCACGCGGACGTAGCAGTGCAGGTCGCCCCGGGTATCGTTGTTCGGGCCCGGCTCGCCCTCGCCACTGACGCGGACGACCTGGCCTTCCTGCACGCCGGCGGGAATGCGGACCTTGACGACGCGATGCTTCCTCGCCCGCCCCACCCCCCGGCAGTGCGGACAGGGGTCTTTCACCGTCGAGCCCCGCCCCTTGCACGCCGGGCAGGCCGTGATCCGAACGCTCACCCCGAAAAACCCCGCCACCTGCTGCTGCACCTGCCCGTACCCGCCCGGCTTGGCGCCGCTGCCCGAGCAGGTCTCGCACAGGTCCATCCGCTCGAACTCCAGCGTCCGCTCCACCCCGGCGGCCACCTCTTCCAGCGTCAGTTCGACCTCGGTCTCCAGGTCGTAGCCGCGCTGGCCGGCGGACTCCCCCCGGCCGGAAAAACCCATGCCCGAGAAGATGTCGTTGAACATCGAGAAGATGTCGCCGAAGCCCATGCTCGAGAAGTCGTGCACGCCCGCCCCGCGAAGCCCCGCGTGCCCGTAACGGTCGTAGCGTTGGCGTTTGTCGGGGTCGTGGAGGACTTCGTAGGCCTCGGCGAGTTCCTTGAACTTGGTTTCGGCCTGGGCCTTGTCGCCCTGGGCGTTGTCGGGGTGGTGCTTGAGGGCCCCCTTGCGGTAGGCGCGCTTGATGTCCTCGTCAGTGGCGTTCCGCTCGACGCCCAGGACCTCGTAGTAGTCGCGCTTCTCGGGCATGCCTCGTGCGTCCTGCAAACGTTTCAACGGGGCGCCGCATCGGCATGCGGCGCCCCGTTGCAGGGAACGATCGTACCGGAAATCCGGCGTTTCGTCTACCGGACGGCGCCGGCGATCTTCTGCTCGGCCTTCTCGTCGTACTCGGTGACCATCAGGTCGGTCGTCAGCAACAGCCCGGCCACGCTGGCGGCGTTCTGCAACGCGCTGCGGGAGACCTTCGCCGGGTCGATAATGCCCGCGGCGACCATGTCCACGTACTCGCCGTTGGAGGCGTTGTAGCCGATGTTGCTGCCTCGCTCGAGAATCTCGGCCACCACCACCTCGCCGTCCTCGCCCGTGTTGGCGACGATCTGCTTGGTCGGGCTCGTCAACGCGCGGAGGATGATGTCCACGCCGATCTTCTCGTCGCCCTTGGCCTTGACGCGGGCGGCCTCGACGGCGGGAATCGCGTGCAGGAAGATCACCCCGCCGCCGGGAACGATGCCTTCCTGGCTGGCGGCGCGAGTGGCGTGCACGGCGTCGTCGATGAGGTCCTTGCGTTCCTTCATCTCGGCCTCGCTGGCGGCCCCGGCGTTGATGACGGCGACGCCGCCGGTCAACTTCGCCAGCCGCTCCTGCAGCTTCTCGCGGTCGTAATCGCTCGTGGTCGTCTCGATCTGCTTGCGGATCTGCTCGATCCGGGCCTCGATGTCCTTCTTCTTGCCCGCGCCCTCGACGATCGTGGTGTTGTCCTTGTCCACCGCGATTCGCTTGGCGCGCCCGAGGCTGCTCAGCTCGACCTTCTCGAGCTTGAGCCCGAGGTCTTCGCTGATCAGCTCGCCGCCGGTGACGACGGCCAGGTCGCCCAGGATGGCCTTGCGGCGGTCGCCGAAGGCCGGGGCCTTCACGGCGCACACGTGCAGCACGCCGCGAAGCCGGTTGACCACCAACGCCGCCAGGGCGTCGCCGTCGACGTCCTCGGCCACGATCAGCAGCGGCTTGCCCGACCCGGCGATCTTCTCCAGCAGCGGGACCAGGTCGCGCAGGTTGGAGATCTTCTTCTCGTGGATGAGGATGTAGGCGTCCTCGAGGGCGGCCTCCATCGTCGTGGCGTTCGTGATGAAGTAGGGCGAGATGTAGCCCTTGTCGAACTGCATGCCTTCGACCACTTCCAGCTCGTTGACGAGGCTCTTGCCTTCCTCGACGGTGATGACGCCCTCGGCCCCGACGGCGTCGAAGGCGTCGGCGATCAGATTGCCGATGTCGGTGTTCCAGTTGGCCGACACCGTGGCGACCTTCCGCAGGTCGTCGGTGGTCTTGCAGGGCTTGGAGGCCTTGCCGATGAACTCAATCGCCGCCGCGACCGCCAGGTCGATGCCGCGTTTGACGGCCATCGGGTTGGCGCCGGCGGTGACGTTCTTGAGGCCTTCGCGCATGATGGCCTCGGCGAGGACGACGGCCGTCGTCGTGCCGTCGCCGGCGACGTCGGAGGTCTTGCTGGCGACCTGATTGGCCATCTTGGCGCCCATGTTCTCGAAGGGATTGGGCAGCTCGACTTCCTTGGAGACCGTCACGCCGTCCTTGGTCACGCGAGGCGAGCCGAAGGACTTCTGGAGCAGCACGTTTCGCCCGGTCGGGCCCAGCGTCACCTTGACCGCGGCGGCCAGCTTCGATACGCCCGCCAGCATAGCCGCTCGGGCGTCGGTGTCATAGAGCATCTGCTTTGCAGCCATTTCCTGTCACTCCCGTATGTTGTTAGGCTGGGGCGCGTTATTCGGCGACGGCCAGAATGTCCGACTCCCGAAGGATCACGTAGTTCGCGGAGTCGATCTTGACCTCCGTGCCGGCGTACTTGGCGTAGTAGATCTTGTCGCCCTTCTTGACGCCGACGGGGCTTCGCTTGCCGCTGTCGAGCATCTTGCCCGGGCCCACCGCGATCACTTCGCCAATCTGCGGCTTTTCCTTGGCGGCGTCGGGCAGCAGAATTCCGCCGGCCGTCTTCTCTTCCGCCTCGCACTGCTTCACCAGCACCCGATCCTCGAGAGGTTTCACTGCCATGACTATCGCTCCTTTGCTGTTCTATCTTTCCGGTTGTCCGTTGTTCTTTCTTCTTCTTCTTTTTCTTCTTCTTCTTCCAACCGCTTGCGGTTTCGCAGCCGCTTGCGGCTTCGCGATCCGATCACATCATCCCCATGCCGCCCATCCCACCCATTCCCATGCCGCCCATCCCACCCATGCCACCCATGCCGCCGCCCATCCCACCCATACCGGGATGTCCATGTCCGCCCTTGGCGTCGTCGTCACTGGGCACTTCGGACACGCAGCAGTCGCACGTCAGCAGAAGCGTCGCCACGCTGGCGGCGTTCTGCAGGGCCAGGCGGGTGACCTTCGCCGGGTCGATCACGCCGGCCTTGGCGAGGTCTTCGTACACCATCGTGTCGGCGTTGAAACCGAAGCCCGGGCACTTGACCGAGCCGGCGGCCACCTTCTTGAGCACCACCGCGGGGGCTTCCCCGGCGTTGGCGGCGATCTGGCACAGCGGGGCCGTCAGGGCGCGGCGGACAATGTCCACGCCCGTGGCTTCATCGCCCGTCAGCTTCAGGCCGTCCAGGGCCTTGCGGGCGCGAACCAACGCCGACCCGCCGCCGGCCAGAATGCCTTCGGCGATCGCCGCCCGCGTGGCGTGAAGGGCGTCTTCGATGCGGCTCTTGCGCTCCTTCATCTCGGTCTCGGTCGCCGCTCCGACGTTGATCTGCGCCACCCCGCCGGCGAGCTTGGCCAGCCGCTCCTGGAGCTTCTCGCGGTCGTAGTCGCTGGTGGTGGTTTCGATCTCGGCGCGGATCTGTCCGATGCGGCCCTGGATGTCCGCGGTCGAGCCGGCGCCTTCGATGATCGTCGTGTTGTCGTTGTCGATGGTGATCTTCTTGGCCGTCCCCAGGTCGCTGACGGAGATCTTCTCCAGGTCGATGCCCAGGTCCTTGCTGAAGACGTTGCCGCCGGTCAGCACGCCGATGTCCTGAAGCATGGCCTTTCGGCGGTCGCCGTAGCCGGGGGCCTTGACGGCCGCCACTTGCAGAATGCCCCGCAGCTTGTTCACCACCAGCGTCGCCAGGGCCTCGCCCTCGACGTCTTCGGCGATAATCAGCAGCGGGCGCTTGGCCTGGCTGACCTTCTCCAGCAGCGGGATCAGCTTGGCGACGTTGGAGATCTTGTCCTCGTGAATCAGCACGAGGGCCTTTTCCAGCACCACTTCCATGGTGTCGGGGTTGGTCACGAAGTGAGGCGAAAGGAACCCGCGGTCGAACTGCATGCCCTCGACCACGTCCACGACCGTCTCGAGGCTCTTGCCTTCCTCGACCGTGATCACGCCGTCACGCCCGACCTTGCTCATGGCCTCGGCGAGCATCTTGCCCACCTCGGGGTCGTTGTTGGCGCTGATCGAGGCGATGTTGCGAATGTCCGCGTCGTTCTTGACCGGCGTGGACTGGGCGACGATGTCCTTGATGACGGCGTCGACGGCCTTGCGGATGCCCCGCGCCAGCGACATCGGGTCGGCCCCGGCCGTCAGGTTCCGGTAGCCTTCCTTGAAGATCGCCTCAGCCAGAACCGTCGCCGTCGTCGTGCCGTCGCCGGCGCCGTCGGAGGTCTTGCTGGCGGCCTCCTTGACGAGCTTGGCGCCCATGTTCTCGTTCTTGTCAGTCAGTTCGATCTCCTCGGCGACGGTGACGCCATCCTTGGTGACCGTCGGCGCGCCCCAGCCCTTGTCAATGATGGCATTCCTGCCGCGGGGCCCCAGAGTGCTCTTGACCGCCCGGGCGAGCTTTTCCACGCCCGTCAACAGTGCCTGCCTGGCCGCTACGTCGAACGTCAGTTGCTTGACCGCCATATCTACCATCTCCTTCAGGTTGTTTTTTGCCAACTACTTACACGTCGCCTTCGAGCCGCTCCAGCCCGACGCGCTGCCTTAAACAGCCGCGTAACGGCGACCACCCCTCAAATAGCAACCCCTATGCCGCGAGTTTTATCCACCGTTCCGGCAACGCCTTAGCCAAAACTCCCGGGCCGTGCCCTCCCTCCGAAATCTGCCACACTTGCACCCTCCGCCCCCACCCGCGCGCAATTTGACAGGCCCCGCTCCGCCCGCTTCAGGTCGGGCGGAGAAACTGGGCAATGTGCGGCCTTTATGCCGGCAGCTCTCCCAGGCCCACGGCACCCTTGCATCGCCATCCAAAGCGTCAGTGGACCTCCCTACCGATTCCCAACGCCATGCGGAAATCCCCCTATGCCCTAAACGGGGACTGGGCCGATGGGACCCAGCCGCCGTTGTTACATATACTTCGGTGAAGAAGTACCGGCGCGGCCTCATGGGGGCTCCGTCGGCACGGCGGAAAGGCTAGCCGATGACAATCCAACGCAGTGCCCCGGTCGACGAAGACACCCTGGCCGCAATGGCCGATGGCGACGTCGACTACCCCGGCGACGCCGACCTGGCCGCCGGGGGGCGGCTCGCTCGAAAACGCGCCGTCGACTGGCATCGGCGAATTCAGGGGCGGAACGCCCTTGTCAGCCGGCAGATCTGGAAGTCGCTGGCCCAGCGAATGGCCGGGATCTCCTACCTCGCCGAGGCCTTGGCCGAACGGATGCTGCTCGAGAACCCCGGCGAGTCGCAACAGGCCAAACACATCGCCCAACTGTCCGCCGACGCCGTCCGCGAGGCCTGCCGACTGGCCAAGACCCTCGCACCCAACGACGAGAAGCAGTCCCTGAAGTAGGACCGGGGGCGATTTGCTCAGTCGCCCCCGGCCCGTAGTTTTTCGCCCTTTGCCCTTTGCCTTTGCTCCGCTCCTGGTGAACCGGCACGCGCCGGAAATGCGCTCACGCTCTTGCAGAAAGAGGGGAACCCGCGACAATGACACCCGTCGGCCTCGGAAATAACCGCGGCCTCGAACGACGGGAGTCAGCGGATGGCGAACGACATCAACACGCGGGTGGCCTTCGAAGGCCGAAAGCTCGTTTACAGGAACGGCTGGGAAACGGTCACTATCCAGGCCTGGGGCCCCGACGGGCTTCGCGTGCGAGTGACCCCCACCGGCGGGCGGCAGACCTCCGATTGGGCGCTGGATATCCCGCTCGAGACCGACGGCGAAGTCCAGATAACCCCCGATGAAGCCACGCTGCGCAATGGGAAAATCTCCGTCCGCCTCCGCGACATCTACACCCAGGGCGGGCACATGGAGTTCTTCCGCCATCACGGGCCGGGCCTCCAGGACAAGACCCCCATCCTCAGCGAGGTCAACTACGTCGTCTACGCCCACAACCCCGCCGTGCGGTCGTTCAAGCCCGTCGGCGAGGGGCTCTTCCAGGCCGAGCTGCACTTCGCCGCCAAAGACGGCGAACGCTTCTACGGCATGGGCCAGAACGCCGCCGACCACCTGAACCTCAAGGGCCAGGTGATCGACCTCTACCAGCGGCACGTGAAGGCCGTCGTGCCCTTCGTCGTCTCCAGCGAAGGGTACGGGTTCCTGTGGAACAACCCCTCGCTCGGCCGGGCGGAGTTCGGCGTCAATCGCACGCGGTGGGTTTCGTATGGCTGCCGGCAGATGGACTACTACATCACCGCCGGGGACTCCTACGCCGACATCCTGTCCCACTACGCCGACGCCACCGGGCACGCCCCGGAGTTCCCCTACTGGGCGTCGGGCTTCTGGCAGTGCAAGCTTCGCTACGAGACGCAGGAGCAGTTCCTCGCCACGGCCCGCGAGTTCAAACGCCTCGGCCTGCCGCTTTCGGTGCTCGTGATCGACTTCCTGCACTGGGACGTGCTGGGCAACTGGAAGCTCGATCCGAAGTTCTGGCCCGACCCGCCCGCCATGGTCAAGGAAACCGACGCGATGGGCGTGCGGATCATGATCTCGCCCTGGATCCTCGTCAACCCCGCCAGCGAGAACTACCCGTACATGAAGGAGCACGGCCTGCTCACCGGCTCGCTCGACGGGGCGAAGGACACCGTCGATTTCGGGGGCCCGGCCTACCAGTACGACCCCACCAACCCCCAGGCCCGCGAGTTCCTCTGGAGCAAGTGGAAGGCTAACTACGTCGACCTGGGAATCCGCACCTTCTGGCTGGACACCTGCGACGAGGCCCACGAGATCGGCGACTACGACCAGGTGACCTACCACATCGGCCCGGCCCGGGAGTGTCACTCCTTCTTCGTCGTCGCCCATCAGAAGAACGTCTTCGAGGGCCTCCACGCCGCCGGCGAGCACGAGGTCGTCACCATCTGCCGAAACGCCTGGGCCGGCAGCCAACGATACGGCGCCTGCCCCGCCCCGCACGACATCATGTCCTGCTTCGAGCACCTCGACCAGTACATGAAGGCCGGGCTCAATATGATGATGAGCGGCATCCCCTGGTGGAACTGCGACATCGGCGGGTTCGTCACCTTCGACCCCGAGACCCCCCTCTTCCACGAACTGATCGTCCGCTGGTATCAGTGGGGCGTCTTCATGCCCGTCTTCCGCACGCATGGCTGCCGGAAAAACAACGAGCCCTGGAACCTCGGCGGCGACTCCTACCGCCACGTCCGAGCCTGCCTGTTCCTCCGCGAGCGCCTCCGCCCCTACGTCATGGCCCAAATGAAACTCGCCTCCGCCCGCGGCCTGCCCCCCATGCGCCCGGTCTTCTTCGACTTCCCCGCCGACCCCCGGGCGGGCGTGGTCGAAGACGCCTACCTCTTCGGCCCCGACCTCCTCGTCGCCCCCATCCTCCACTACGAACAGCGCCGCCGTGACGTCTACCTGCCCGCCGGGGCCGACTGGACCGACGCCTGGTCCGGCCAAACCTTCGCCGGTGGACAGACCGTCACCGCCGTCGCCCCCATCGAACGCATCCCCGTCTACATCCGCGGCAACCGCCCTGACCTCCTCGCCCTCTTTTCCGGTCTCTACGAGGAGTGATTTCTCCCACCAGGAATCTCTATCCCAGGAGCGACTCCCCAGGGGCGGTTTACCGGGGTCTTCTACCTGTATGAAACGTTCCATCGCGCAATCGCTCGGCATGGTCACTTCAGTGACCATGTCCCGCTTCTTCCGGTCTCCGCTCTCGCGAGGTGTCCCAAAAACTCGTTGGTCAACCCCCCCGCGTTTGTAACTCTTTTTCCTGCAACCCCGCCCCACTTCCGCTCCTCCGCCCTCCCCTCAATTTCGGACACCTCAAGGACACCTCAAGGACACCTCAAGGACACCTGAAGGACACCTCGGGGGTACTTGAAGGGCACCTCGGGGACACCCTCCCGGGGGAGGGTGACCGGTAGCCCGTAGCCGGTAGCCAGGAAAAGAAACGGCCTGTGTATCTTCCTTCCCAATGTCATCGTCCTTCTCTCCCGCGGCCGGAGGCCGCTCCCCACCGGCTACCGGCTACGGGCTACCGGCTCCTTTCCGTTCTCCGCGCGCATCTCGCCATTCATAATACATGGCAAATCCACAACCTTTTTCGCCCCCTTTCCTCCCGTCGTCGGCCGTAACTCCTTGCCCCGCCACGCGCCGATTTTTTTTCAGAATTATTTCGCCTGCGCAACTCCAGTTCGTTCGTAGTGCCCCCGTAAGGGGGTTCCCTTTCCCCGTCCGGTTTCCGGATGTGATAGCCAGTCGCCCGTACCCAGTTTAGCGGCCGACGGCACGTCGGCCTCTTCTTCTGTAGCAGTCCCGCTCTCTCGCACCTTCTTACGCCAGTGTGCTCTCGGTCGAAACCGTGGATGCGGCAGGGCGGAATGCCCTTGCCAACCCACGACGGCCGGTTACGATCTGGGAACCCGCCGGCGAGGGTCGCCGGCGAAACCCGGGAGTCACGATGAGTCGTCAGCGAGCCCTGGAAGCCATCGCCGGCCGGCATTCCGACCGGGTCGCCCAATGCGAGTTCATCGCGCACGAGGCCTTGTTCCGCAAGGTCAGCGGGCTGGACCCGTACGAGAAGCCCCTCGAGTCGTACCTGGCGTATCTGGACCGCTACGACCTGGACGCCTCGCTGATCGGCGAGTTCGGCCCCCCCGCCCTCCGCGAGGGCCAGCAGCGACGCGAGGGCAAGCACGTCATCACCTCCTGGGGCCTGAGCCACACGGCCTGGCTGGCCGACCCGCTGTACAAAACCCCCGACGAGATCCTCGCCTTCGACCCGCGAACGCACGACCCCTCGAGCCTCCAGCAGAAGATCGACTCCTGGTGCGACGCGTGGGAGCGGGTCGAGCGGTGCGTCGGCGACCGCCTGTTGTGGATCCCCGGGCACTACCAGCTCGTCCTGCACTACATGCCCTTCTACTGCGACTGGTCGGTGTTCATGGAAACGCTGATCACCCGCCCAGCCGACTGCCTGCCCCTGCTGGACCGCTGCACGGAATACACCCTCGACGTCTTCCGCGCGTTCGCGGCCACGCCCGCCCCCGTCGTCGTCGCCCACGAGGACCTGTGCAGCGCCCGCGGGCCGATCTTCAACCCAGCCTTCCTCCGCCGCGAAGTCTTTCCCCGCTTCGCCCGAATCTACGAGCCCTGCCTGCAGGCCGGCAAAAAAGTCCTCGCCGTCAGCGACGGGCTCATCGAGTCGATCGCCCCGGACCTGCTGGCCGCCGGCGCCTCCGGCCTGTTCCTCGAGCCCCACAACGACCTGTCCCGCATGATCGACCTGGTCGGCCCGGCCGGCCTCATCCTCGGCGGCGCCGACAGCCGCATCCTCACCACCGGAACCCCCCGCGACGTCGACTCGCACGTCCAGGCCGCCATGGCCCACGCCAAAGCCCTCCCCGGCTTCCTCTTCTGCCTGGGCGGCCAGGCCCCCAACAACGTCCCCCTGGAAAACCTCGAAACCTACTTCGCCGCCTGCCGCCGCTACGGGAAGAAATGACGCCTCCCCGGCCGGGCCCGGGTCGGGTAGCCCGTAGCCGGTAGCCCGTAGCCAGGTCTTGCGGCCGATCCGCCGCGGCGAATCGGCCTCTTCTTCCGTGGCGATCTCACGCAATCTGATCGGCCTCGTTCACACCAGGGCCCCCGAGAGAACCCCCTGTGGAGAGTTTCTCTCTTTGCCCCGGCGGGGCAATGGGCTGTCCGCCGAAGGCGGACGGGTGAAGTCCGCCGCTCTCCTCTCCACTCTCTCCCCGCTACTTTCTTGCGGGCCCCGCCCGCACGGGGTATCATCCGGCCGTGGAGACAATCCAGGCCATCTCGGAGTTTCCCACCGCCCATTCATGCGGATCGTGAGGCGGGTGCTTCCGAAGGCAGAGGAATACATTGTGTCGCCCGAACCGGCGTGTGGTTCCCCAGATTTCGCAGGCGAGAACGTTAGATGAAACAAGAGGGCATCAAGCAATTCATCCGTTCCTCGGTTCGGGCCGAGAACGACAGGCCTGACATGCATGAGTTGGAACGTTTGCTCGGCGACATGAGTACAGAGGCGCTCCAACTATTCTGGGCTCACTTTGCGGCAGACTGGGCGTACTCTGGGACAGTAAGGGTTCCTTATTGGAAGACAAGAGCACAGGAACGGATCCTTAAGGACGGCCTAGTGCGAATCGCATTCCACCCGAAGAAGATGGACAAGAACGGAAAGGGTATCTTTGCGAGAGAGGATCTTGTGGACCATATCAAGACCCACCTGATCGAATACATTGGCGAGGAACGCCAACGCCGCGAGGAATACAAGAATCGCCCTTTCTCAAGAAAGATCGTCCCCATAGTAGGCAGTTTGGTGATCGTGGCGGTCGTTCCAGTCATGATCTGTTCTGTGCTCGCCCCGAAGTGGCGAGCCGCTAGCGAAATCCTGCTTGCGTCACTCTTGGGACTTTATATTCTGTCGGGCATATGTGCATCGACCATTGATCATTGGAAATCATGGCGGCTATCGAAGAAGACGGCCAAGTAATCATGAGGAACAGGGGACAGGTTTGTGCAACCTTGAAACCCGAGGATACCACACCCCACAATTCGTAGATTGCCGGTGGGTAGTTGCGGAGACCGTACGACTTTGATGGGGGCGTTACTCTTGGTAACTGTCGCCATGAAGGCCGCCCGCGAAGGGACAAAAGTACGTGTGATATCCCGTGATGTTCGTGTCGCTGATGAACGCAACATGTTTGACGAGAGGAGATCCAATGGCTTCCGAAGTATCCGACGATCAGATTCTGGAATGCCAGCGTGCTGTGGCAAATGGGATCCTCACGAAACTAAATACCATCCCGAAACCTGGCCCCGTAGCAGCCGCCATCGACATGATTGCAGGGCGACTCGTGGCGTCTGGGAATTCATTGCTCGTACTCCGAAGAAACTCGCGACACGACTACGGGTTCGACGCGTTGTCGATTCTTCGGACCATGTACGACGTGACGCTGCAAGGCCTGTATATCCTGGCGGACCAAGCCAAGCAGGAAGAGCGGGCACGTTTGTACCTCGACTTTATGTGGGTCGAACGCAAGCAACGTATCGAACTCATGGACTCCAGCAAGACATGGCTCGCCAAGCGACTCAGCGGCAGTCCAATGCGTGCTAACGCGGAACCGGCGATCGAGGAAAGATTTGAGAGTGTCAAGGCAAAGTACACAGGCAAGAATAACAAGGTTCGCGGTGACTGGTTCCCGGGCAGACTTCGCGACCTCGCCAGGGCCACAGGGCTGGAAGCGGAATACCTGCTGATGCAGAAGTTCCTAAGCGGATTTGTGCATTCTACTCCGCTGACGATCATGATGGGGCCGGTTGTGCCCGATTTCTTGCTTATCGATTGGCACTGGCGCTTCGTATTTCGCATCCTCGGTTCGTATGCTGAGGTCAAGGCAGTCACATTGGATGAGAAGGAGAACGGGTTGATAACCTTGAGCCGACAGAATGTCTTCGACTAGATTTGACGGATCGGGGGCCACACTACACATCTCGCCACTCGTGCGAATTTCGCGAGCCCAAAACCCCGGGCCCCTTCCCCGCGGCGGCCTACGGGCTAGCCGGCTTTCCTGGCCCGTGCCGGGCGTCGGGCGCGGGGTGGTTTGTTCGAGGGCCGGGCGGCCTGCTTCAAGGCGCGGTCGATCCGCTGGATGGTTTCGACGGAGGGGGTGTGCTTGCCCGTTTCGATGCGGCAGAGCGTCTCGACGCGGACCCCTGCACGGCGAGCCAGTTCCTTCTGGTTCAGACCGGCCGCCACGCGGTCGCGGATGATGCCCCGGGCGATCGTCGCCCGGGCGAACGCCACGGCCGGGACGTTGCCTTCCCCGTCCGGCTCGGGCAGGGCGGGCAAGACGGCGGCCTTGGCCAGTTCCCGCAGACGTTCGTACTCGTCCCGCTCGACCACCATGAACATCTTGCCATTGACTTCAAATGTCGGCGTCTTCACGATCAATCCTCGTAGATATCCTTCCGATGTCCGATCTTCTCTATCGTCACGCACTCGCCGCGGACATGGAACTGCACGCGGTAGTCGCCGGTTCTCAGCCGATACCGCCCGGCGAGGTTGCCCGTCAGCGGCTTGGCCCCACTGACGTCGGGCCAATCAGCCAACCGTTCGAACAGCCGCAGGACCCGCGTTTGAATCACGCGGGGCAGCGCCGCGAAGTCTTTCCGGGCCGATTCCGTGATCGTGACGTTCACCCCGTCATCATACGCCCAATTGACATTCGTGGCAATCCCATTTTGCACATTGACTCGTACCCCCCGCACCCTCTGGGGTGGCCACAAATCGTCCCCGGTCAGCAGACAGCGGGGCCGATTGTGGTGCGGGCATCTTGCCTGCATCCCAAGTCTGGCGGCGGGAGCAGAGAGACGACCACGCCAGAACCCGGGAGACGGGGAGAACCGGCGGCGGTTCCCCCCGAACCCCCCATCCCCGGCCCACACACGCCAGACAACGGTGCGCCCGATCTGCCCATGACTTCCCCTTCCGGTTCTGTTGGGGGGCGCGTGGGCCGGGCAGAGGGGTTCGGGGAGAGCGACCGCACGCTCTCCCCGGGGTTTCGCTGGCGAGGATGAATTCGGGGGACGGCGGGCCAAGGGCCAAGTTTCGTGCGGGAGGGCGCGGGGGTAGGAGCACGAGGGGAAAGAGTCCCCCCGCGGTGCGGGGGGCTTGTCGATCGCGGTCGGGGTTGCCCGCACCACAAGGGCGGCGGGAACGCTCTGGCATGACCGAGGGAGCGTTCGTGGGAGATTCCCGCTTGATCGGCGGGCGGGGGCGGCTTAGGATCGGGGCGGCCTACAACAGGAGCAACACATGATACGGCTGGCGATTATCGGCACGGGCGGGATGGCGAATGGACACGCGGACAATTTCAGCAAGATGAAAGGGGTAAGGCTGACGGCGTGCTGCGATATTGTCGAGGGGAAGGCCCGGGAGTTTGCGGCCAAGTGGAAGATACCGGCGGTGTATGGGGATTTCAGGAAGATGCTGGCGCGGGAGACGCTGGACGCGGTGAGCGTGGTGACGACGGATGCGGCGCATGCGGCGGCGTCGATCGCCGCGGCGAAGAGGGGGCTGCACGTGATGTGCGAGAAGCCGCTGGCGACCAGCGTGGCGGAGGCCCGGCGGATGCTGGCGGCGGTGCGGAAGGCCGGCGTGATCAACATGGTGAACTTTTCGTACCGGAATTCCTGCGGCCTGCAGGCGGCGGCGAAGGTGGTGGCCGCGGGGGGCATCGGAAGGGTGATTCACGTCGAGTCGAGCTACCTGCAGAGCTGGCTGGTCTCGCGGGTGTGGGGCGACTGGCGGAAGAACCCGGCCCTGCTGTGGCGGCTCTCGAGCCGGCACGGGAGCCTGGGCACGCTGGGCGACATCGGCTGCCACATTCTGGACATGACGGCCTTTCTGGGCGGCGAGATCGACCGGATCGCCTGCCAACTGAAGACCTTCGACAAGGGCGTCAGGGGCAACCGCCTGGGCGAGTACGTCTTCGACGCCAACGACAGTTTCGCCGCCACGCTGGGGTTCGCCGGCGGCGGGCTGGGGGCGATTCATTCCAGCCGCTGGGCGTGCGGGCACCTCAACAGCCTCCGCGCGCGGGTGTACGGCGACAAGGGCGGGATCGAGGTGGACCTGGACCGGGATGGGAGCGGGTATCGGATCTGCACCGGCCGCGAGGCCGTCGAAAAGGGCCTGTGGAAAGAAGTCAAATGCCCCCCCACGCCCAACAACTACCAGCGGTTCATCCGTGCGATCCGCACCGGCCGGCCCGACCCGAGCGATTTCGCCAACGGCTTGAAGGTGCAGACGTACCTGGCCTCCTGCGTGGCCTCCGACCGCCTGGGCAAGCCCGTGCGCGTGGGGGCACCATAAGGAGTGCCTTAATGAATCTATTGATCTGTGATGGACCTGCATACCCTGGAGGTAACCCTCGCTACCGAGGCACGTACCGCGCAGTGCCATCGTATTGTGACAACCTTCCGCCGGATCATGAGATCAACAGAATGTTCATGTGGTATCTTGAAGAAGGTGGCGAATCGGGGGTTGTACGGGATCTCTCGAAGGCATGCCGTTTTGCCGATTCATGGAACACTCACCTTGGCCAACGTGCTTTCGAGGTCATCGAAGTTACGGAAGGCGAAGCTCCAGCCGAAACCACAGGCGAGTTCCTTGGCTTTGACTTATCGGCAGGCTATGGGTTCTCTCTACTTGGTGCGGGTGGCCTCATGGAACGAGGGCGGCAGGCGCTTCAGGAACCCGTGGGTAGCATAGACGAACTGATGACCAAGCATTTTGGTCCCTTGGTCAACCATAACGGACTATTCGCAGTATATGAGAGCGCCGCCTTCTGCTTGCGTGTGATGGCCGCTCTTCAACGAATTCACCCCGGTCTGTTTGAGTCTGGTGATCTTTCAGACTTCGAAGTTGTGGGAATCCACATTGCTTGGCCGCGAACACCGGGCACAGTTTGATCTAATTCGGGGGACGCCATACCGCTTTTTGTGCGGGACGGCGCGGAGGTACGAGCAGGGGAAAAACGTCCCCCCGCCGTGCGGGGGGCTTGTCGATCGCGGCCGGGGTTTCTTGTTGTGGTGCGGGCATCCTCCCTGCATCCTGAGTCTGGGGGCGTGAGCAGAGAGACCCCCGTCGCCACCCCCGGGAGACGGGGAGAACCGGCGGCGGTTCCCCCCGGACCCCCCATCCCCGGCCCACACACAGGCCAGAACAACGGCATGGCCGATCTGCCCACGACGTCCCCTTCCGGTTCCGTTGGGGGGGTGTGGGCCGGGCAGAGGGGTGCGGGGAGAGCGACCGCACGCTCTCCCCGGGCATCTGACGCTGGCAGCGAAGGCTTTCGATCTGTCCAACCGCCTGTGGGGACGTTCCGCGTTGTCAGTGAAGTGACATCTCCCAGGCGCGGAGGGCCGTGAGGTCGGCGTGGGCGTGGCGGAGGGCGAAGCCGACCCGGCCGGGGCCGGGAGTGTAGAAGAAGGTTTGCGCGAGGCGGTCGTCGAGGTAGAACTCGAAGAGGCCCGAGCGGGAGAGGAGGCGGAAGGAGTGGTCGCGACCGGGGGCCAGGGCGGTGAGGGTGGCCGAGTGTGGCGGGCCGGAGGCGTCCATCAGGGCGAAAGTTCCGCCGTCGGCGTTCAGCCGGCCGATCTGGGTCTGAGAATCTGCGGGTGAGCCGAGGCCGATGAGGGCGAGCATGGCGTGGCCGTCGGGTTCGGCGAGGGCGAAGCCGGCCGCGGGAGTTTGTTCCACGCTGGCCGGGGTGTTGACTCCGGCGGCGCCAACGGCGGGGCGAGCGCGGAGAACGCCCTCGACGATAACGCCGCGGTCGGGGTTGAAACGCTCGTCGAGCCAGGTGACGGCGTATCCGTTGGCGGCGTCGAGGGCGAGGGAGGGTTTGCTGAGGGGGAGGGGCTGGCCTTTGAGGGCGTCGTTGCCGGGCCACCAGGTGAGGTGGAGGCTGCCGTCGGGGTCGAGGAGGGGCTTGCGGAGGGGCAGGAGCCAGGGGGCCAGGTTGCCGGGTGCGATGGAGGCGTAGTTGCTGATGAGCAGTTCGTCATGGCCGCGGCACCAGACGGCCAGCCAGGAGATGTGGGTGTCGGAATTGCCGCACAGTCGCATGGGGCCCGGGGCGGGGCGGAACGGGCCGCGGGGGTCGTCGGCGACGAAGGTGAACATGCCGTAGGCCTTGAAACCCAGGTAGACGCCGCCGCCGATGAGGTAATAGCGGCCGCCGATGCGTTCGCAGCCGCCCCACTCGAGATCGACGGGGGGCGTGTCGCCCCACTCGACCTTGGCGGGCGGGAGGGGTTCCCACTGTCGCCCGTCGGCGGACTGCATCATGCCGACGCCGCGGGGGTCGCCGGGTTTGGCGATGGCGACGGGGTAGCCCCAGTAGCCGGCCGCGGGGTTTTCTCCCACGTTCTCCACCTTGGGCAACATATACATGTGGTCCCAGCGGTGGGGATCGGGGGGCAGGCCGTACCAGCGGGGGTCCGGGCGGGTGCTGTAGAGGTAGTTCCAGTGGCGAAGGTCGCTGGACTCGTAGAAGCGCAACATATCCTGGCCTTCGGGTCGGGCGACGCCGTGGTTCAGGATGAAGCGATCCCCGCAGCGGGCGACCATGCACTTGAAGACCTTGCAGTCGCGATCGCGTTCGAGCTCCTCGATGACGACGGCCTCATCGTGCCAGTGGACGCCGTCGTCGGAGACGGCCAGGAGACAGTGCTTGGCCTCGAGGCCGTTGACGCCGTCGCGGTTGTACATCATGAAGGCGTAGTATCGCCCGTCGTGCCAGAGGATGGAGGGATCCCACATGGCGCCTTTGCCGGGGTGATAGATCATCGCCGGACTCCTTTGTGGTGCGGGTTACGCGTGGTGAGGGTATGCCAAGTCGCGAAGCCGCCAGCGGCAAGGCCCGACAGTAGACTCCCGCGCCGGGAGATAAGCAAGGGGTTGGCCCGGTCAGATGACGGTCAGGAGGGCCAGGCCCAGGGCGACCAGCAGGGCGGCGAGGGCCTTGGCGGCGCGGCGGCGACGAGGGGCCAGCCCGCCGGCGGCGCAGGCGGAGAGGGCGCCGGCGCCCAGGGCGGCGCCACCGGCCTGGGCGGGGGCGGGCGGGGAGAACCGGATCTGGTTGTGCACTTGCGGGGCTCTGGGCTTGGGCTCGAGTGAGATGTCCTCGACCATCTGCTCCCGGCGGACGCACGCCCGGAGGCGGGTGAGGGCCTGGCGCCCCCCGATCGAGGCCAGCAGGTTCGACTCGATCACGTCGTCGAACCGCCTGCCCATGGTGGCCGAGGCGCCGAACATCTGCCAGGGCTGGGCGAACTCGGTCACGAGCAGCCGCCCGGCCAGGCTGCGGGCCTTGCGGCGGAGCAGTTCCTCGTAATTCGTGCCGCTGGGGGAGAGCTTCTGTTCGGCGATGCCGCCGGCGGCGAGTTCCTCGCTCGTGCAGCCGGTCCAGCCGGCGGGGCCGAAGTAGCCGGCGCCGACGACGTACAGAACGATCTCGGTTTCCTCGGCGGCTGACAGGGAGGAGATGGCCAGCGGAAAGACGAGGCTGGAGCTTTTGTAGCGGTAGGTGATGGGGTGTGGGGCGAGGGTGGGGCGGTGGGCCTCCTCCGCCCGCACGCGGACGGCCAGCCAGTGCCACCCCTTGGCCACGTAGGGGGCGAAGGTTTTGGCGGCGCCCTCGGGGGGGCTGTAGTTGTGCTGGTCGAGCCAGAGCAGGAGGTCTTGGGGGCTCTGGGCGGCGAGGACCTGGAAGTCGAAGATGCCGGCCCGCCCGGCCTTTTCGACCTGCACGGCCAGGGGCATGCCGGTGCGTTCGAGGCCTCCGTCGCCCGACCAGGCAACGGTGCCGCAGCCGAACATGAATCCGCCGCCGTGCCCGATCCGTTCGACCTGCACGAACGTGGGAGCGGTCATCGCGTCCAGGCGGTCGAAGATCGCGTCGTCGGCCTTGGCGACGTCGTCGGGCTCGCCGGGCACGGGCACGACCCAGCCGAGTTCCTTGGGGCCCGCGTTGAAATGCGTTCGCAGGACCACCTGCACGGTCTGCCCGTCGGTGGCCAGGATGGCCTCCTGCTTGGGCGAACTCACCAGCGATTTGGACTGCCCCACCTCGGTCGTTTTGACGGACACGAAGCACCCGTCGGCCCGCCCATGCCGGGGGGCCAGCAGCACGAGGGCGGCGGCCGCGAACCACCATGGCGTGGTCTTCATCTCTGTGCCTCCACGAAGAACCCGTCGCTGTTGAACTGTCGCAGCAGTTCCTCGAAGTCTCTCGGGTCCTGCGGGGTGGCGACGATTCGCCCCGACAGCGTGTACCGCCCCGCGCCCGGCGGGGAGAGGGTCAGCGGGACGTTTTGCACGTCGAATCGCAGGCGGCGGTCGCCGGCCTTGACGGGCGGTGAGGTGAGGGTGCCCTCGAGCATCACGCGCCGGCCGGCCCCTTTGGCGTCGGGGGCGAGCAGCTCTTCGGGGACGATCAGTTGGAACCTGTAGAGGCACGTCGCCGCGCCCGCCGGGCGAAGAGGGGTGATCAGGAGGCTGCGGCCTGGTTGCGAGCTTTGCCAGCGATCGTAACCGAAGTACAGGTATCCTTCGTGATCCCGCGGGTGGTAGCTCTGGGCGGCTGCCCCGTAACCCGACTGGAGCGTATCCCAGCCGACGTCCTCGAATCCCAGGTCAATAGGCTTGTCCCCGTGGCCCCCGTCGGCCGGCGCGGGCGAGAGGCGAAGGACGGTCGGGCTGGGGGGCTTGTACTCGACCAGCCCGCACCCGCCGCATAACGTCACGACCATCGCCAACGCCAGTGCTCTCACGGCCGGTCTCCTTTGTGCGGACATCCGACCCTTTGTATCCCGTTCACCAACCGTTGCGCAAAGAGTTTTCGCCGTCGCGAGGAATATGCTTTGCTGGCCTGACGTGAAGATACGGCCGACGAAATCCCCTCGCGTCAGTTTCGATACACCCCGGGGTTACTCGCGGTCGGTGGCCGGGGTCACCACCTCGTCGATGGGCTCGGGGGGGGTGCAGGGCAGAGGCGGACAGGAGGCGCCCTCTTTGAGGAACCGGAACCCGCAGACGGCGCCCGGGCGGACGGCCTGGACGTCCCTCAGGTCCGAGGCGGTCGTGGGGAACTGGCGGCAGGAGGGCATGCGATAGCGGTCGTAGCGTTTGCACAGGGCCAGCCCGTCGTCGTCGAAGTCCAGGGCCGCGCAGACCCACCCCAGTTGGCAGCACGTGCCGCAGCGCTTGCACTGGCCCTGGCGGAGTTCGTGCCGGCGGCGGATGAAGCCCGAAAACAGGGCGCCCATCACCGTCCGGCGGATTTTGCCCCACCAGAGCGAAAGCAACGTGCCAAAACCAACCTGTGGGAATTTCATGGCGGATTACTCTACCGCGCGGGCCGGGGGGACTCCAGCTTTTTTTTTGCCCCCGCCGCCGGTCAGGTCCTGGGGCGTTTGCCGCGTCCCGGGCGCGCCCGGGGCGCCCGGCGCAGGGCCGGGATCCCGATGGCTATCGGACTCGGGCCTTGGGCCTTCGTTTCAGCCCCACTAGCATCGGGCCGCCGAAGAGGGCCAAAAGGGTGGCTGGCTCGGGGACGCTCGAAAGGGAAACCGTGCCGGTGCCCCCCCCGGCCATGCCGAAGTCATCCTTCAGCAGCCCGAAGTCTTCCGGGCCGATCTCGCCGTCGTCGTTGGCGTCGCCCAGGGTCCAGCTCTCATGCTGGCCGTGCACCAGGCCGTCGAGACCGAAGCCGTCCTTCAGGATGCCGAAGTCTTCGGGCCCGACCTCGCCGTCCATGTTGAAGTCCCCGTACAGGATGCCGTCGGGGGGCGGGGGCGGAGGTTCCCAAGGAGGCGGGTCGACGGGGGGCTCCGGGTCATACCATTGGGAGGCCGGGGTCTGAAAGAACGTGATCTCCTGGGTCATCGCATACTGAGCCCCCGCTACGACCGGCCCGCCCAGGCCATAGAGGGTCACGTAGAGTTTGTTGTCGGTCCCCCTGTCCTGGATCGACTGTTTGGCGCCGTATCCCAGCCCCTCGGAGAGGGTCGAGAGGATTCCCTCGCCGGCGACGGGGTCGTACTGGGCCACAGACGCCGCGTCAAACCTGAATTCGGTGAAATTGTCGAGTCGTGTCGAGAACACCGAAAGCAGGCCTCCGTTCTGATCGAAGGTCGCCACTTTGTTCAACCGGTTCTCGCGGCTGGCCAGGAAGCCGTAGCACTTGAAGACCGACAGGTTCGTGGCCAGGCCTGTCAGGACCACGCGTTCGGTGATCCCCGCCGAACTGATGGTCATCGTGGAGGTCAGGGCGAAGGCGTCAAGAATCACCGAGCTGCGAGACAACTGCACCACGTCGCCGGAGTAGCTGGTGTCGTCCTGAATCGCACCGGAAACGCCGTCGACCGTGACCGTCGCGCCAACCAGAGTCTCCCCCCCGTGGTAGGACCCTGCCAAGAGACGATCCACCCCGTCTCCGAATTCAATCACCGTGCCCTGCGCACTGCCGATCGCCAGGCCGTCGCAGAACCGGTGCGATTTCCAGTCAATGCTCGATACGGTCCACGATCCGCCCCGGTCAAAGGAAACGGAGACGTCGCCGGCCTGGAGAGTCACCGTGGCGTTGACGGAAGCGGCGCACAACAGGAACAACGCTCCGACGCCGCCAAGGATTCCAGACCGCATGTTTCAAGACCTCCACGGTTCACGGGTTCGGCGGGCTCGCCGCCAAGGCGTGGCCGACAGGTGGCTTCCGTTACCAAACTGTAGAGTATATCACGACTCGGCCACGCGTCAAGCCGGAACCGGTCGGGACCCCTGTTCATCTTCGGGATACGCCCGTCATCGGCCGTCGTTTCAGCAACATAGGAAGGGCGGCGGCGAAGATGGCAAAGAGCGTGGCCGGCTCGGGAAGGCTCGCCAGGGGATACGTGCCGACAAGACCGCCGGATTCGCCGAAGTGGTCTTTCAGCAGGCCGAAATCCTCCGGGCCGATCTCGCCGTCGTCGTTGGCGTCGCCCAGCGTCCAGCTCTCCTGGTTGCCGTGGGCCAGGCCCTCGAGGCCGAAGTGGTCCTTCAGGATGCCGAAGTCCTCCGGCCCGACCTCGCCGTCCCGGTTGAAGTCGCCGGGGATGGTGCTGGCGGTGACCAGGGCGATAATGTCCGCGGGCGCCCCGGCGTGCTGGAGGGCGGCGATGAAGCCCGGTGAATCCGCGGCGGTCACCGCGGCGTCGCCGTTGAAGTCGCCGGCGAGATACCGGCCGCCGGGATAGGCCGCACCGAAGGCCGTGCTGGTGAGAGTCTCGGCCCGGCGGAAGAGGGTAACGTCGTCCTGGGTGAGCCACTGGTCGTTGCTCAGGTCGCCGGCGTAGCTCAGGGGCGCCGGCCAGGCCGTCAGGCCCCCGAGAATGCTCTGCAACGGGGAAATCAGCGAGTCGGTGTACACCGTGCCGTCGGTCGGGCGGCGGTCGAAGAGGACCGAATAGGTCCAGTTGCTCGCGCCGCTCTGGTACTGGAGCATCAGGGTGTCCGTGCCGTCGAGCGAGCCCTCGTGGGCCCACCAGTAGTTGGTGTAGGTGGTGTAGTCCGACCGCAGCTTGCCGATCTCCGGGCCGTACGCGATCCGACGCTGGGCCAGCGTGGCGATCGCCTTCGCCGAGCCGATCAGCCCGCCGTAGGCCATGGCCTTCTCGTGGTCCCACCCGCCGTAGGGGGAGGAAACGCTCGGCCCGGTCGGGTTGTAGACGTTCTGGGCGAGGTACGGGCTGGAGTAGACGGGCTCTCGCGGGTCCTGATTGGCCGCGAAGGTCCGCCCAGCGTTGATCTCCCACGCGGGGATGCCGGCCGGGGCCAGTACCTTGCTGTCGACGTAGGACTCATACCCCTGGCCCGAGACGGCCTCGACGACCATGCCCAGGAACATGAAGCCGATGTTGGAATAGCTCGTCGCCGTGCCCGGGGTGAACTGGAGGGGCTGGCTGAGGATGTAGCGGGCGCTGGCGGCGATGCCAGGCGGGCTGGGCAGGCCCATCGCGTTGGCGATCGACACATCCCGGAACGCCAGGTCGCCCGCGACGTCGCGGTTCCACCCGCCCTGGTGGGCGAGCAGTTCGCCCACGGTGATATCCCGCAGCCGTGCGTCCCCCAGCGTTCCGTTGTACGGACTGACGTTCAAGACCCCGCCGTTGCCGCTCAGATTGAACACCTTGGCGTTCAGGCTGAGCTGCCCGTCCTTGATGAGTTGCTGGACCGCCGAGGCCGTCACGGGCTTGGACACGCTGGCCAGGCGCATGAGGGCGTTCTCCTGCATCGGCTTGCTTCCCCCGGCCGCGTCGGTGTAGCCGAAGCCCCGCTCGTAGACGACCTTGTTGTTGTGGGTAATCGCGATCGTGCCGCCGGGAATGGGCTTGCCGGCCATGAAATTCTGCATCAGCGTATCGACCGCCTGCAGTTGGGGCACATACGTCCCCGTCACGGGCAGGACGGCCCCCGCCGGCCTCGCGCCAGCCAGGCAAAACGCCACCCCCGCCACCAGGCCCACGAGGGCCGGCGTCATCGTTCGGTTTGGCATGCTCTGCTCGCCCTCTCGACGACGCGCCGGCGGCCCGACAGGCGTTCTTGGGCCCGCTTAGCGGATCTGGACTTCCTTGCCGGCGGCGGCGGAGCGGAAGATGCCGTCGATGATCTTCTGGGTCCAGATGGTTTCGGTGGCCGGCACGAAGACGGGCTTGTCGTGCTGGACGGCGTCGACGAAGCTGGCCAGCTCCAGCTCGTGGATGCTGATGTCGGCGGGCTTGCCGTGCAGGTCCACCGTGACGAAGTCGCGCGGGGTGCAGTCCATCAGGTGCCCGTTGGTCTCCAACTGCACCGACAGCGGGCTCAGGCTCGCCCCGCCCTTGTCGCCGACGATGTGGCAGCCCTCGCGGTCCTGGTCCAGGTTGGCGATGAAACTGCACTCGATGCTCATCGTGGCCCCGTTGGCGAACCGCACCAGCCCGCAGGCGAAGTCCTCGACGGTGTAGGTCTTCCAGTCCCACTCGCCGAACATGCCGAAGTGGCCCGGGGTGTTGCCGATTGTGCGATATACCTGCCCGCTGACGGCCACCGGAATCGGCTTGCCCATCACGTACCAGCACAGGTCGATCTGGTGGACGCCGATGTCGATCAGCCCGCCGCCGCCCTGCTCTTCCAGCCGCCCGAAGACGCCCCAACTGGGCACGCCGCGGCGGCGGATGGCCTGGCAGCGGGCGAAGTAGATCTTGCCCAGCGCGCCGCTGTCCACGAGGCCCTTGACGTATCCGGCGTCGGTGCGGTAGCGGTGCATCAGGCCGATCTGCAGTTTGCGTTTGGCGGCCTTGGCGGCGTCGATCATCTTCTGCGCCTCGCCCGGGGTCATCGCCATGGGCTTCTCGCACAGCACGTGCTTGCCGGCCTTCAGGGCGTTCAGGGTGATGCTCATGTGGGTTTTGTTGGGGGTGCAGACGCTGACGGCGTCGATTTCCTTGAGCTTGAGCAGGGCGCGATGGTCGGCGAAGCAGCGTTCGGCCGGCACGTTGTAGACCTTGCTCTTGGCGGCGAGCACGTCGGGCTTGATATCGCACAGCGCCCAGACCTCCGCCTGCCCGCTCTTGACGTACCCGCTGTTGTGCACGCCGGAGATGCCCCCGTTGCCGATGATGCCGACCTTGATCTTCTTGGACATTGTCTGGACGCCTTTCCTGCGATGGCCGAACGCTTCTCACTGGCGCCTGCCGCCAGCGACGCTCCTCATCCTACAGATTTTGCGCGATTCGACAAGCAAAGATATCACTTCCCCCGGCAGGCCAGCGAAAGCATGTTGCGGAGCAGGCACAGGGCCGATCGGCTCGAGTACCCGTCCAGGCTCGCGTACGGGCAGCCCAGCAGGGCGGTGGTGACGTCCTCGCGGCTGAGGTAGAGCCGGGGGACGTCGTCGAAGAGTACGGCCTTCAGCAGCGGCATCTCGGGCGTGCGACCGAGGCGCTTCGTGGTCCGCGGGGCGTAGGTGACCGACTTGATCTCCAGTTCCGGGAGTTTCATCATCTCGTTGTCGGCGGGCAGGTCGACGAGCGGGCGGCCGGGACAGATGGCGGGGATGAGTTTCTCGGCCTGCTGGGCGAAGGGGGCGGAGGCCCCGATGGCTTCGATCAGGAGGGTTCCCCCGCCCTCGACGAAGGCCTTGAGGGCGGCGATCTCGGCGGCGGAGAGGTTGAGTGGCCCGACGCCGGCGAGGTGGGCGAACCGCACCTTCTGGGCGGCCAGTTGGTCGATGGGGATCGGGCCGACGATCTCCACGCTGAGGGCATCGTGAACGGCCATCACCTGGCGGAACCGTTCGAGGGCGAGGGGCTCGGGGTCGGCGTTACCGGCGAACCGCAGGCGGGCCAGTTTCAGGGGCGCTGCCGCCGGGGCCGCCGCCGCCAACACCTTCGCGTCGGGCCAGTGGCTTTGGGCGCGGTGGCGCATCAGCTTGACCTCCCCCGTGACCAGCCGTGCGATATTGAAGGAGACCTGGAAGCTCTCCGGGCGAGAGACGTGCTTGTTGGTCTGCCAGTCCAAGGCCAGGTCCTGGTCGCTGTGGTAGGCCAGCACGCGGACGCCGTTGGTGACGACGTACATGGGAGGCCCGGCGGGCATGGGGAAGCCGGCGTCCTTGTTGTAGATCTCGTGCGTCTTGGGGGCGAGGGTGATCTCGCCGTCGGGGAACAGTTTGGCGTAGAGTTTCCGCATGCCGCTCCGGAAGGCCTCCCCGCCGCACTCGGCGACGGAGAAGATCGTGCCCCCCTCGCGGACGTAGCGTTGGAGACGGGCGACCTGGGCGTCGGTGAACGTCGGGGCCTTGGAGCCGGAAATGTACAGGATCGGCGCGTCGTGCCAGTCGGTGGACTCGGAATCCACGTCGACGATCTGCCAGCCGATCTGACGTTCGAGAGTACGGCTGACCCAGCGGGTCAGGTGGGCCAGTTCCCGCGGGCGATTGTTCCAGTCGCCGGGGCGCTTGAGTTTGTTGAACAGGACGGGGTTGCGCCCCCGGGCCAGGAACAGGATGGTGTAGGCCGGCTCCCAGATACTGCCCCACTGGACGCCGGCCCCGGGGCCCAGGAGAATCTTCGTGCCGTGGCGGTACCACTCGATGCCGCCGAAGTACTTGTACCCGCTGGCCAGGGCCACCCGCTCGACGCCGTAGAGGTGATAGTGCATCGACTGGACGGCCGAGGGGTTGAAACTGGCGGCGAAGTTCTTCTCCAGCCATTTCATGCCGCGATCGATGGTGGCGGCGTTGGGGGGGGTGGCGCCGCACTGGATGGAGTCGGCCCCGTAGAGCTGGTCGTAACAGACGAACAGGCTGGCCAGCCCGGCGGTGGCCATGGTGGCCGTGCCCAGCCCGGACGTGGACCGCTGCCCGGCGTCATACCCCCAACCGCCGTCGCCGTTCTGGCGGCTTCGCCAATGGCCCCAGGCCTCCTGCCAGTACTTGGCGGGGATCTCGACGTCGGCCTGGGCGGCGGCCCAGACGCCCAGGAGGGCGTAGGAAGTAGCTGTAGCCGCCGTGATTGGACTTCTCGATCAGCAGCTTGGCGTCCTGCTGGAGGGGCTTGCGATACTGGACGCCGCCCTGGCGGACGGCGGCCTGGTAGGCATTGGCGCGGAAGGCGACGTCGTACGTCTGGTCGCTGGTGGTCCCCTCCAGCCAATCGAGGGCCTTCTTCATCCGGGGGTCGTGGTACGTCAGCCCGCCCTCCAGCAGGGCGTAGACCGCCATCGCCGTCACCCCCATCTGGTGCATGGGGATGGGCTTCTGCCCCGGTGGCGGCCCCCCCGTGCCGATACCCGACCGGGCGGACTGATACATCAGGATCGGCTCCCACGAACCGTCTATCTGCTGGGCCGACAGGATCCGATCGCTGGCCGACCGGATCATCTGCTCCACCTGCTCGTTGGTGAAGGCCCCGAAGGTCAGCAGTTGGCGATCGGCTTCGACGTTGCGCGGATCGAAGGGCCCGGCGGGACGGCTGGCGGCGACCGGGGCCGTCTCGGCGCCCCCGGCCGGTTCCCCCGGCGCCGGCGGCGAGCCCGGGCCGCCCTCTACCTTCTGCCCGCACTGGGGGCAAAACTTCGCCCCGGGCCCCAGCGGCGCTCCGCACCGGGCGCACGCCGCCTGCACCTTGGCGCCGCAGGACGGGCAGAAGTTAGACCCATCGGGAATCTGCCCCTTGCAGTTGGGGCACACGCCGGCCAGGCACGCGCCCGTCACCGCGGCCAGCACGATCACGATCAGTACCGTTCTTGCCATAGGGGGCCTTCGGAGCGGGCGATTGCCGCTCGCCCGACGGTGGCCATTCTCCGTTCTCGGCCCCCGCCGGTCAAGGGTTTCCGCCGCTGAGCCTCCCCAGTTTGCCTTCGGAAACAATAGGCAATCCCAACAACCGGAAACATGGGGAGAGCGTGCGGACGCTCTCCCCAAACCCCTCTGCCCGGCCCACACACCCCCCAACAGAACCGGAAGGGAAACTCGCGCGGCAATCGGGTGTGCCATGGTTCTGGCGTGTGTGAGCCGGGGAAGGGGGTGCGGGGGAATCCGCCTTCGGCGGACCGGGTCCTCCGCCAACGGGGTCCTCTACATCGCACACCTCCTCACCCAGGCTTTTCCTGGCGCACAGAGAAAGGGATTTCAGGATTATGGGATTGAAACGCGAAGACAGAACCCCCGGAAGCTGGAACGGTCGCATGCTTGTGGCCGGAGGTCACCGGACGACACAGGGCAGCCTCGTTCTTCTCCGAGGCATTCTGTTCAATCCCATAATCCCATAATCCTGAAATCCAATCCCTTTCTCTCGTACCTGCCTATGCCAATGTGCCCTCGACCGAAACTGGGGTTGAGCCAGTTTCCGCCGCCGGTGGGGGCGACGGGGCGCGTGAGAGTTTCCTATACAGCCCCGCCCGGGTCGGATATGATGGTGGACGACCTGTCCGCCGCCGACAGCGGCAGACGGCAGGAGACAAGTCATGACGAACAGCCATGGGCTCTGGCGGCAGGCGATTCCGGCGGCGTGCGTAGCGTTCTTGACGGCGGCGCTGGCGGGTCAGACGGCCCCGGCGGACAAGACTCCGCCCCCCAAGCCCCAGACGCGAGAGGCCGCCCCGTCGACCTGGGACAGCTCGGAACTGGCGGCGGTCAAACTCGGCTCGCCGCTGGCCGGGCCCGACGCGGACGTCGAAGCGTTCCGTGGCAACGTCGTGGTGATCGTGATGTGGCAGCCCGCCGACCTGCGCTCGGTGGCGTCTCTGGACCAACTCAAGCGGTTCTACGAGGCCCATCGCGCCGCGGGCCTGGCCGTCATCGCCGGCGAGGGCTCCGGGATGCGGGAGAAGGCCGCCGCGGCCGCCAGGGCGCTCAAGCCCTCCTTCCCCGTCGTGGCCGGACTGACCCTGCCGATGCCGGAGATCTTCAAGAAGGGACAGACCAACCGCGACGGCAAGCAGTTGACGGCGCTCGTGTACGATCACACGGGCACGGCCAAGGCCGCCTTCCCCGGCTTCAGCGTCGAGGCCCAGAACGCCGCCCTCAAGTACCTGGCCCTCCGCCCGCATCCGCTGCTGGGCGCCCAGACGTACAAGAAGATCGCCCCGGCGGTGGCCCTGGTTCGCTCGGAGCAATACGGCTCGGCCCTGAAGTACTGCAAGGAGCGCACCGAGAGCGACAAGGCCGACGAGGACACCAAGGCCGAGGCCTCCGCCCTCCAGGGCAACCTCGAAACCTACGCCGATCGCCTGACCAAACAGGCCCTCGACAAGCAGTCGGAGCGGCCTTCGCAGACGGTGAGTATCCTGACGAACGTGCGGCAGCTCTACCGGGGCAGCGCCCCGGGGGAGGAGGCCGGGAAACAGTTGGCGGAACTGCTAAAGGACAAGGCGTTCCAGACCACACTGGAAGCAGAGAAGGAATACCTGGCCATCCGCTCGGCGGCCGCCGGCATTCCGACCTGCCCGTCGGACGCGCAGGAAAAGAAGAAGTGGCAAGGCAAGTTCGCCGGTCCGGTCCGCGAGATCCGCAAGCGGGCCGTCCTGATGAAGAAGAAGTTCGGCGACATCTGGCACACCCAGCAGGCCGAGGCGATCGCAACGGAACTCGAGGGCGCCTGAGCCGCCCGGGCTCTGCCCCGGAGGCAATCGAATCGCCC
>JAPLNA010000160.1 GCA_026693065.1 Planctomycetota bacterium
GCTGTACAAAGTCTTCCATGACGCTGCTCCTTGGGAATGGATGGTTCGCACCAATACCATACCCCTTTGAGCAGCGTCTTTCATTGGTCCTTTGGTTGCGGCCCCGACAGGGGCCGCGTCAAGCCCTCTGCGGTGATTCCCTCCCCTTCCCCCCTCCCCCCGGGTATAATCCGCTCGCCCTCCAGGAGCATTCAATGACCGACACTCGCATCGAAACCGACGCCATGGGCGACATGCCCGTTCCCGCCGACGCCCTGTACGGGGCGTCCACCGCACGGGCGGTCGAGAACTTCCCCATCTCCGGCTGGACCATGCCGCGAGAGTTCCTGCGGGCCCTGGCGCAGATCAAAGCCGCCGCCGCCGCCGCCCATAGGCAGGCCCGCCGCCTCGACCCGGCCCTGGCCGACGCGATTATCGCCGCCGCACGGGAAATCGTTGACGGAAAACTCCCCCTGGGTTCCCTGGAAAAGCACTTCCCCGTCGACGTCTTCCAGACCGGCAGCGGCACCAGCACGAACATGAACGCCAACGAGGTCATCGCCAACCGCGCCTGCCAGTTGCTGGGCGCCTCCGCCGGCGACAAGGCCCGCGTTCACCCCAACGACCACGTCAACATGGGCCAGAGCTCCAACGACGTGATCCCCACCGCCCTTCACGTCTCCGCCGCCGTCGCGATCCGCAAGAGCCTCATCCCCGCCCTGCGGGCCTTGCAGGATGCGCTCACCGCCAAGGCCAAGGAGTTCGACTCCGTCGTCAAGATCGCCCGGACGCACCTGATGGACGCCGTGCCCGTCCGGCTGGGGCAGGAGTTTTCCGGCTACGCCGCCCAGATCGACGGCGCGATCCGCGGCCTGGCGCCCGCCCTCGACCGCCTCTGCGAACTGGCCATCGGCGGCACGGCCGTCGGCACGGGCCTGAACGCCCCGGCCGGGTTCGCCCAGCAGGTCTGTACCCAACTCGTGCAAGACACCGGCCTGCCCTTCCGCCCGGCGGCCAACTACTTCGAAGCCCTCGCCGCCCGGGATGCGGCCCTCTACGCCAGCGGCGCCCTCAAGAGCGTCGCCATCGCCATGGGCAAGATCGCCTCCGACATCCGCCTTCTCGGCTCGGGCCCCCGCTGCGGCCTGGGCGAGTTGTCCCTGCCCGCCACCCAGCCGGGCAGTTCCATCATGCCCGGCAAGGTCAACCCCGTCCTGTGCGAATCGGTCATCCAGGTCGCCTGCCAGGTCGTCGGCTGCGACGCCGCCATCACCGCCGGGGCCACCGGCGGCGTGGGCGGCCTGCTCGACCTCAACGTCGCCGTCCCCCTCATCGCCGTCAACCTCCTGACCGCCATCCGCCTTCTCTCTTCCGCCGCCCTGGCCTTCACCTCCAAATGCATCTATGGTTTGGCCGCCAACGAATCCCGCTGCCGGGAGTTGATCGAACAATCCCTCTCCCTGGTCACCGTCCTCGCCCCCCGCATCGGCTACGACCGCGCCGCTGCCCTGGCCAAGCAAGCTGCCCTCACCGGCCAAACCATCCGCCAGGTGTGCCTGGAACAGAATGTTCTGCTGGCGGAGGAACTGAATGCGTTGCTGGACGCCCGCGCCCAGACAGAATGAAGTCGCGATCGAGGCCATGAGAATGGCCGGTTGAGGAGGGATGCGGCTCAGCCCCTGTTTCGGCCCCGGCCCCGCCGGGGCAAAGAGCGGTACAGGCGAGCGGGGATGGTTAGAGGCCGGCGGGGGCCGGGGGATGTAGCTACGGGTAGAGGCCGCCGAAGGCGGACGGAACCCGTAGAGAAGGAGTCGCTCCCCTTCCTGTTTCTTCTTCTTCTTCTTTTTCTTCTCGCCCTGGAGGGGCGAAGGAGACGTTCCCAGGCGGTTTGGTCTCGGTGAGATCGGACCAGCGAGGGAGACCGGGGGATTCCTCCGCCCCGCCGGGGCGGCAGGAAAGAGAGAAGAAGGGGGGTGTTGACCGTTTCTTTCTACGGGTTTCGTCCGCCGGAGGCGGACCCCACCCGTAGCTACAGGCCGTTGCCCCGCCGGGGCAAGGAGGGAGCGGCACGGCCACAGGCGGACGGGTGGGGGCCGCCGACTTGTCATTACCCACCTCTTTCACTCCGGGCAAGAGCGAATCCCCGGTCCAACCGGAAACATGGAGAGAGCGTGCGGGCGCTCTCCCGAAACCCCTCGGCCCGGCCACACTCCCCCCCACGGAACCGGAAGGGGAAGTCGCTCGCGGATCGGACGTGCCGTGGTCCTGGCGTGTGTGGGCCGGGGATGGGGGGCCGGGGGAATCCGCCTTCGGCGGACCGGATCCCCCGCTCCGGCGTGTGGGGGTGGGGTCAGGGGAACCGAGAGTTGCCTCTGCCCTCGAGAGACGTATTGTGCCACCGAATCCGGAGTGAGAGATGTGCCGCCGGTCACTCGAGAAGCTGTTTGAGCCAGGTGGCGAGGTTGGCGACCAGGAGGGTGTCGGTTTCGATGGGGCGGGCGATTCGGCACAGGAGGATGCGGCGGGAGGCGCCGATCAGGTCGGCGACTTTGTTGAGCCGGGCGATCATGCCGGGCGAGGGGTCGGAGGTCAGCTTGATTTCGACGGCCCAGCGTTGGGCGCCCCAGTCGAGCACGAGGTCCAGTTCGTAGCCGTCGGAGGTGCGGAGGAAGAACGCCTGGGCCCGTTTGCCCACGGCGGCCAGGGTCTCCAGGGTTTGCTCGATAACGAACCCCTCCCAGCTTTGCCCGACCCAGGGCTGGGAGAAGAGTTGCTCCATGCCGGTCACGCCCATCAGGACGTGCAGCAACCCGGAGTCTCGCCAGAAGGTCTTGGCGGACCTGACGAGCCGTTTGCGGATGTTGGCGTAATACGGCTGGAGGCGGCGGATGAGGAACGCCCCTTCCAGGTAGTCGCAGTACCCGGCGACGGTCTTGGCGTCCAGGCCCAGGGCCGAGCCCAGTTGCGAGGCGTTGAGCGTCTGGGCGTGCAGGGCCGCCAGCATGCGGACCAGGCGTTCGGTGGTCTTGGCCTTGGCGGGCAGGCCCCAGGCGGGCAGGTCGCGCTGGATGAGCGTCTTCAGGTACGCCTCCTGCCAGGGGCCGAACACGGCGTCATCGAGAATGCCGCCCCCGGGGTATCCGCCCAAGAGCCACAGGTCGTCCATTCGCCGAAACCGCAGTTCGGGCAGGAGGAACGGCGAGAGTTCGACTACGGCCAGCCGTCCGGCCAGCGACTCGGAGATGTTCTTCATCAGGGCCGGCGAGACAGAGCCCAGCAGGAGGAATCGCCCGTTGCGATGGCGGCGTTCATCGATCGCGCCGCGCAGACGGGGGAAGATCGCCGGGGCTGACTGGGCCTCGTCCAGGATGATCAACTCTCGCCCGGCCGTCAGGGTGTCCCACTGGGCGTCCAGGCGAGCCTGGTCTCCTTCCTGCTCCAGGTCGAAATACGCGCCCGGGAACCGCCGGGCCAGCGTGGTCTTGCCGGACTGGCGGGGCCCGAGAATGGCGACGGCAGGGAATTTCGCCAGCCGTTGCCGGATCAGATCGGATTGCAGGCGGGGGACCATATTTGCATTATCGGAATCAATTCCCGATTTGCAAGACTTTTTTCGGCCGCCGTCGCGGAGGATGCCGGGTGCGCGCCAACAGGCCGAGACGCGGGAGCGCCTCGACCTGGGGGTGTTCGTGTGTCCGGCGCGCGGGGTCCGCCTTCGGCGGACGGCTGAACCGGGCTACCGGCTACCGGCTACGGGCTACTTCTTTTTGCTCTTGGCGGCAGCCGTGGGCTTGCCTTCGGCGGCCCAGAGCATGCCGCGGGTGAGGATCTCCAGGACGATGGGGTACTCGATGAATTCCTTGGCGCAGTGGCCGAGGGAGGAGTAGAAGACGCGGCCTTTGCCGTAGGGGCGCTTCCAGATGGCGGGCATGGTCGCGCCGTTCCAGACGGCGGTGGTGGTGGCCAGGACGTGGTTGGAGGGGTCCACGTGCATGTAGTACTGTTCGCTCTTGAAGGCGAAGCTCTCCAGGCCGGCGGTGATGGGGTCACAGTGGTCGACGATGTCGACTCGGTAGTCGATGTAGCCCAGCGGGTGATCGACGAACTGTCCGCCGACCATCATCTGATAGGCGGTGTGGGTGCGGAAGGCGTCGCCCATGCCGCCGTGGCAGCCGGCCAGGCCCACGCCGGACTGGATGGCCTTGAACAGCGGGCCGGCCGCTTCGCCGGGCAGCTCGCCCATCGTCCAGTGGGGGACGATCAGGTCGAGGCCCATGACTTTCTTTTCATCGGCCAGGGCCATCAGGGTGTCGGCCAGTTCGACCTTGAAGCCTTTGGCGGTGAGGGCCTTGGCGAAGATTTCCGCGCAGGGCTTGGGTTCGTGGCCGTCCCAGCCGCCGTACACGATCAGTGCCTTTTTCATCGGGTGCAACTCCTATAAGGTATTAACGGGCCGGCCCCCGGGCCGATGCGCCGCCTCGACGACCGCGGCGGCGACGGCTTTGTGGGTGGCCGGATCCATCATCTCGGGCATCAGTTCGCCTTCCGGGACCCGATCGGCCAGGGCCTGGGCGGCCGCGGAAAGCATCTCGACGGTGAAGACTTGAACTCCCGCGTCCAGCGCCCCGCGGAAGAGCCCCGGGTAGGCCAGGGCGTTGTTGACCATGCGTCCGTCGGCGTAGACGGCGGCCCCGGCGGCCAGTGCGTCATCCCGGCTGATCTCGCTGACGGGGTTGGCCAGGGCGAAGATCACGGGCCTGGCTTCCATGGACTTGACCATGCCGGGCGTGACGATGTTGGGCTGGCTGACGCCGATGAAGAGGTTGCGCCCCTTCATGATGTCGGCGAGGGTGCCCTTGGCGTTCTCGCGGTTGGTGCGGGCGGCGAGGGCTTCTTTCTCGGCGTTCATGCCGGCGGTGCGTCCGCGGTAGAGGGCGCCGGTGGAGTCGGCCAGGACGACGTCGGCGGCCCCGGCGGCCAGGAGCAGGTCGGCGACGGCCGTGCCGGCGGCGCCGGCCCCGCTCATCACGCAGCGAACCTGCTCGATCCGCCGCCCGGTCTTCTTCAGGGCGCTGAACAGGCCCGCGAGCACGACGGTGGCCGTGCCGTGCTGGTCGTCGTGCAGGACGGGGATGTCCAGCCGGCGGTCCAACTCGCGGGTGATGCCGAAGCACTCGGGGGCCTTGATGTCCTCGACCTGGATCGCCCCGTACCCGCAGGCGATCTTTTCGACGACGTTGATGACCTCGTCGGGGTCATGGCTGTCGACGAGGACGGGGTCGGCGGACAGCCCGGCGAACTCCCAGAAGATGGCGGCCTTGCCTTCCATCACGGGCAGCCCGGCCAGCGGGCCTATGTCGCCCAGGCCCAGGATGGCCGTCCCGTTGGTGACGATGGCGACGCGGTTGGCGATGTTGGTGTAGGTTCGGGCGAGGGCGGGATTGGCCTCGATGGCCTTGCAGACCCGAGCCACGCCGGGAGTGTAGATGATGCGAAGGTCGGTGTTGGAGCGGATGCAGGAGCGGGAGCGGATCTCGCAGGCCCCGCCGCGGTGGCTCTCCAGGGCGGTGTCGAGCATGTGGACGACCTCGACGCCGGGCAAGGCGGCGACGGCGGCGGCCAGGGCCTGCGCCATCGCGTCGGTCTTGCTGAACGTGCGGATGTCGTACACGCTGGCGCCTTTGTCGTGGCCGAGGCGTTCGACCTCGCCGACGCGAGCGCCGGCCTTGGCGATGGCGGCCAGGATGCCCGCGAGCGGGTCCGCCTCGTCGGAGAGCTTCACCCTCAGGTCAAAGACCACGTTCCGCTGAAACTTGTCGTGTAGCGCCTGCCGTGAATTCATGTCCTGCCGCCGTGCTCGTTTCTTCCTCCCGCGCGGGGCCGTTACCGCGGGCCGGGCTGACGGGGGGAAGGGGCATTATACGTGGCGCGGGGGAAATGTCAAAAATTCCTGGGCAGCGGGGGGCGGGGTTTGTCGGCGGAAAGGGCGCTGGTCGGCAGACGAGGCAGGGAGACGGGGATTATGGGATTGAATGGGATGGGAGAGAAAAGGGATTGGGAAACAGAGATGAAGAGGGACCAGAAGAAGGCGTCGGTTCGGGGAAGGGCGGCTCAGTTCGTCGCGCCCGCCGTTCGTGGGGAAGCCCAAACCTGTTCGTTTCCTGCCGTTTTGTCCCTTGTTTCTCCCATCCCATTCAATCCCATAATCCCCGTCTCCCTGCCTCGTCGGCCCGGACGGCCGCGTTCGGGCCACGCGGCCCGTGGCGGCGTCAGCGAGTTTTTCCACTCTTGCGACGGAGGAGTTGTTGACAGTGCACCGGGGGAGACAGTAGACTGCGGGTCTTGCCCGAGTGGCGGAATTGGCAGACGCGTCAGGTTGAGGGCCTGATGGGCCTTATGGCCCTTGCTGGTTCAAATCCAGTCTCGGGCAGTGCCCCGCGGCATGGAGGTCGTGGGGTTTTTTATCGCCCCGGCCCGGGGCGGTCTGCCGGGCGAAATTTTTGCCGGATTTGTTGCCCGAATGCCCCATGTTGTGCGATAATTAAGTCCGATAACGAGTGTAGGATTCATCTCTGTCCTCCGCTGTGTCCGTAAGGAGCGGGAATGCATCAGGCGAACGAAAAGCAGTCCTCGGAAATGTCACGGATGGCGCAGATCGAGGAAGAGCTGGCGGCCGCCATTGAACAGGCCGCCGACCAGATCGCTCACGCCGAGTGCTTCGATCTCGAACAGCGAGCGGAGGTCTACTCGATCCTGCACGCCCTCCAGGCCGACTCGGCCGCCCACCGCCAGATCCTCGGCCAGTGGGTCAGCGAAACCGCGGGGGCGCACTGCCATGTTTGAAGAGACGGCCCTGGCTGAGCAGTTCGAGGAGCTCCTGGCCAAGCAGCAGGCCGCCGCGGGCTGGTACGCCGGCATGGCCGCCGAGTGCGGCGATCCGGCCCAGCGGGCGCAGTTCGAGACGATCCGCCGGGAGAAGCTTCGCCACGTCGAGTTGACCCTGCGGCTGCTGGAAATCGTTGAGGCCTGACGTGCTCTGGCGGGACATTGTCCGCATCCGGGAGCAATCGCCCCTCGTTCACAACATCACCAATTACGTGGTGATGAACACCACCGCCAACGCGCTGCTGGCGGTAGGGGCCTCGCCGGTGATGGCCCACGCGATCGAGGAAGTGGAGGCCATGGTCGGTCTGGCCCGGGCCCTGGTGCTCAACATCGGTACGCTGAGCGGGCCTTGGATCGAGTCGATGCTCCGGGCCGGGCGCGAGGCCCGCCGCCGCGGCATCCCCGTCGTGCTCGACCCCGTCGGCAGCGGGGCCACCGCCCTGCGGACGGCGACCGCCGTTCGCCTTCTGGAGGAAACCGCCCCGACGATCGTCCGGGGCAACGCCAGCGAGATCGCCTCTCTCGCCGGGGCCCAGGGGGCCACCAAGGGCGTCGACTCCACCCGGGCCTCGGAGGCCACCCTCGACGCCGCACGCGCCCTGGCCGGGCGGTGGCATTGCGTCGTCAGCATCAGCGGGCCTGTGGATTTCATCGTGTCCGAATCGGCCGTCCTCCGCGTCGAGAACGGGCACCCCATGATGCCGCGTGTGACGGGGCTGGGCTGCACGGCCTCGGCGCTGACGGGGGCGTTCGCGGCGGTGAACCCCTCGCCCCTGGAGGCCGCCGCCCACGCCATGGCCCTGATGGGCATCGCCGGCGAGCTGGCCGGGGAGCTCTCGCCCGGCCCGGGCAGCTTCCAGGTGCACTTCCTCGACGCCCTCTACCGCATCGGCGAATCCGACGTCCGCGACCGCCTCAAGCTCTCCCCGGCGTGAACGTCGACAAGCCCCCCGCACCGCGGGGGGATGCCGTTCGAGCACCGGAGGCCCAACGAACTAACGCGCCGGCGGCGTACGGGGGAATCCCCCCGCGGTGCGGGGGGCTTGTTACCTCGTCTGCCGACGGTGGGGAGCATAATACAGTTGATATGTCGTGACCTCTCGACATATACTTATCGTGTACGAACCGGAGGCTTCTTCCATGGCCGCGAAAATACAGATGCTCAACGAAACCGTGCTGACGGAGGCCGCCGAGTGTCTTAGGGTGATGGCCCACCCCGTGCGGCTGCGGATCGCGGACATTCTTATGCAGGGGCGGGTGACCGTCGGGACGATCGCGAAGCTGTGCCAACTGCCGCCCAGCCAGGCCAGCGAGCACCTGAGGCTGATGAAGGCCTGCGGGTTGCTGGACGCGGCCCGGGAGGGCAGGGCGGTGTATTACCGTATTAGCAACCCGAGTTTGCCCGGGCTGATCCGGTGCATTCGGAGCACCTGCGGCAAGGCCGCCGGGTAGACAGGAGCCAATCGGATGACCCAAGGCAAGCGGATGGTGATTATCGGCGGGGTGGCCGGCGGGGCCTCGTGCGCCGCGCGGGCGCGAAGGCTCAGCGAGGACGCCGAGATCGTGCTGGTGGAGCGGGGGGAGCACGTCTCGTTCGCCAACTGCGGCATGCCCTACCACCTCGGCGGGGCCATCGCCGACCGGGGGCGGCTGCTGGTGCAGACGGCGGCGGGGCTGACGAAACGCTACAGGCTGGACGTCCGCGTCCGGACGGAGGCGTTGGCGATCGACCGGGCGAACAAGACGGTGACGCTGCGCGACCTGGCGACGGGGCGGGACTACGCCCAGCCGTATGACGTGCTCGTGCTCAGTCCCGGAGCCGAGCCGGTCAGGCCGCCCATTCCCGGGGTCGACACCGAGGGCGTCATGACGCTGCGGAGCCTGAAGGACATGGACGCCATCGCGGGCCTGCTGGGGCGGAAGAAACTCGAACACGCGCTGATCGTCGGGGGCGGGTACATCGGGCTGGGGATGGCCGAGGCGTTGCGGAATCGCGGGTTGGGAGTGACGCTGGCGGAACTGGCCGACCAGGTGTTCGGGGCGGCGGACCCGGAGATGGCCGCCCCCGTGCGGGACGAACTCATTCGCCACGGCGTGCGGGTGCTGCTGGAGACGTCGGTGGCGAATATCGCGCCGGCGGCCGAGGGAGTGTCGGTGACGCTGAGCACGGGCGAGACGCTCGCCTGCGGGCTGGTGCTGCTGGCCGTCGGCGTCAAGCCGGAGGTTGGGCTGGCCAAGCAGGCGGGCCTGGCCATCGGGGCCGGGGGGGGGATCGTGGTGGACGAGCACATGCGGACGGCCGACCCGAGCATCTACGCCGTCGGCGACGCGGTGGAGGTTTCGCAGTTCGTGGGCGGGGCCAAGGGGCAGATTCCGCTGGCGGGCCCGGCCAACCGGCAGGGGCGGATCGCCGCCGACAACGCCTTCGGCCGCGAGAGCGTCTACCGCGACACGCAGGGCACGGCGATCTGCAAGATTTTCGACGTGGTCCTGGGCATGACGGGGCTGAGCGAGAAGCAACTGGCCCGGAGCGGACGCAAGTACGAGAAGATATATGTTCATCCCGCCAGCCACGCCGGGTATTACCCCGGGGCGGCCCAGATGAGCCTGAAACTGCTGTTCGACCCGGGCGACGGGCGGATCCTGGGCGCCCAGGCCGTCGGCGGCGAGGGGATCGACAAGCGAATCGACGTGCTCGCCGTCGCCATCCGGGCCGGCATGACCGTACACGATCTGAAAGACCTGGAACTGTCCTACGCCCCGCCGTACGGCTCGGCGAAGGACGCGGTCAACTACGCCGGGTTCGTCGCCTCGGGCGTGCTGGACGGGGACGTGTCGATCTGTCACGTGGCCGACGTGACGAAGAGGCGGGAGGACCAGGTGCTCCTGGACGTCCGGACGGCCGACGAGGCGCAGGCCGGCACGATCCCGGGGGCCCGGAACATTCCCGTTGACGAGTTGCGGGCGCGCCTGGGCGAGCTGCCGCGGGAGAAGGAGCTTCTGGTGTTCTGCCAGGTGGGGCTGCGGGGGTACGTCGCCTGCCGCATCCTGAGCCAGCGCGGGTTCCGGTGCCGGAACCTGAGCGGGGGATACAAGACCTACAAGGCCTTCACGGGCCCGGCGCCGGTTCCGCCGGCCGGTGCGAAGACGGAGAAGAACGAGATGACCAACGACACTGGCGCCGACGCGGCGAGCCGCGCCCCGCAAGACCAGAAACTCCAGAGCGTCAAGGAAGTGGACGCCCGCGGGCTTGCCTGCCCCGGCCCGATCATGAAACTCAAGGCCGAACTGGCGCCGCTGGCGGCGGGGCAGGGGGTGCGGATTCTCGCCACCGACCCGGGCTTCGGGCCCGACGTGGCGGCCTGGTGCCACAGCACGGGCAACCAGTTGGCCGACCTGACGCACGAGGGCGGGTCGTTCGCCGCGACGGTGGTTCGACGGGAACAGGCCGCCGCGATCCCGTGCTCGGGCCCGGGCGCGGGAGGAAAGAACAAGACGATCGTCCTGTTCAGCGGGGACTTCGACAAGGCGATGGCGGCGTTCATCATCGCCAACGGGGCCGCGGCGATGGGGTCGGCCGTCACGATCTTCTGCACGTTCTGGGGCCTCAACGTCATCCGCCGCGGCGAGAAGGTTCGCGTCCGGAAGAACCTGATCGAGCGGATGTTCGGCTGGATGATGCCGCGCGGGGTGGGCAAACTCACCTTGTCGAGAATGAATATGGGCGGCATGGGCACGGCGATGATCAAGGGCATCATGAAGAAAAAGAACGTCTCGACGCTGGCGGGGCTGATCGAATCGGCCCGGGCCGCGGGAGTCCGACTCGTCGCCTGCACCATGAGCATGGACCTCATGGGCATCCACAAGGAAGAGCTGCTCGATGGCGTGGAAGAAGGCGGCGTGGCGATGTATCTGGATCAGGCCGAGGGCGGCAACGTGAACCTGTTCATCTGAGGCCGCTACTGCTTCAGGAAATTCCGCAGCAGGATGTGACCATCCTGCGTCAGGAAGCTCTCGGGGTGATACTGGACGCCCTCGGTGGGCTTGGTTTTGGATCGCAGGCCCATCAGTTCGCCCTGGTCCACCGTCCAGGCGGTCTGCTCGAAGTCGGCGTCGAGCCCGTTGCAGTCGACGATGAGGCTGTGGTATCGGGTGGCGGTGAAGGGGTTGGGCAGCCCGGCGTAGACGCCGCGTCCGTCGTGGCGGATCTGGCTGGTTTTGCCGTGCATGAGCCTTCCGGCCCGGACGACCTTGCCGCCGAACACCTGCCCGATGCACTGATGCCCCAGGCACACGCCCAGGATCGGAATCTTTCCGTGGAAGCGGCGGATGTAGTCGCAGCTGTACCCGGCCTTGTCGGGGTCGCACGGGCCCGGCGAGATAATCAGGTGCGTGGGCTTGAGGGCCTCGGCGGCCTCCGGGGGCAGGGCGTCGTTGCGGTACACCTTCACCTCGAACCCAAGGTCCAACTCCCCGATCCGCTGCACCAGGTTGTACGTGAAGCTGTCGTAGTTGTCGATCAGCAGAATCATGATGGTATCGTAATTCGCCCGGCCTGTTGGAGTCAATCCTCATCGTCACCTCGGGTCTTGGCGGATTGCGGCTTTCTCCGCCCGGCCCGGGCGGGTACAATAGAACGCCGATAGCACGTCGCATTTGGGAGACGTCAACATGATCCGAATTCTGTGGTGCTCCGTGGTGGTAGCCGTTCTGGCCCCGCCGGCCGACGCCCAGCCGGCATCCGCGCCGGGCGACCTGACCAAGGCGATCGAGATCATCCGCACCAGCCAGACGCCCGCCGACATCACCGACGCCTACCGGGTCGCGCGGGAGAAGTCGCCCGACAGCATCGAGCTTCACCGGACGTATATGATCCGCATGCTCAAGTACGGCGTGATCGTGCCGGCACAAGGGGCGGCGGAACGGCTCGTCGCCCTCGACCCGACCGACGGGCTGGCCTGGGCCGTCAAGGCCTACGTCGACGGAAAGGCCGGGCGGTTCCCCCAGGCCCTCGAGCACGCCTTCCAGGCCGCCAAGAGCCAGGGCGAGAACCCGTCGGTTCTGACGGCCCTGGGGCAACTGACGGCCTGGCACGAGAACACGCCCAAGTGTCCCGAGTTGTCCGCCGAGGCCAAGGCCATCCTCGCCGCCCACGGCGCCAAGCTGAAGGCCCGCGCGCCATTCGCGGCCGCCTACGCCGCCCTGACCAAGGCCTACGCCGACGCCGGCGAACGCCGCAAGACGCTCGAAGCCCGGCTGGACGACGTGCACAAGGACATGAAGGCCGCCGACGCCGACTATCGCGCGCTGGGCGGGCAGGTGGACAACGCCAACCGCCAGATCGCCACCGTCAATCGCCACGAAGCCGGCACCCGCCAGGCGCTCTATAACCTCCTGCACCAGACCGATGCTCCGTCGTACAACTCCGGCAACCCCGGCTCGCCCCCGCCCGCGCCCAGGCCGCACGTCCTGACCCCCGAGGAACAGGCCCTGCGGGACTCCTACCAGAGGAGCATCCAGACCGACGAGGCCTCCCTTCGCGACCTGGGCGTCCAACGCGAGGGCTTCGAACGCCGCCGCGCCGAACTCCGCGCCAAGGCAAAGAAGCTCACCGACGAACAGGCCAAGGTCAACGCCGACCTGACGGGCATTGCCGCCGGCATCAACAAGTGCTTCCGGTGGGATCCCCCGGCCGTCGATGGCGTCGTCACCCCCGCGAGGGACTTTTTCCCAACGACTCCCACCGGCCCGGGCGACCCGGCCGCCTCCTCCGCCCCGGCCGACCTGCTCGATCTGGGCGAACGCGACCTCAAACTCGCCCAGCTTCATATCGATAATGGTAAATTCGATGTCGCCCGCGCAAAGCTCGAACGCCTCATCGCCCGGTTCCCCGACTCCCCGGCCGCCCGCAAGGCCCGGGCGCTTCTGGAGGCCATCAAGGACAAGTAGTCCGCCGCCCCGCGAGCCTCCTTACCTTCCCGCGTCTAACCGCGTGGCGTCCAAAAGAAAAGGGACTGGCCGCTCCTGCGACCAGATCCCGGTTTTCTTCTCAACCCAGTTCCTGAGTTCCCCCGTTCCCTTCTTCCCTCAGTCCTTCACCGCGACAACTTCCGTCACCGCGGGCACGTGTTCCTTGAGGTATCGTTCGACGCCCATCTTGAGCGTCATGGCCGCCCCGGGGCAGCCCTTGCACGCGCCCTGGAGTTTCACCGACACCACGCCGGAGGCCTCGTCCATCTTCACCAGTTCGATATCGCCGCCGTCGGCCTGCAGGTGGACGCGGATCTCCTGAATGAGTTCCTCGACCTGCTGGGTCGTCGTCTTGCCTTCGCCGTCACCGCAGCACTCGCACTTGTCACACTTGTCGTCATTGGCAGCCATCGGTATTCCTTACTGTCGCCTCGCGACGTTTTCTATCACGCACATCGGGTGCATCGGTTTCATCGGTTCCGCCGTCCCCCTCCCCGCGCACCGTCACCGTCCTTGGCGCACCATTATACCCCCTCTCCGGCTCCCCGCAAGGTCGGATCGGTCACTTCGATCGTCCTGAGTCGTGAACCGTGAGTCGTAATCCGTAACCCGTGAGTCGTGAATCGCGGACGGACCCGATCTGCTGGACTACTCGCTTCAGCGAGGCCGTTCTCTCCCCTTCCCTCCTGGTCCCATCGGTTGGACTTCCCCACGAACGGCGGTCGGCTCAGGGTTTCTTCGACTCTCGGCAGACGGGGCATTCGGCCAGGGTGAAGACCACGATCTCTTCGCCGGTTACGGTGCTGATGTCATAATGCAGGCTTACGACCCAATGGCCCGAGGTTAAGCCTGAGGGGGCAATAAAGAAAGGCCTGCCTTGTCGATGAGGATGGGTGTGAACGATCCATTACTCGTAGGCAAGGAGGCCTGACATGAACGGTATCGTCACCCGTCCGAAATCGCATCAA
>JAPLNA010000161.1 GCA_026693065.1 Planctomycetota bacterium
CCCGGGGCCTCGGGCACGGTCACCGTCAGGGCCTCGCCGGCCAGGGCCTGGCCCCGCCAGTCCTGCCGCGGGCGCAGCGAGTCGGCCATCGCGTGCATCAGGGCCACGAACGATCCGTACTTGCCGATGTCGCTGCACCGCAGGGCGGGGCTGAAGTTGGCGAGCACGACCTTGCCGCTCCCGACGGCCTGCTGGGCCAGTGCGGGCGTGCCGTCGGAGAACCGCAGGATGCTCTGGGCGCTGGGCTTCATCGCCCCCGAGAGCCAGACGCGGAAGAACCGCACGTGGCGAAGGCCCTCGCGGCCGGGCTCGTCGAAGTCGGCGAGGCGGGGGCGCCTGAAGTCGCCCTCGCCCAGTTGGAGCACGCCGCCGCCGCCCGACAGGTCTCGCTGCCCCGTCGGCAGCCAGGGCAGGCAATCGCCCTGCCTCGCCAGCGCGCCGAAGGCGAGCATGTTCTCGGCCACCGGGCCCTCCCCGCAGAAGAACGCCACCCCGCCGCCCTGGTTGACGTACATGTAGAGGGCACGGAGGGCCTCGGGGGGCAGTTGTCCGACGGCCCCGACGAACACGGCCTCGACGTCGCGGATCCGCCCGAACGAGAGGTCTCGCCCGGTCAGGTGGCGGACCTCCAGGTCGTCGCCCATGTCGCCGCGGGGGGCCAGGGCGCGACTGAGGAAATACGTCGCCCCGCCCTGCTGATTCGGATTGTCGTCCCCCACCACCGCCACCGGAATCCTCGCCACCGCCTGCACCACCCCGAACGCCTGGTTGTCGGCGGCCAGGCCGTCGGGGGGAATCGTGAACGCCGCCGCGTGCGACCCGGCTGAGTCGGCCTTGGCCTCGAAACTCACGTCCCGCTCCTCCCAGGGCTTGAGCGTGACCTCCTGACGGCCGAGCGATCGGCCCTCGAGGGTGGCCTCCACGGGCACGGCCCGGGGGCGGTCGGAGAAGTTCGCCACCCGCACCTGGAGGGCGAACGGTCGCCCGACGATCGGCTGGACGGGCACCGCCCGCGGCGACCACAGGGCCGCGTTGCCGGAGGAGGGCGCCGGCACCGGCATGATCGTGATCCGCGTGCCCGCCGGCAGCAACTGCCGGGCCTGGCCCTTGAGCGTCACGTCCGACCAGTTGGTTCGCTGCATGTCCGAGAGCACGACCAGCCTCTTGGCCCCCGCGTGGCCCTTGAGGAACTCCCCGGCCAGGGCGAAGGCCTCCGGCAGGTCGGCCCGCTCCTGCGTGGGCGAGAGGCGGTCGATCTCCTGACGCAGAGCCGCAAAGTTGTTGCTCAGTTGCGGGAACGCCGCCCTCGGCTTGGCCTGGGCGTAGACGACGTTGGCCAGGTCCGTCCCCTCGGCCAGCGAGTCCAGCGCCCGCCCGGCCAGGGCCTTCATCGAACCGATCACGCTGATGCCGTCGGCCTGCTGGGCGGCCGAGGCGCTCAGGTCGGCCACGATCACGAGGGCGGCCCCGGCGTCGGCGCTCTCCCCGGCCGCCGCTCGGTCCTGCCAGACCGGGCGGGCGAACGCCCAGGCCACCAGGAAGATCGCCAGGCACCGCAGGGCCAGCAGGATCCACCGGCGGAGACGGTAGAGCTTCGACTGGCTGGCGAGGCTCTCCCGCAGCAGGCGCACCGTGGGGAAGACGATCTTCCGCCGCGCCCGGCGGTTGAGCAGGTGCGCGATCACCGGCAGGGCCGCCAGCGACATCCCCGCCAGCAGCAGCGGATTCGTGAACGCCATTGCCGCTATCATATACATGTCGGCTCCCGCCCGGGCTCACCCCGCCCGTCAGGCCATGGAGGCCCGCTGGAACAGGTACTGCTCCAGGGCCCGGTTGTAACTGGTGGTGGTCGAAACGAGGTTGTAGTCCATCCCCCGCCCGCGGCAGTGGGAGGCCACGTCGTTGAGGAACCGCCCCAGCCTCGCCTCGTACGCCTCGCGGATGTCGTCAACGTTGACGGCGACCCGGCGGTGGTTCTCGCTGTCCTGGAACGCGGCGGCCGACACGTCCGGCAACTTCAGCTCGTCGGCGTGCAGGACGTGGAAGACGATGATCTCGCACCCGCGGTGGGAATAGATCGACAGGGCGTTGAAGGTTTCCTCCAGGTCGTCGAGGAAGTCGCTGAAGACCACGAGCAGGCCCTTCCGCGCGACCATGGCGGCGGCCTTGCGCAGGGCCTGGCCCAGCCCCGCCTCCCCGCCCGGTGAGATCGCTTCCATCGCCTTCAGGATGCCCACCAGGTGCACGAACGACCCGCAGGGCCTCTGGAACGACTCCAGCCCGCCCCGCGCCAGACCGAACGACACCTTGTCCTGCTGCTTGATCGTCAGGAACGCGATCGCGGCGGCCATCATGCACGCGTGGTCGTACTTGCTGTACGTGCCCTCCAGCCCCGCGTACGCCATCGACGCCGAGCCGTCCACGATCAGATTGACGGCCATGTCCGACTGGTGCTCGAAGAGCTTCAGGAACAGCTTGTCCGTCCGCCCATAGATCTTCCAGTCGATGTCGCCGATCTCGTCGCCGGGGGCGTAGGGGCGATAGTCGTTGAACTCGACGCTGTGCCCCCGCTGGGGCGAGGCGTGCCGCCCGGCGTACTGGCCCTCGACGACCCGCCGGCTGGCGAAGAACACGTTACGCAGCCGCCGCAGGTCCTGCAGGCGGAGGTATTTTCGGTTAAGTCCGCTGAAATCGGCCATGCCGCACCCCGCGCGGAAAGTTACCGGTAGTCAGGTTCCTTGATTTCGCCCAGCACGCTCTCGACGATCCGCTGGGCGGTGATGCCCTCGCCGGTGGCGTTGAAGTTGGGCAGCACGCGGTGTCGGAGGACGAACTCGGCGGCCTGGCGGACGTGCCGGGCCTCTACGGCGGGCTGACCGTCCAGCACCGCCAGGGCCTTGCCCGCCAGCACCATGTACTGGCTGGCGCGGGGGCCCGCCCCCCACTCGACGTATTTGCGGGCCATCTCGCCGGCCGTCGCGCTGCCCGGGCGCGTCGCCCGCGCGATCGCCACGGCGTAGCTGACCACGTGGGGCGAGGCCGGCACGCGGCGGACCAGCTCCTGGAACTCCACCAACTGCTCCCGCGTGAAGACCGGCTCGACCGTCTCGTCCCGCCAGGCCGTCGTCGCCTGAACGATGTCCTCCTCCTCCTTCACCGAGGGGTAGTCCATCCACAGGCTGAACATGAAGCGGTCCAACTGGGCCTCCGGCAGCGGGTACGTGCCTTCCTGCTCGATGGGGTTCTGGGTGGCCACCACGATGAACGGACGCTCCAGCTTGTACGTCTTGCCCATGCTCGTGACGGTGTATTCCTGCATCGCCTCCAGCAGGGCCGACTGCGTCTTGGGCGGCGTGCGGTTGATCTCGTCGGCGAGGATGATATTCGCGAACACAGGCCCGTGGAGGAACCGCATCGTGCGGGCGCCGGTGGCGCGGTCTTCCTGGAGCAGCTCCATCCCGATGATGTCCGCGGGCATCATGTCCGGGGTGAACTGGATCCGCTTGAAGTTCCACCCCAGGGTCTGGGCGAGGGTCTTGACCAGCAGCGTCTTGCCCAGCCCCGGCACGCCGATGACCAGCACGTGCCCCTGGCTGAAGACGGCCGCCAGAAGTTGACGGACGATCTGGTCCTGGCCCAGGACAATCCGCCCGATCTGGGCCTTGAGTTTCTCGAAGCCCGCCTGCGCCTGCGCCAACAGCTTCACGTCGCCGTCCTGCAATGGTTCGCGCGTCTGCATGAGAAGCCCCTTTGTTAGAACGACCTGGTCCGCATCGGCCCGCCCGGCACGCCGCACGAAGCGGCGCCGATGTTGCTGCCCGACAGAATACCCCTCCGGCCCCGATCCGGTCAAGCGATCTTTTGCGGGCGTCGTCCCCGCGTCCAGAATCCTCTTCGGAAGACAAGCCGGGGGCCGGCCTCCCCTCCCCTGAAAAGAACCCTATTCGGTTGTCAAAGATCCTTCCATCGCCTCGCCGGGGCAGAAAAAAACATCCGCGCACTCGCCCTGGCCGGGGCCCGACGAGGGGCAGCCCTTGCCGCGGGCCCAAGGTCAGGCCCGGAGCGACCCGGAAGCGGAGGCCCTCCTCACCGAAGGCCCGGCCGCATCCAGGGTACAATCCCAATCGCTCCCCTCCGGCGCGAGCCGGCCGACGCTGTCATAGCGCCCCCGGACTCCCAACGGAACCTTTCTCCAGCGATCCAGCGATCATCTGCCGCCTGATACACGGCGCTCTTACTGGCTGGTTAAAAGGTTCACGGGGGTCTCGGGCGGGTAAGCGTGAAGGCATCCCTTAAGCCTTGGCGCCCGCCAAGAGATTTTCCCCGTCTTCCGCCGCCGGCGGTTCTTGCCTCCGCCGGCCTGGCCGTTGGTCCCGCGCACACACCTCCGAACTCTGGGACGGGAGTTCAGTCTGTATCTGAATCGTGAGTCGTGAATCGGTAATCGGCAACCTGCCTTCGGCGGGCAGGTCGGAATTCTCCCTGTCCCTCTTCAATCGGAAATTGAAAATTGGAAATTGGAAATCCTCCCACCCCGTTCTCCTGTCACCTGATCCACCCCCTCCCCTCTCCTCCCGATTCCATCGGGACGCCCCCTCCATATTAACGGCCAGGTCTTCGCCGAAAACCGCCACTTACAACTGGCTCATCCTCGGCAACCCTCTTGCCCGTCGCCGGTAACAATCTCCCGCGCCGACGTAGCCCCCAAACCCTCGTTTTTGCTTAAATTCCGGCTATTCTTCCAGAGAACGACAGATTTTCTTCTAGGCGTTTGTAGTTCCCCCGGGGAAGGGGGTCTTTCCGGTTTTTTCTGGTTTGTCCGCCGGCCGTCGGCCCCCACAAGGGAAGGCCCTCCCGAACCCCAGTAGGCGTCCTTGTCCCCCCCTCTTCATTGGAAGTCCTGAGACTGGGGATGACTCAGGCCAACCCGCCTCTGGGCCCAGTTCGTATCGGGGGAGCCACTCGGCGCGGGTAACCACCTCGCTGCCCATAGAGCCACGCAAGGAACGTACAGCAATCACCTTATCCCATGAAATGCCTGCGATTTTCGGTTTTCCCGCTGACAGAACCAGCAGATCGTGGTAGATTATTACTCATGCTCAGGCCGCCGTCTGTGGTTCGGCGGCCCGTCCGCTGGCTGAGCCGCCGGCGTGAGGGCAGGCAGAGCGAGTATCGCTCGCTCGTACCTTCTGCCTGGTGCCCTACCTCTAGGGTGGTTTTCCGTCTGTTTTGTACTGTCCTTCGTCAGCCAGCGCTGCGCGCGGGATGTATTGCTGAGCCTACATACGCCGGTCAGGCCGGCAGAGCGTGAGAGGATCGAGCCATGCAGAAGGGAACGAGGTTGGCGAGGTCGTTGGCGGCGGCGGTTGGTTTGCTATTGGCCCTGGGCCAGACGGCGCAGGGGGATGTTTTCCATATGCCGGGCGACCTGACAAGCCTGGACATGGTGACTGTGGGCAACCCGGGGAACCCGCTGGATACGCGATTTGCCAGCCCTGCCTATCCGTATTACGGGAACGGCACGGGATTCGGAGCGGTTCCCTACGAGTATCGGATCGGCAAGTTTGAGGTGACCACCGCGCAGTACTGCGTGTTTCTCAACGCCGTGGCGAGGACGGATACCTACGGGGCCTACAGTCCGGGCATGGCGGAATGGTGCCACATCCTCCGGTCCGGGAACGTCGGCAGCTACTCCTATTCCGTCGACCGAGAATGGGCTAACCGTCCAGTGACGGAGGAGAGCTATTGGGACGCCTGCCGGTTTGCCAACTGGCTGGAGAACGGCAGCCCAACGGGCCTCCAGACGGCGGCCACTACCGAAGGCGGTTCGTATTCGCTCAATGGGTGCACCTCGTACTATGGGGCCGTGATGCCCCGAAACCCCGGCGCTCACTGGGCCGTCGCTTCCGAGGATGAATGGTACAAGGCCGCCTACTACAATCCGGCAACCGGAACATACTGGACCTACCCCACGCAGAGCAACTCGCTTCCGATCTCGCAGTTGCCGCCGGGGGGGATGGAACCTCCAGGTTCTGCCAATCACCTCAGCGGAGGCACAGGATCCTACGCGGATCCGATCCATTACCTTACGGAGGTGGGGGCCTATTCCCAATCGCCCAGTTCGTATGGCACCTTCGACCAGGCGGGGAATGCGTCCGAGTGGACGGAGAACATACCCTTTCAGGCAGTTCGGACGCTGCGTGGCGGGTCCTTCAACAGTACAACGGATGTTTCCGCCGGCAACCGTATCTGGTGGTGGCCGGGAGCGAACGACTATGAGGAAGTCGGGTTTCGCCTTGTCTTTGTTCCCGAACCGGCCACGCTGGCCCTCCTGCCTCTGGGCGGCCTGGCGGTGATCGGGAAGCGAAGGAAGTAGCCGCGCGGGACATCGCGTGCGAGCACGTGAGCCAAAAGAGCCGAGCAGGAGAGAAACAATGCGAAGGACAACGACAATCGCGGTCGTGGCGGCGGTGCTGGTCATGGCGGGGGCGGCGAAGGCCCAGACGCACGCCCCCTGGCCGGCGGACCGGAACAACTGGAACGATCCGGCCCTCTGGTGCACCGTCGGTGACCCGGGCAATGCGGCGGATACCCGATACCCTGACCCGCCTATCAGCAGTTTTGGGAGCGTCGGGTATACCTACAAGATCGGCAAGTTCGAGGTGACGGCGGGACAGTACACGGCGTTCCTGAACGCCGTGGCCGCTACGGACACGTACAAGTTGTACAGCAGCTACATGTGGTCAGATCAATGGAATCAGGGGTGCAAGATCCAGAGGAGCGGTGCATCAGGAAGTTACACGTATAGCGTGGCCAGCGATTACGCCAACCGGCCGGTGAACTGCGTTTGCTGGGGAGACGCCGCCCGGTTCTGCAACTGGCTTCAGAATGGACGGCCCACTGGGGCGCAGGGCTTGTCCACGACCGAGGACGGGGCCTATTACCTCAACGGCGCGACCACCGATGCGTCGCTTCTGCCCGTGACCAGAAAGGCCAATGCCAAGTACGTGATTCCTACACTGGACGAGTGGTACAAGGCGGCGTTTTACAAAGGAGGCAGCACGCGCGCCGGTTACTGGGATTACCCGACCCGCAGCAACACTGTCCCGGGGCGGGATATGGCCGATGCCTCCGGTAACAACGCCAACTATTCCGCCGCACCATGGACCGCACTGGACTCCGGCACGTACTGGACAACGGTGGTCGGGGATTTCCAGAACTCTGCGGGCCCCTACGGCACCTTTGACCAAGGCGGCAACGTCACTGAGTGGACCGAAGGGGTTTTATCGGACGGCTCCCGGAGCGTGCGGGGCGGGGCATTCGGAATGAACTCCCTTCTCATGCTCGCCAAGACCGACGCATACACGACTGCATCGGGTGATGGTGGCGAAAATGCCGGTTTTCGTATCGCCTACGTCCCTGAGCCAGCTTCGATGGCCCTCCTTGCGCTGGGCGGTTTGGCCGTCCTTCGCCATCGGCGGTAGTTGGTCAGAACGGGACGGGGCTATCGTCCGCCCCCTCCGGCGGTTGCATGGCCCGCGTCGGATCGGGGCCATAGGACAAAGGTGCGCTCACCCGTCGGGCCTCCGTGCCCTGCTCCAGCCGCCCGCGCGATCAGGCATCGAAGGTTGGGGGCCGGTTCATCTTGTCATTGCCCGGCCCACGCGGGCGGAACAACGACCCGCCCGATCCCTGCGCGACTTTCCCCGCCGGCTCTGGGGGGGAGTGTGGGCCGGCCAGAGGGGTTTGGGGAGAGCGGCCGCACGCTCTCCCCATAGTTCCGGTTGGTGGGGGCACGGGGACGGGGCCTCCGCGTCTGCCCGCAAGGAGCGCTATCGGTGAATCCTCACACGGCCGCGCCCAGGGCCGCCAGCACCTCGTGCGCGACGGGGAGGTATTTCTCCAGCCCGGCCGAAGGGCGGATCGGCCCGTTGTCGGCCCCAAGGAACATGCCCTCGCCCAGGAGCGGGTCGTAGGGCAGGTGCCCCACGAGCGGGATGCCCTCCAGCCGTCCGCGGATGGCGGCCAGGTCGCTGGTGGGCCGGATCAGGTTGGCGACGGCGAACAGCTTCGTGATGCCGATGTCGGCGGCCAGGTCGCGGATGCGAAGGGCCGTCTGAACGCTCCAGGGTGAGTCGTTGACGACGACCAGGAGGGCGTCCATGGAGATGGCGGTGGCCCGCCCGAGGTGTTCGAGCCCGGCCTCCATGTCCATGACGACGGCGTCGTCGCGCCCGAGGACGACGTGGGACAGGAGGGCCTTGACCATGGCGCTGGCCGGGCAGATGCACCCGCCCCCGCCGTGCTTGACGCCCCCCAGGGCCAGCAGGTGGATGGGGCCGATCCGGCGGGCGAAGGTCTCGGGGATGTCGTCGACCTTGGGGTTGAGGCAGAAGTAGCCGCCATAGTTGTCGCGGGAGCCGGTTCGTTCGGCGATCAGGTCTTCCATTTCCGACAGCGGGGTGACCTGCTCGCCGGGGGGCAGGCCAAGCCCGGAGCCGAAATTGGCGTCGGGGTCGGCGTCGATGGCAATGACGTTCCGGCCCTTCAGGGCCAGGGCGGCCGCCAGGAGGGAGGAAAAGGTGGTCTTTCCCACGCCGCCTTTACCGGATATCGCGATCTTCACGTTGTTAACCTCGCATTCTAAAGAACGTGCGGCATTGTCGTGAACACAGTCACAGCCGGTCTGTGGCGGGCCAAACCATGATTCACAGCCGTCCCAGACAGTATAGGCGGGGAAATCCCGTTAATCTCGATTGTTTTGTTGACTATCGAGGGAAAAGCCGGCTATTATGGATAGTTGATAATCCCGCTACGTTTAGTAGGATTATCTCCCCCTTGGCTCGTTTCTGTGACGTATTAGTCTGGAGGCGAGTGCCGGGGGGAAGTCCCGCACCTTACCGCCATTGCGAGGTTACATGAAAACACCAAGTCAGCGAAGCGTCGACCCTGCGTCGATCGAAATGCTCACCCGGACGGCCGCGGAAAACATCGACACCGCCTGGGACCGGGCCGAGGCCCAGCAACCCCAATGCGGGTTCGGCAGCCTGGGGCTGTGTTGTCGCAACTGCGCGATGGGCCCCTGCCGGATCGACCCCTTCGGCGATGGGCCCAAGGAAGGCATCTGCGGGGCGACGGCGGACATTATCGCCGCGCGGAACCTCTCGCGGATGGTCGCCTGCGGCTCGGCCGCCCACAGCGACCACGGACGCGATATCGCCCACGCCCTCCTGCTGGCCGGGCAGGGCAGCGACTACAAGGTCAAGGACGAGGCCAAGCTCCGCCGCCTGGCCGCCGAGTGGGGCATCGCCGTCGCCGACAAGAACGTCTCGCAACTGGCGGTAGAGGTCGCCCGCGCGGCCCTGGCGCAGTTCGGGCAGCAGGACGGCGAGTTGGCGTTCGTGAAACGCGCCCCCACGCCCACCCAGAAACGCTGGCGCGATGAGGACGTCGTCCCGCGCGGCATCGACCGCGAGGTCGTCGAGATCCTGCACCGCACGCACATGGGCTTTCGGACATTCTCTTCGGCAGCCCGGCTTGGCTGCGGAGCAACGCGAACCTGGGCGTGCTGAACCCCAAGAAGGTCAACATCGTCGTGCACGGGCACGAGCCGGTGCTTTCGGAGATGCTGGTGGCGGCTTGCCAGGACAAGGAACTCGTCGCCCAGGCCCAGGCCAAGGGCGCCACGGGCATCGGCCTGGCGGGCATCTGCTGCACCGCCAATGAAATCCTCATGCGACACGGCGTGCCCGTGGCGGGCAACTTCCTCCAGCAGGAACTGGCCATCGCCACCGGCGCCGTCGACGCCATGGTCGTCGACATCCAGTGCGTCATGCCCGCCCTGGGCCGCATCATCGAAAACTTCCACACTCTCCTGATCAGCACGAGCAAGAAAGCCCAGTTCCCCTTCGCCCGGCACATCGCCTTCGAGGAAACCAACGCGATGGCGACGGCCCGGAAGATCGTCGCCGCCGCCGTCGAGAACTACTCCAACCGCAACCCCTCGCGGGTATCCGTGCCGCAGATCTCCAGTCCGTTGATCGCGGGGTTCTCGGCCGAGAACGTCTTCACCGCCCTGGGCGGGCGATACCGCCCGAGCTATCGCCCGCTGAACGAGGCGATCATGACGGGTCGGCTTCGCGGGGTGGCCGCCGTCGTCGGCTGCAACAACCCCAGGCAGACCCAGGACCTGGGCCATCTGACCATCACCCGGGAACTGCTGGCCAACGACGTGCTGGTGGCGACGACGGGTTGCACCGCCATCGCCGACGCCAAGTGCGGGCTGCTCATGCCCGAGGCCGCCCGGTACGCCGGCAAGGGGCTCCAGGAAATCTGCGCCGCCGTGGGCATCCCGCCGGTGCTTCACCTGGGCGCGTGCGTGGACATCAGCCGCATCCTCGTGATCCTGTCCAACATGGTCAAGGAAGGCGGACTCGGCGAGAGCATCGCCGACGTACCCGCCGCGGCGGCCGCCCCGGAGTGGATGAGCGAGAAGGCCGTCGCGATCGGCTTCTACGCCATCGCGTCGGGGGCCTTCACCGTCCTGGGCGAGCCCCTGCCCATCCAGGGCGCCCCGGGGCTGATGCAGTTGCTCACCCACGACATCGCCGAGACGTTCGGGGGCAAGTTCGCCTTCGAGGGCGACCCGATCGAGGCCGCCCACCGCATGATCGACCACATCGACGAGCGGCGGGCCGCCCTGCACCTGCCCGGCCCGATGTACGACGTGCCCTACGCCCCCCGCCAGGCCGTTGAACTGGCCGCCGCCAAGTAACGAGGATACTCCCCCATGGCAAGAAAGCCACGAGTGCTCACGGTTGACGAATCTCGCTGCCTGGCGTGCCAGCAGTGCATGACGGAATGCGCCCTGGCCCACAGCGACGCGGCGAATCTGGTGGAGGCGATGCGCTCGGGCCAGGCCCAGCCTCGCCTGCACGTGGAGGCCGTCGGGCATTTCGGAATGCCCATCCAGTGCCGCCACTGCGAGGACGCCCCCTGCGCCGCCGTCTGCCCCACCGAGGCCATCTACCGACCCGCCCCCCACTCCCCCGTCCTGCTGGACGCCGACCGGTGCATCGGCTGCCGCAGTTGCATGTACGCCTGTCCGTTCGGGGTGATCGACATGGCCCGGGAGGGCAAGGCCGTCGTCAAGTGCGATCTGTGCATTCGCCGGACGGCCCAGGGGGAGGAACCCGCCTGCGTCGCCGGCTGCCCCACCAAGGCCATCCAATTCCGCGAGCTGGACGACTGGCTCGCCCAGCGCCGCCACGAAGCGGCCAAGCTCGTCGCCGCCGGCAACGAGACCCCCAATCCCTCGGAGAAGGGTTGATGGCCCCCACGAATCTCCAGACTCAGGCCCCCGTCGATCTGGCCGCCGCCGACGCGGTCATCGACTCCTACCAGGCCGACAAGAGCTGGCTGGTCATGATCCTCCAGGACATCCAGGAGGCCTACAACTACCTCCCCCAGCCCGTGCTGGAGCACGTGGCGGTGCGGCTGGCCCTGACGCCCAGCCACGTCTACCGCGTCGCGACGTTCTACGCGTCCTTCAGTCTCACGCGGCGGGGGCGGCACCTGATCCTCATCTGCGACGGAACCGCCTGCCACCTCCGCGGGGCCGAAAACCTCCAGGAAGAACTCACGCGCCGCCTGGGCGTCGCCCCGGGGCAAACCACCGCCGACGGGCTTTTCACCCTCGAGACGGTGGCCTGCCTGGGCGCCTGCGCCCTGGCCCCGGTGATGATGATCGACGGAACGTACTTCGGCAAACTCACCAGCGAGAAGATCGTCGCCGCCCTGGAGCGGTTCGCCGCCAAGGAGGCCCCCGATGCCTGAGGCGAGAATGAACTGCCTGGCGGATCTGCGGGGGCGGCAGGAGCGAGCTCGGGTGGCCTTCTACGGCCCGAAGGTCCGTTTGTCCGTCGGGGTGGGCACGTGCGGGCTGGCCAACGGGGCCGGCGACGTGCTCGAGGCCCTGCGGGATGAGGTCGCCCGGCGCGGGCTGGACTTCACCGTCCGCGCCACCGCCTGCGTGGGCTTGTGCGAAATGGAACCGCTGGTGGACGTGCTGGCCCCGGGCCTGCCGCGGGTGTTCTACCACAAGGTCGACCCCGCCCGCGCCCGCGACCTGGTCGCCGGGCTGGCCAAAGGCCTCCACCACGGCGACTGGGCGCTCATGCGGGCCGACCAGGACAAACTCCTCGTCGACCTCCCGCGTTCGCTGACGGGTTCGTTGAACGGGCTGGCCGCCGTGCCGACGTTCGAGGAAATCCCGTTCTATCGCCACCAGATGAAAGTCGCCCTCCGCAACTGCGGGTTCATCGACCCGCTGGACGTGGAGGAGTACCTGGCCACCGGGGGCTACAGCGCCCTGGCCAAGGCGATGGAGTCCATGCCGCCCGAGCAGATCATCGAGACGATCGAGCGGAGCGGGCTTCGCGGACGGGGCGGCGGCGGGTTCCCCACGGGCAAGAAGTGGCGCGCCTGCCGCGAGGCCCACGGCGAGCCCAAGTACGTCCTGTGCAACGGCGACGAGGGCGACCCCGGGGCCTTCATGGACCGCAGCATCATGGAAGGCAACCCCCACGCCGTGCTCGAAGGCATGGCCATCGCCGCCTACGCCATCGGGGCATCGTATGGCTATATCTACGTCCGTCGCGAATACCCCCTCGCCGTCGACCACCTCCGCCGCGCCATCCTGCAGGCCGAACAGGCCGGGCTGCTCGGGATCAACATCCTCGGCCGCGGGTTCGACTTCACCGTCCGCATCAGCCGCGGGGCGGGTGCGTTCGTGTGCGGGGAATCGACGGCGTTGATGGCCTCGATCGAGGGCCAGGCCGGCGAACCGCGGGCCAAACACATTCACACGTCCGAAAAGGGCGTCTTCGGCAGGCCGACCACCCTCAACAACGTCGAGACCTGGGCCAACGTGCCCGTCATCATCAATCAGGGGGCCGACTGGTTCGCCGCCATCGGCACGAAGGCCTCCAAGGGCACGAAGGTCTTCTCGGTGGTGGGCAAGGCCCGGACGACCGGGCTGGTCGAGGTGCCCATGGGCATGACGCTGCGGGAGATCGTCTTCGACATCGCCGGCGGGGTGGCCGGCGGGCGGCAGTTCAAGGCCGTCCAGACCGGCGGGCCCTCCGGCGGCTGCCTCGGCGAAGACCAGCTCGACCTGCCCGTGGATTTCGACGCCCTGACGGCGGCCGGGTCCATGATGGGCAGCGGCGGCCTGATCGTCATGGACGACCGCACCTGCATGGTCGAGGTCGCCCGCTACTTCACGAACTTCCTCCGCCGCGAAAGCTGCGGCAAGTGCACCGCCTGTCGCGAGGGCGTGCTGCGGATGTACGAACTGCTCGAGAAGATCACCGCCGGGCAAGGCACGACGGCCGACGTGGACCTCCTCGAGGAAGTCAGCCGCTACGTCGCCGACAACAGCATCTGCGGGCTGGGCAAGAGCGCGCCCAACCCCACCCTCAGCACGCTGAAGCATTTCCGCGGCGAGTACCTCGCCCACGTGACCGAGCATCGCTGCCCGGCGGGCGTGTGCAAGGCGCTGACGAAGTTCACGATCCTCACGGCCTCGTGCAAGGCGTGCGGCAAGTGCTCCAAGGCCTGCCCCACCGAGGCCATCTCGGGCGGGGCGAAGAAAGTGCCCGCCCTGATCGACCAGGCCAAGTGCGTCCGTTGCGGCTCCTGCCGCGAAGTCTGCCCCTTTGACGCGGTGGGGACGGAGTGACCATGTCAGACCACGCCCCCGCCAACCGCAAGGTAAAGACGGTCATCGACGGCCGAGAGATCGAGGTCGCCCGCGACACCTGGGCCCTCGACGCCGCCGCCAAGCTGAAAATCCGCATTCCCACTCTCTGCCACCACGCTGCCCTGACGCCTTACGGGGCGTGCCGGCTGTGCGTGGTGGAAGTCACTAAGGGCAAGAGCACCTGGCTGACGACCGCCTGCGACCTCCCGATCCGCGAGGGGCTTTCGATCTGCACAAACTCCCCGGCCGTGCTTGCGGCTCGGCGGATGACTCTTGAACTGCTGTGGGCACAGGCCCCGGCCTCCGAGGAGATCCAGGCCCTGGCCCGCGAGATGGGCATCGCCAAGCCCCGGTTCGCCGCCCGGGGAGACGGCGAGAACCGCTGCATCCTCTGCGGGCTGTGCGTCCGCGCGTGCGAGCAGTTGGGCGCCGGCGGGGCCATCGGCTTCACCCGCCGCGGCGTCGAACGCACCGTCGATTCCCCCTTCGGAGGCCAGGCGACGCTGTGCATCGGATGCGGCTCGTGCCTGGCCGTCTGTCCGACCGGTCACATCCGCGGCATTGACCGGGCGGGCCAGCGGCGGATGAGCACGTGGCACACCGAGATGGAGATGGCCGCCTGCGAGAGCTGCGGCGCCCTGTTCGCCCCGCTCCGCCAGTTGGAGCATCTGCGGCCCCGGCTCGCGGAGCATATTCCCATCGTGAAGGTCTGTCCGGCCTGCCGACGGGCCAAAGCAGCGAAAGAAACAACCCTCCCGGCCCGACCGGGCGCCGCCCTGATACGAAACACCAGGAAGTAGAAAGAACCTTCAGCCATAGAGGAGACGCCGTATGTCTCGAGAAGTCGTTTCCGCCGTAGTGCGAGGGGCCCGGGCCTTTGTCGACGAGGCCGAGGCCGCCCTCACCAAGGCCATCGCCGAGAAGGGCGAGAAGCAGGCCATCGAATTCCCCGGCACGGCCTTCCAGTTGCCCATGATCGCCGCCCTGACGGGCATCGAGGCCACGCGGCTGGAGCACCTCCGCCCCGTGCTGGCCCATTGCCGCGAGCTCGTGCCCGCCGACCCCGCCCAGGCCATGTGGCTGCCCTATCTGGGCGGGGCCCTGGACTCGGGCGTGGCGACCTTGCTGGCCCTGGAGATCACCACCGCCATCCGCTACCTGCACGCCGAGCCCATCGAACAGGGCTTCACCGGCTTCATCTCCGACACGATCCTCCGCGAGCTGGGCATCCAGTTGGTGGACGGTCGCATGCCGGGGTTTGCGGCGATTCTGGGCCCGGCCCCGACGGGCGAGATCGCCGTCCACACCGTCCGCGAGCTCCAGAAACGCAGCATTCTCACCTTCCTGATCTGCAACCGCGACGGGGCCAGCATGAAGGAACAGCTCGACGCCGCCGGCGTGGAAATGGGCTGGGACACCTACATCGTGCCCGTCGGGCGCGACACCCAGTCGGCCATCTACGTCCTCAACTGGGCGATGCGCGGCGCGATGACCTTCGGCGGGCACAAGAAGGGCGACTGGGTGAGCTGCCTGAAATACTGCCGCGAGCGGATCTTCGCCTTCGGCATCACGTTCGGCCCCATCCCCGACGACTGGTACGCCGTCGGGGCCGGGGCGATCGTCATGGGCTTCCCGGTCATCTCCGACCACGCCTCCACCCCGGAAGTCCGCCCGACGGGCGTGACGACGTACGAGGCCCTCGTCCGCCAGACCGACCCGATGCAGCTCGTGCCCACCTGCATCGAGGTCCGCGGGGTGAAGGTCAAGGTCCACGACCTGGACATTCCCGTGCCCTTCTCGGCCGCCTTCGAGGGCGAACGCGTCCGCCGCGAGGACATGCACTGCGAGTTCGGGGGCAAGTACTCCCGCGCCGTCGAGCTGCTGGAGATGGCCGACCTCGACCAGATCAAGGACGGCGAGATCGTCGTCCACGGCAAGGACATCGACGCGGCCAAGGTCGGCGGGGCGATGGACCTGGGCATTCGCGTGCAGGTGGCCGGGCGGAAGATGAAGCCCGACTTCGAGGGCATCCTCGAACGCCAGGTCCACCGCTACCTCAACGAGGCCATGGGCCTGATGCACACCGGACAGCGAAATCAGATCTGGTGCCGCGTCAGCAAGAACACCTTCGCCGCGGGGTTCCGCCTCAAGCACATCGGCACGATCCTTCACGCCAAGCTGCTGGACGAGTTCGGCGGGATCGTGGACAAGGTGGCCGTGACCTTGACGACCGAGCCGGCCCAGGTGGAGGCCCTGCTGGCCAAGGCCGCCCCCCTGTTCAAGGAACGCGACGACCGCGTCGCGGGCATGACGGATGAATCCGTCGATACGTTCTATTCCTGCACGCTGTGTCAGTCGTTCGCGCCCACGCACGTGTGCGTGATCACGCCCGAGCGGCTGGGGCTGTGCGGGGCGTACAACTGGCTCGACGGGCAGGCCAGCCACGAGATCAATCCCACCGGCCCCAACCAGCCGATCGTCAAGGGCAACTGCCTGAACGAGAAGGCCGGCGAGTGGGCCAACGTCAACAAGTTCGTCTATGACCACTCCAACCACGCCATCGAGAAGTTCAGCGCCTACAGCCTGATGGAAAACCCGATGACCAGTTGCGGGTGCTTCGAGTGCATCGTCGCCGTCGTGCCCGAGGCCAACGGCGTGATGGTGGTCAATCGCGAGTACGCCGGCGAGACGCCCATCGGCATGCCGTTCTCGACGCTGGCCGGCAGCGTCGGCGGCGGCGCCCAGACGCCCGGCTTCGTCGGCGTCGGACGCCTATACTTGACCAGCAAGAAATTCGTCTACGCCGAGGGCGGGCTGACCCGCCTGGTCTGGATGCCCAAGGAACTCAAGGAAGACATGCGGGCGCGGCTGGAGGCCCGGGCGGCGGCCGAGGGGCTCGATGGCTTCGTCGACAAAATCGCCGACGAAACCGTCGCCACCAACTCCGACCAACTGGTCGAGTTCCGTGAACTGACAGATAACGGAGACTTCCATGGCCCTTACCGGATTGGACATTTACAAGAAACTCCCGCGAACCAACTGCAAGGAATGCGGCTTTCCGACCTGCCTGGCGTTCGCGATGAAGGTGGCGGCCGGCCACGTCGAACTGGCCAAGTGCACGCAACTGTCCGCCGACGCCACCCAGGCCCTCAGCGAGGCCAGCGCCCCGCCCCAGCGGCTCGTGAAGATCGGGCCCGACGCCAAGGGCGTCCAGGTCGGACAGGAGACCGTCATGTTCCGCCACGACGCGCGGTTCATCAATCCGACGGCGCTGGCGTTGACGGTGAACGCCTCGGCCGGAGCGGCCGGGGTGAGCAAGGCCTGCGCCGCCCTGAAGAAGCTTTCCTTCCCGCGCGTGGGGCAGGTGCTCACGCCGGACCTGCTGGCGGTCGTGCATGACTCCGGCACGGCGGAGGCGTTCGTGGCCGCCGTCAAGGTCGCCGTCGCCGAGGCCGGCGTGCCCCTGGTGCTGATGAGCGGGGACGTGGGAGCCCTGGAGGCCGCCGCGACGGGTCCGGCCGCCGGGACCAGGCCGCTGCTGTACGTCGCCGCCGACGCCTCGGTGGACCAACTGGTCGCTCTGGCGCAGAAGAGCTCGGCCCCGCTGTGCATCGCCGGGCCCATCGAAGCCGTAGCGGAGAAGACCGCCGCCCTGGCCGACAAGGGCGTCAAGGATCTCGTGATCTCCCCCGGCGTCGTCGGAGCGGGCAAGGCCCTCAACTTCCTGACCCAATCCCGCCGGGCCGCCCTGGCCAAGAAGTTCCGCCCCCTGGGCTACCCCGTGCTCGCCCTGGCCGGAGGGGACGACCCGATGGCCGCCGCCCTCGACGCCTGCGCGTACGTCTGCAAGTACGCCGGCATCGTCGTCGCCGACGTGTGGGAGGCCCCACTGGTCCTGGCCATTCTCACCACGAGGCAGAACATCTACACCGACCCGCAGAAACCCGTCCAGGTCGAGGCCAAGCTCTATCAGCTCGGCGAGACCACCGACAAGAGCCCCCTGCTCGTCACCACCAACTTCTCCCTGAGCTACTACTCCGTCGAGGGCGAGGCCGAGTCCGCCCACGTCCCCTGCTACATCCTCGCCGTCAACACCGACGGCACGAGCGTGCTGACGGCGTGGGCGGCCGACAAGTTCAACCCCGCCAACATCACCAAGGCTCTCAAGGACTCCGGCATCGCCGACAAGCTCGCCCACAGAAAGCTGATCATCCCCGGGCACGTCGCGGTCATCAGTTCGCTGCTGGCCGAGGAGTCCGGCTGGGAAGTCCTCGTGGGCCCGAAGGAGGCCTCGGGGATAGGCCCGTACCTCAAGAACGAATGGAAGGCGTAACGGCCCGTAGCGATGGCGCAGAACCGCATAGTCCAGTTCCTTCCCGACGACAAGACGGTTGACGTGCCCGGGGGCACGACGATCCTGGCCGCCGCGAACAAGGCCGGCGTGTTCGTCAACAGTCTGTGCGGCGGCGACGGCGTGTGCGGACGCTGCGTTGTGATCGTCCGCCGCGGACGCATCAGCGGCGGGAGCACCAGTTTCTTCACCCACGCCGAGGTCCAGGAAGGCTACGTGCTGGCCTGCGAGGCCCGCGTCGAGGACGACCTCGTCGTCGAGACCCCGCCCGAGCACCGCGTGGCGGCTGAGTTGGAGTTCGCCGAAACCGAAGCCCCCTTCCTGGCCGGCCTGCGAAAACTCACTCGCTACCGCAAGATCACCCCGCTGGTGCGGAAGACCTACCTGGAACTGCCCCCACCCACCCTCGCCGACAACCTCGCCGACCTCGAACGGCTCGCGCAGGGGCTGGCCGGCGCGATCGGCAAGACCCAGTTCCAGATGGGGCTCAAGGTCATGCGCCGCCTGCCCGACGTCGCCCGCAAGCACGACTGGAAAGTCACGGCGACGACCGCGTACCGAGGCCCGCTGACGGAGATCATGGACGTCGAGGGCGGCAACACGACGAGGCGGAACCTCTGCATCGCCGCCGACGTCGGCACGACCACCGTCGTCTGCCAGCTCGTCGACCTGCGGGATGGACAGGTGCTCGGACAGGTCGGCAAGTACAACTCCCAGATCGCCTACGGGGCCGACGTCATCCGCCGCATCATGTACGCCTCCCGCAGCCCCGCCGACCTGCATACCCTCTGCGAGACCACCGTATCCGACCTGAACGAACTGATCCATGAGCTCGTCGCCCGCAACCACGTCGGGGCCGCCGATATCTCGCTGGTCACCGCCGCGGGCAACACCACCATGATGCACCTGCTGCTGGGCCTGCCCCCCGCCAACATCCGCAAAGAGCCCTACATCGGCGCCGTCAACGACATGCCCGCCCTCCGGGCCGCCGAGATCGGCCTCCAGATCAACCCCCGCGGGCTGCTCTACTGCCTGCCCTCCGTGGCCGGGTTCGTCGGCAGCGACACGGTCGCGGGGATCTTCACCGCCGCGATGGCCCGCAGCCACAAGGTCCGCATGCTCATCGACGTCGGCACCAACGGCGAGATCGCCGTGGGCAACAAAGACTTCATGGTGTGCGCCAGCGCGTCGGCGGGCCCGGCCTTCGAGGGGGCCGAGTGCTCCGGCGGCATGCGAGCCACCAAGGGCGCCATCGACCACATCAGCCTCCAGGGCCCCGACGCCGTCGTGAGCCACTCGACGATCGGCTCGGCCGCCCCGGTGGGACTCTGCGGCACGGGATACATCGACCTGGTGGCCGACCTGCTCCGCACCGGCGTGATCGACAAGACCGGTCGCCTCCAGAAGCACGTCGCCCCCTCCCGCGTGCGGGAGGCCTCGGGCGAACTGGAATACCTCGTCTTCCCCGCCCGCCAGACCGGCAACGGCAAGGACATCACCATCACCCAGGGCGACCTGAACAACATCCTCCGCGCCAAGGGCGCCATCTACGCCGCCCAGACCATCCTCCTGAGAACCCTCAACATGACCGTCGACGACGTCGACGAGGTTCTCGTCGCCGGGGCGTTCGGCAACTTCCTGAACGTCCGCAACGCCGTGACGATCGGGCTGTTGCCCGACGTCGAGCCGGCGAAGCTTCGCTTCGTGGGCAACACGGCCCTGGCGGGGGCTCGCCTGGCGGCGCTCTCGCACACGTTCTACGAGGAAATCCGCGCGTTGGCGCGGCGGACGACGTACATCGATTTGAGCACCGAGCCGTCCTTCATGGACGAGTTCGTGTCGGCCTGTTTCTTCCCCCATACCGATCTGGCCCGCTTCCCCCGCGTCACCGCGGAGATCGCCGGGCATGGAGCTGTACGATGAACGGAACCATGATCGCCTTCAGCGGCAAGGGCGGCGCAGGCAAAACGACCACGACGGCCATGATGCTCCGCCACCTCATTCGCATCGGTCAAAAGCCCATCCTCGCCGTCGACGCCGACCCGAACGCGACGCTCGCCCTGACGCTGGGCGTCGAGCCGGGCGGCACGATCGCCGACCTGCGCGACAAGATGGGCGAGGCCGCCGCCAGCGACTCCTCCGTCCCCAAGGACCGCCTCATGAACCAGTACCTCGCCGAGGTCCTCGAAGAGCACGACGGCTTCGACCTGCTCACCATGGGCCGCCCCGAAGGCCCCAAGTGCTACTGCTACGTCAACGGGCTCCTCCGGCGATACCTCAGCCTGCTTCGCCACAACTACGCCGTCGTCCTGGTCGACTGCGAGGCCGGCATGGAGTACATGTCCCGCCTCGTCGTCGACGACATCGAGACGCTCGTGCTGGTGGCCGAGCCTTCCCCCATCGGGCTGACGACGATTCGGCGGATCTACGAGTTGTCGGAGTCGCTGAACCTGAAGGTGGGTCGGCGCGTGGTGGCGGTCAACAAGGTGCCCCCCACCGGGGCGGGCGCCGCTCGCGAAAAACTCGCCGGCCTGGACAAACTCGAACGCATCATCGAAGTGCCCCTCGACCCCGACCTGGCCGGTCGCTGCACCCGCGGCGAACCGGTCGACGCCCAGGCCGGCACCGTCGCCCGGGCGGCGATCGACGAACTGACCCGCACGGCCCTGGGGCAAGCGGCCGTCATAACCCGAAACTGACATTCACAGGAGTCCATAAGATGGCTATTCCCGACGTCGTAGAGAAGTGGGCCGGCAAGGTCAACACGGTCGTCATCGGCGCCAAGGCCGACCAGGGCGGCACGCGAACCAGCACCGTCGCCATCGGCGGAGCGACCACCCTGCCCTTCCTGACCTTCGAGGGTTCTCCCGGGCACCGCCCCGCCATCGCGGTGGAGGTCTGGGACAGCGGCGCGTCGGTCTGGCCCGAGGCGTTGCAGGCGGCCTGGGGCGACGTGATGAACTCTCCCGCGGCCTGGGCGAAGAAAGCCGCCCAAGCCGGCGCCGACCTTATCTGCCTCCGTCTCGTCGGCGCCCACCCCGACCTGGGCGACCGCTCGGTCGAGGCCTGCGTCCAGACCGTCAAGGACGTGCTCGCCGCCGTCGGACTGCCCCTGATCCTCTGGGGCTGCGGGGCCGAGGAGAAAGACAACAAGCTCCTGCCCGCCCTCTCCGCCGCCACCAAAGGCGAGAACTGCCTGATCGCCGCGGCCACCGAACGCAACTACCGCACCGTCGTCGCCGTGTGCCTCGCCGACAAGCACAAACTGGTGGCCGAAAGCCCCTGCGACGTGAACATCGCCAAGCAGGTGAACATTCTCTGCGGGGATGTGGGTTTCCCGCTGGAGGACGTGGTGATGTTCCCGACGACGGGCGCGTTGGGGTACGGCATGGAGTACGTCTACAGCATCCAGGAGCGAGCGCGGTTCGCGGCCCTGGGGGGCGACAAGCTGCTCGCCCAGCCGTTTATCTGCGACGTAGGCTACGAGGCCTGGCGCGCCAAGGAAGCCAAGGCCCCGCCCTTCGAGGGCGTCACCGACGAAAACCGCCCGCGCTGGGGCGTCATGTGGGAGGCCGCCACCGCCGTCGACCTTCTCCAGGCCGGCGCTGACCTGCTTATCATGCGACACCCCGACGCCATCCGGGCCGTGCGAGCCCGCATCGACGCCCTGACGGCCTGAGCGGCCCCCTCAACGGAAAGGACTTCAACCCCATGTACATTATCGCCGAACGCATCAACGGGATGTTCAAGGACGTCAAAGAGGCCATCCGCGGGCGGAACGCCAAGGTGATCCAGGACCTGGCTCTCCGCCAGCAGGCCGCCGGGGCCTACGCCCTGGACGTCAACGTCGGCCCCGCCGTCGCCGACGCCCAGAGCGCCCTGCTCTGGCTCGTCGAGACCATCCGCGCCGTCACCGACATTCCCCTGGCCATCGACACCGCCAAGTGGGACGTCATGAAGGCCGTCATCCCCCACGTGCCGGGCAAGAAGATCCTCAACTCCACCAAGGCCGACATGGACGTCGCGACGGAATACGTCGGCCTGGCCGTCGAGCACGGGGCGGCCCTGATCGGGCTGACCATCGACGCCGACGGCGTGCCGGGCAACGTGGAGAAGCGCGTGGAGCTGGGCGCTCAACTGGCCGCGGCGGCCATGGACGGCGGACTGGCCCTGACCGACCTGTTCATCGACCCGATCATCCTGCCGGTGAACGTCTCGCCCAAGAGCCCCGGGCACTGCCTCCAGGCGATCTCTCAGCTCCGCGCCCTGTCCGACCCCCCGCCCCACCTCCTGCTGGGCCTGTCCAACGTCTCCCAACGCTGCAGCAACCGCCACCTGATCAACCGAACCTACCTGGCCATGTGCATCGCCCACGGGCTCGACTCGGCCATCCTGGACTCCCTCGACACCGAGTTGGTCGATTCGGCCATCACCGCCGAGCTGCTGAACGATAAGATGATCTATTGCGACTCGTACCTTCAGGCCGCCCGACCCGGCTGATCGCCGGCGAGGGGCGGTGAGTCGCCCAGGTGAACCATGCTGAACAAATGCCCCGGCCAGCAGAACAAGCGAGACCTCGACAGCGTCCTGGTGCCCTGCCCCGACTGTGGGCGGCTGGTGGAGTTCTTCACCGACGAGCCCAAACGCACCTGCCGCTGCGGGCACACCATGCTCCGCGAGGCCCTGCCCAAGTGCGCCGACTGGTGCCCCGCCGCCGCCGAGTGCCTCGGCGAGGCCGTCGACATCCGACAACTCCAGGAACGCCTCGCCAAGGTCAAGAACGACCCGCGCGCCAAGGCCTGCCTGGCCGACATCCATGCCCGCATCAAGAAGGCCACCGGTGAGCACGACCGACAGTAACCCTCCCGCGCGGGCGGGCGTCCCGCCGCGGCAGCACAACCTTCAGACGGCCGTCGACGCCGCCGTCGAGGCCCTCGCCCACGTTTCGCCCGAGCAGTTGGACTTCCTGGGCGCCCGCCCGGCCGGCGCCGCAACGGCTTGGCTCGTGCCCGTCCTGGACGACACGTTCCACCTGGACCTGGCCGCGCGGGACTTTCGAACCCTCTCGGGCCTGGCCCTGGCGCCGGCCTGGCAGGTGGTGGCGCTGCACTACCTGGCCGTCACCGCCCGACCCGCCCCCTGCACGCCCGAGATCACCTTCGGCGACCTGCCCGGCGGACTCACCTACGCCTCCGTCTACCGCCAGCGCGTCAACGGGCGGCTCTGCGCCACCGCCGGGCGCGACGCGGCCACCCTGAAAGCCTCCGCCCTCCATCTCCGCGCCATTCCGCTGGCCCTGGGCCACCTGGGCTTCGAGTTCGCCCTCTTCCCCCGCCTGAGCGTCCGCCTCATCTGGCACGCCGGGGATGCCGAGTTCGGACCCTCCGCCACGATCCTCCTGCCCCGCACCATCGAGGCCTTCTTCTGCATCGAGGACATCGTCGTCCTCTCCGAACGCCTCGTCTCCCGCCTCTCCGGCCAGCCGTACGGCCCACCCCTGCCCACTCCGTAGCCGGCGGATCCTCGGCACCATCGCAGGCCCGTTGAGTACGGTGGAAAGAGACAGGGATTATGGGATTCTTGGATGAGGGGATTGGGAGATGGGAATTTGACATTTCAGGCACGATATCCGGCGCGCCCTGGTGTCACCCACGGCCCCAGATCGCGCTTCTCAATGTATCGTTCTTTCTGTAATCCCCTAATCCAGAAAGCCCCTAATCCCTGTCTCTCTCTCCCTCCAACACCAGTGGATCCTGAAACTCGCCGCGCGCCATCGCATCGAGGACATCGTCGTCCTCTCCGAGCGTCTCGTCTCTCGCCTCTCGGGCCAGCCCTGCGGCCCCCTTCCGTCCCGCTGACCCACGGCAGCCACGTGGGCATTCTCTCTTGCCTCCGCCAGCCCGGGAGAGTATAAGAGTGTTCTTCCCCCTCGGAGTCCTAACGAAAGGCCCTCCCATGACAACCCAACGTCCCAACCTTGCGGCCGGCGTCCTCTGTCTCGCTCTGGCGGTCCTGTTCTGCGTGAATGCGGCGAACGCGGGCGACCTGAAGTTCCTGCCCACGCCCAAGTCCGTCAAGGTCACCGGCGGCGAAATGCCCCTGACCGCCCAGACCCGCGTCGTCGCGACCGACCCGAAGCTCAAGCCCCTGGCGGAGATCTTCGCCAACGAGCTGCTCACCATGACGCAGATCCGCATGGCCGTCGCCGAGGGCGAGGGCAAGAGCGGCGACATCGTGCTGAAGATCAACCCGCAACTCCGGGCCGACAACGAGATCCTCGCCGTCCAGAACCGCGAAGTGAAGAAGGTCCGCGACTACGCCCACACCATCGACGTGGGCGACATGTGCGTCGTCGAGGGCTGGGACTACCGGGCCGTCTGCGAAGGCACGGCCACGCTGCTCCAGGCCCTCCGCCTCGCCGACGGCAAGGCCTCGCTGCCGAAGATGGCCGTCAAGGACTGGCCCTTCGCCGACTACACCGGCTACATGCTCGACTGCGCCCGCCAGGACGTGCCCCTCCACGCCCTCAAGAGCGCCGTCATCGCCATGCGGTACTGGAAGGTCCGCTACCTGCACCTTCACCTGGCGGATGAGAGCACGCTGATGTTCCCCCTGCGGAAATGGCCCGAGGCCAACAAGTACAACGCCGCCATCAACGACGGCGACAAGCCCAAGGTCTGGGACCGCCAGGAGCTCATCAAGCTCGTCGCCTTCGCCGACGCCCGCGGCGTCACCCTCGTGCCCGAGTTCGAAACCCCCGGCCACTGCGGGGGGTATCAGTGCGCGATGCTGCCGGCCCTGGGCGACCACAACCTTCGCATGATGGACGTCGCCAACGACAGCATCTACCCCAACCTCGAGGAAGTCATCAACGACATGTGCGAGGTCTTCAAGAGCACCCCTTACTTCCACATCGGCGGGGATGAGATCGAGCTGGACCGCCTGAAGGGCGCCCCGCACGTCAAGGAGTACCTCAAGGCCCACATCAAGAAGAACGGCAAGAAGACCATCTACTGGGGCGGCTACCAGGGCCCGCCCCAGGACCCCGATATGAAGGACTGCATCGTCTATTCCTGGTACGTGGGGGCCCGCCAGGCCCAGGACAACGGCCTGACCACCATCACCGTCCCGTGGGAAATCCACGGGCCCTATGAAAAATGGAACATCTTCTCCTCCAACTCCGACATGCTCAAACGCACCGACAGCGTCCTGGGCGGCTCCCGCGTCGCCTGGGAGCAGAGCGCCGAGGCCTACGTCAACGGCTGCATCTATGAGGCCATGCGGCAGGAGGGCACCTGGGCCGTCGACACCGTCACCGCCGACCTGAAAGAGCTCGCCGCCCGCGAGAAGGCCCTCGCCGAACACCTCGCCAAACTCCTCCGCCCCGTCACCTTCAAGGTCGAGGGCAAGGTGGAGAAGGACAGCTACACCGACCCGCTGACGGTCACCATGCCCGGCCCGGTTCCCGTCGGCTGCAGCATCCACTACACCATGGACGGGGCCGAGCCCGCCGCTCAGTCACCCCGCTACGCCGGCCCCTTCAAGGTCACCGGCACCCTGCGCCCCCGCGCGGCCATCTTCGACGACGCCAGCGGCCTGGCCATCAGCGGGTACGTCTTTGGCCCCAAGTTCGCCTACCGCGGCTTCGAGCAGAGCCTCTCCACCGGCAAGCCCGTCGAGGCCAGCGGGGGCAAGAACCCCAAGGAAGCCCCCGAGATGGCCCTACAGCGTCGACCGCATCCACGTCTTCCCCTATTGGGACGGCGTCCGCTACTACCAGTACACCGTCGAAGTCTCCACCGACGGAACCACCTGGAAGCAGGTTGTCGACCAGAGCAAGAACGCCACCCCCGGCACCGAGCGAGGCTACCTCCACAAGTTCGACGCCGTTCCCGCCCGCTTCGTCCGCGTGAACATGCTCAAAAACAGCGACAACCCCGCCGTCCACCTCGTCGAGGTCCGCGTCTACGAAGCCGGCAAATAACCCCCCGGCCCCGCCCGACAACTTCCTACAATCTCACGCGCCACGGCCCGAACGGCGTGCCCGCCCAAACCCCCGATCCGCCCGGCCTCCCGCCGGGCGGTTTCGTGTGGAAATTGGTGTGCTGTCCCCAATGGCCCGAGGTTAAGCGATCAGTCGGGCTTTTGCACGGGGTACTTTTAGGAATCCAAACGCTCGCTTCTGACGCTTGACCAGCCGGGGTTCGATGCGATTGGGGCGGTGGCGGTTGGTTTGCCGGGCGATGTTGACTTTGCACGGGGTACTTTTAGGAATCCAAACGCTCGCTTCTGACGCTTGACCAGCCGGGGTTCGATGCGATTGGGGCGGTGGCGGTTGGTTTGCCGGGCGATGTTGACCAACATGCGAGCGTACAGGACGGCCCGTTGCTCGCCGCAGGCCTGCCGCAGGGGGAGCGAGAAGGCCAACGCCATCTTGATGGTGGCGGCGAAGCTGATGCGGTCGGCGGGCGTGTGGGTCATGGCGGCGGCCTGGTGGATCAGGGTCCAGATGAGGTTGTGGGCCAGGATCGTGGCGGCCACGTCGTAGCGCACGGCGCGGGCTGTCTTGCTCGGCAGGACGTTCATCTCCAGCGTGGTCTTCAACGATCCGATCCGCGTCTCGATTCCCCAG
>JAPLNA010000162.1 GCA_026693065.1 Planctomycetota bacterium
ATGTCCGTATACACTCCTGTCTGACTCCCTTCGTCGGGGATGGCCTATTCCACCCCGCCCGAAACTACGGGAGTCCTTGTCCAAGAGCGCTACGGAATTGGCCCGCCCGCCCAGCGCCACGGTTTTGCTCCGCCGTTTACAGCATGACGGCCAGGTTGCCCGTCAGGGCCGAACTGGACGCCCCGGAGGCCCCGCGGCTCATCCGCGGAATCGCGATCGCCGCGATAATCCCGATGATCACCACGACGATCACCAGTTCCAGGAGACTGAAGCCGCCCCGGCCGATCTGTGTGCGTTTGCTCATGCGCTCTTTCCTTGTTGGGACACTCTCCACGTTCCGACGGACGCACAGGCCGTGTTCCTGGCGCCCCGTGGGCCTGAGGTCAGGTATCGACCTGAACGGCGCGGGCCTTTATTAGCCCGCAAAATCCTCCCCCCGCTCTCCGGCCGCGATTGCCGAAAGACCATCGCACGCCGCCCTCCTCAGGATTCGAGATTGGCCCCGTCCAGCGAGAGCACCACGCTCCGCCCGTCCGGGGCCGTGAAGGTTACGGCGTTCCGGCGAATCTCGTTCAGGCGGAATCCGTCCAGGCTCTGCCCCACCCGCATCAGCGTGTTGCTGATGACGGCCGCCCCGCCCCCGCTGTTAACCAGCACCGCCGAAAGCTTGTGCCTCGCCTGAAACACCTGGGCCGGGTCGGACTCGACCACGTCGGGCTCGGTCCTGACGGCGGGGCTGGCCTTAGGGGCGATCCACTGCACGGAGGGCTGGAAGACGTCCCGGAATTCGCCCTTGCTGGAGCGGGTCATGTCTTCCAGCCGGCAGGCCAGAAGGCTCTCGGGACGGCAGGGCATGTCGGGGGCTTTGTCCAGCGTGAGTGTCACGCCGGAGGGAGCCTTGACCGGCCCTGCGGCCTTGGCTTGAGCAACCGTCCCCGGGGCATCGGTTTCGGCGGACGTGAAGTGGTCGACGACCAATGCCGCCAGAGCCAGCCCCAACACCGCCAACGCGAGGTTTCTTCGTTTCGTGTTCTTCATGGCAAGGGAAATAGACGATTCAGACCGCCCCGAGGCAAATTCCATCTTGCCTAAATTACCATGGGCGGTTTGCCAATGGAGGCCGAGGGAACCACGAAGAACACGAAGATCACAAAGGAGAGGAGGCACTCAAGCCAGAAACGGCTGGGATGCCTTCCCCGTTCCTCTTGCGGTCCCTTGCCCTTTGGCTCCCCCTTCGTGTGCTTTGTGACCTTCGTGGTCTTCGTGATTCCCCAACCCTCCGTTGTCAACCAGTTGCCCTTCACCGACAGCCGATTGACCGGCCCGGCCCTCGGGCGTATCATGCCCTCCCATTGCCCCGCGGTGTTTTCCCCGGGGCCAGAGAGGACCACTATGTCACCCGAGAACACTCCCGTGCTTCCGGCCGCTGATCGCCAGCGGCTGCGAGAACTGGCCAAACGTAAAGTCGAGATCGCCAACGAGCCGGTCAACCTGGAGCGCAAGAGCGAATGGTATCGCCATCGCCGCCGCGAACCCGGCAGGCCGCTGATCCTGATCGAAGCCGGCGAAATCGCCGGGCTGGTCGATGCCTTCCAGGGTTGCACCTGCACCAGCGAACCGGCCAAGTGGATCGAGGCCGGTATGGTGCTCGAACAATACATGTGGAACCAGATCAAGGACGACCACGTGGTCCTGCCCGTCCTGCGGGCCCCGTGGCAGGCCTGGGCCAGCGGCTATGGCGTCGAGGTGCCCCGCACCACCGGCGAGTCCAGCCAGTACGGCCGCGGGTCGGCCAAGTGGGACTCGCCCATCAAGGACCTGACGGCCGACTTCCACAAGCTCCAACCCCGGACGTTCCACGTCAATCGCGAGGGCACGCTCAAGCAGAAGGAGTTCCTCGACGACGTGTTCGGCGACCTTCTCACCATCGAGCTGGGCTGCGGCGGGTTCTGGTGGACGATGGGCATGACCTGGACGCTCATCGAGCTCATCGGGCTCGAGAACATGATGATGGCGATGGTGGACCAGCCCGAGGGGCTTCATCGGATGATGGCGTTCCTGCGAGACGACCACCTGGCCTTCGCGCGGTGGGTGGAGAAGGAAGGGCTTCTGTCCCTCAACAACACCGACCACTACGTCGGCTCGGGCTCGCTGGGTTTCACGCACGAGCTGCCCGCCCCGGGCTACGTGCCGGGCCGGCCGGCGCGGATGAAAGACATGTGGGTCCTGAGCGAGTCGCAGGAGACGGTCTCCGTCTCGCCGGCGATGTTCGAGGAGTTCATCTTCCCCTACCAACTGGCCGTCGCGAAGGAATTCGGGCTGTGCTACTACGGCTGCTGCGAGCCGGTCAACAACCGCTGGCACGTGCTCCAACGCCTGCCCAACCTGCGGGCGGTGTCCGTCTCGCCCTGGGCGGACGAGGCCTTCATGGCCCGGGCCTGCGGGCGTGAGGTGCTCTACTGCCGCAAGCCCAACCCGGCGATGATCTCCACCCCCCACTTCGACGAGGCCGCCATCCGGGCCGATCTCCACAAAACGCTGGAGACCGCACGGGACTGCAACGTCGAGATCGTCATGAAGGACATCCACACGATCTCGGGCGACAAGAGCCGCCCCGCCCGCTGGGTCCAACTGGCGCGCGAAGAGTCCGCGAAGGTCGGTGGGTAATTCCCGGTTCGCTGCAAACCGAGGGATCCTTCCGCCGCTTGCGGTTTCGCGGATGTCCCCTGTCGGTCCATACCGTGAAGGAGCACGTGTGACAACCTTGGACGCAGTCTCGGAATTGGCGCCCCACGTGCCGCAGGTGGTGAAGGAGCTGAACCTGACGGCCCGGCAGGTCGTCGCGACCGTGGAACTGCTCGACGGCGGGTCTACCGTGCCGTTCATCGCGCGCTACCGCAAGGAAGTCACCGGCGGGCTGGACGAGGTCGCCGTCATCGCCATCCGCGACCGCTTCAGCCAACTTCGGGAACTGGCCGATCGCCGGGGAACCGTGCTGAAAAGCCTCACCGACCAGGGCAAGCTCACGCCCGAGCTCCAGGCCGCCGTGCTCGGGGCGGCGACCATGTCCGCCCTCGAGGACATCTACCTGCCCTACCGCCCCAAACGCCGCACCCGCGGGACCATCGCCCGCGAGAAAGGCCTCGAGCCGCTGGCCAGGTCGATCTTCGAGCAGGGCGCGACGGACCCCCTGACGGCCGCCGGCGCCTACGTCGACCCCGCCAAGGGCGTCGAAGACCCCCCCGCCGCCCTGGCCGGGGCGCGCGATATCATCGCCGAGTGGGTCAACGAAGACGCCGCCGCCCGGGCGGAGATCCGAAATCTCTTCGCCACCAAGGGCGTCCTCACCACCCGAGTCATCCCCGGCAAGGAAGCCGAGGGCGCCAAGTTCAAGGACTACTTCGACTGGTCCGAGCCGATCGCCAAGGCCCCCTCCCACCGCGTGCTGGCCATCCGCCGGGGCGAGCACGAGAAGGTGCTGACCTTCGAGATCCAGCCAGACCCCGCCGAGGCCGTCGCCCTGCTCCTTCGCCGATTCGTCCGGGGCGAGTCTCCGGCGGCCCGGCAGGTGCAGGCGGCCGTCGAGGACGGCTACAAACGGCTGATGGCCCCCTCGATCGAGACGGACATCCGCCTGGAATCCAAGAAGCGGGCGGACGAAGAGGCCATCCGCGTCTTCGCCGAGAACATCCGCGAGCTGCTGCTCTCGAGCCCGCTGGGGCAGAAGCGCGTGCTCGCGGTGGACCCGGGGCTGCGCACGGGCTGCAAGATCGTCGTCCTCGACGAGCAGGGCAAGCTGCTCCACCACGACGTGATCTTCCCGCTGGAGCCGATGAACCGACGCGACGACGCCGGCGCCATGGTCAAGTTCCTCTGCCAGCGATACCGCGTCGAGGCCCTCGCCGTCGGCAACGGCACGGGGGGGCGCGAGGCCGAGGCCTTCTGCCGCGACCTGGGCCTGGGGGAAACCGTCGCCGTCGTCTCCGTCAATGAGAGCGGCGCGTCGGTCTACTCGGCCAGCGAGGTCGCCCGCGAGGAATTCCCCGACCAGGACCTCACCGTCCGAGGGGCCGTCTCCATCGGACGAAGGCTCATGGACCCCCTGGCCGAACTGGTCAAGATCGACCCGAAGTCCATCGGCGTGGGGCAGTACCAGCACGACGTGGACCAGCCCGCCCTGAAGCGCAGCCTGGACGACACCGTCAGCAGTTGCGTCAACGCCGTGGGCGTCGAGCTCAACACCGCCAGCAAGGAGCTGCTCGGGTACGTCTCGGGCCTGAGCTCTCGCCTGGCCGGGGCGATCGTCGCCCACCGGAACGCCCACGGGGCGTTCGGCACCCGCTCGGCCCTGATGGCCGTGCCGGGCATGGGGCCCAAGACCTTCGAGCAGGCCGCCGGATTCCTCCGCATCCGACAGAGCCCCAACCCCCTCGACGCCAGCGCCGTCCACCCCGAGCGTTACGCCCTCGTGGAGACGATGGCCGCCGACACCGGCTGCTCCGTCGCCGACCTCATCGCCGACCCGACCCGGCCCGGCGCGAGCGGATCGACCTGAAGAAATACGTCACCGCCGACGTGGGCGCCCCCACCCTCAACGACATCATGGCCGAACTGGCCAAACCCGGACGCGACCCGCGGAAACAGTTCGAGGCCTTCCGTTTCGCCGACGGCGTGCACACCGTCGCCGACCTGCAGCCGGGGATGAAGCTGCCCGGCATCGTCACGAACGTGGCGGCCTTCGGGGCGTTCGTGGACGTCGGCGTCCACCAGGACGGGCTGGTCCACGTGAGCGAACTGGCCGACCGGTTCGTCAAGAACCCCTCCGAGGTCGTCAAGGTGCTCCAGCACGTGACGGTGACGGTGATGTCCGTCGACGCCGAACGCAACCGGATCTCCCTCTCGATGCGGGGCAACCCGGGGGACCGCCCCTCCGCCCGCGGTTCCGAACCCGAGGGGTCCACTCCATCCCGTCCCGCCCCCAAACGCCCCACCCCCCCGCGCCCGGCGCCCCCCGCGGGCGGCTGGTTCACCGACCTGTTGAAAGACAAACCCAAACCCAAAAACCCCTGACCTCCCGGTTTCTCTCCCTCCCCTCCCTCCCCCCGCTTGCGGTTTCGCGATTCTCCCCCATTCGCGAAACCGCAAGCGACGGAATGTACCCCTCCCGACAACCGTCTGTCTCCTTGACACGCGCCGCCCCCCCGCGATACCATGTCCCATCCATTACTACCGCGAAAGGGTCTATTGGCGTGCTGGCGGTAATCAGCGATATCCACTCGAACATGGAAGCCTTGACGGCCGTCCTGGCCGATATCGCCGCGCGCAAGGTCGAGCAGATCGTCTGCCTGGGCGATGTGGTCGGCTACGGCCCGGAACCCAAGGAATGCGTGGACAAGGTGATGGAAGTGGCCTCCGTGACGCTGATGGGCAACCACGACTTTGCCGTGCTCTACGAGCCCACCAACTTCAACATCGGGGCTGAGTCGGCCTGCTACTGGACCCGCCAGCAGCTCCAGGCCGACGAGGCCGACCTGGCCAAGAGCAACGGGCGGTGGGATTTCCTCGGGCGGCTGAAGATCAAGCACACGATGAGCGGGGAGGCCTACGGCATGGGGGAGCTGACGTTCGTTCACGGCTCGCCGCGGCGCCCGATCAACGAGTACGTCTTCCCCGACGACGTGTACAACAACGCCAACAAGGTCACCGCACTGTTCGAGCGGTTCGCCCACGTGTGTTTCGTGGGGCATACCCACGTGCCGGGGGTCTTCCTGGACACGCCGGACTTCTACAACCCCGAAGAGCTCGAGTGGGTCTTCGAGGTTAACCCGCGTCGCAAGGCCCTCGTCAACGTCGGGTCGGTCGGGCAGCCCCGCGACCGCGACAACCGGGCCGGCTACGTCCTCGTCGAGCCCGGACGCATCCGCTTCGTCCGCGTACCCTACGACGTCCAAGGCCGGATGGAGAAAGTTTTCGCCATCGACCCGCTGGACGACTATCTCGGAACCCGGCTCAAAGAGGGCCGTTGAGGAGTTTTGTGTGGATTCCAGACGCTTCCTGATCCTCCTGGCGGTCTTCGCCGCCGGGGTGACGTACATGGTGATCTCGGCCAAGAAGGACCACTCCAGGCCTGAGCCCGGCGCGGCCCCCGTGGCGAGCACGCAGCCGGGCGCCACCCAGCCCGCCACCCAGCCGGCGGGCACGCCGCCGGTGCTGGCCGAAGCCCCGGCCCCGCAGACCCAGGCGGCCTCCTCCCAGCCGGTCTGGGGCGCCACCGGACGCAATGAAAAGAACCCCGCCGATCTGGAATCCGTCGTCATCGGCAACGTGGACCCCGCCAAGGGCTTCCCCATCGAGCTGCGGCTCAACACCCGCGACGCGGGCATCCAGGCGGCCCAGCTTTCACAGTATTACGCGACCGTCGCCGACAAGAAGCTCGCCGCCCGGCACGCCGGCAACCACCAGGCCTACCTCGAGGCCGTGAAGAAAGACCGCTCCTACGGCGGGCACTACGTGGCGATACAGACGGCCGCCTTGGGCCGGGACCTCATCGAGTCCTACGGCACGCGGGTGACCAAGGTCAGCCTGGCCGACGGGTCCAACGTCGCCAACGCCGAGGGGTTCGACTGGCGCCCGGCCGGCGCCCCGACCGCCACCAGCGACACCCAGACCGCCCAGTGGCGCATGGCCGTCCTGCGCGACGGCAAGACCGTCCTCGAGGCCGTCAAAACCTACACCGTCCGCAAGAACGACTACACCGTCGTCATGACGCTGGAGCTGGCCAATCCCTCCTCCCAGGCCGTCACGGTCTCGCTGGACCAGTTCGGCCCGGTGGGGGTGCAGCAGGAAGATACGCGGAGCGATGACCGGCGGGTCATGCACGGGCGGCTGGACGAGACCCGGGTTCAGCCCCTCGCCGACGTGCCCAAGGAACTCGAGGGCCTCAAGCCCGGCGAAAAGCACTACATCGGCACCAGCGCCGAGGCCAAGCCCCTCCTGTGGCTGGGCGCCGTCAACAAGTTCTTCGGCTCGATGGTCTACCTCGTACCCAAGGTCGCCGAGGCCGAAAAGGCCAGCCGCCAGGCCGCCGATTACGCCGCGAAGTTCTACCTGGCCAAGCTCGACGACGCCAAGGCCCCGCACCTGCTGCCGGGCATGGAATTCCCGGGCGTGACGATCGCCCCCCGCCAGACCGAGACCATCACCTTCGAGATCTTCACCGGGCCCAAGAGCGTCGAGGCCTTCACCAACGCCTCCGACCCGTACTTCCGCCAGCGCTACAAGGATCTCTCCTACGTCGGTACGGTCGACCTGGGCGCCTGCTTCCTGAGCTGGTGCCAGTGGGACTGGCTGACGATGTGGCTGATGTGGCTGCTGCGGAAGCTCTCCGCCGTCGGGAACTACGGCGTGGCGATCATCCTCCTGGTGATCATCGTCCGCGTCCTCCTGCACCCGCTCTCGCGGAAGAGCCAGGTCTCGATGATGAAGATGCAGAAGCTCCAGCCGCTGATGGCGCAACTGAAGGAGAAGTACAAGGACGACAAGGACACCCTCCAGAAAGAGACGATGAAGCTCTACAAGGAACAGGGGGCCATGCCCTTCCTGGGCTGCCTGCCCATGTTCCTGCAGATGCCCATCCTGATCGCCCTGTGGGGGAGCATCAACGCCTCGGTCGAGCTGCGTCACGCGGCGTTCCTGCCGGTGTGGATCACCGACCTGGCCGCCCCGGATGCCCTCTTTGGCCTGGGCTTCACGATCCCGCTGGTGGGCATCAGCACCTTCAACCTCCTGCCCCTCCTGCTGGGGGCGGCGATGTACTGGCAGATGAAGGTCAACCCCCAGGCCATGGGCGGGGCCTCCGCGGCCACCCCCGACCAGCAGAAGCAGCAGAAGATGATGCAGGTGATGATGGTCGGCCTGATGCCGGTGATGTTCTACAATTTCCCGTCGGGGCTGTCGCTGTACTTCATGGTCTCGACGTTCTTCGGCGCCGCCGAACAGGCCGTCATCCGCAAGCACATCCGCGCCCGCGAGGCCGAACAGGCCGCCGTCCAGACCACCGTCGCAGCCCCAGGCAAGGGCTCCCGCACCGTCCGCCCGAAAAAGCCCAAGGGCCCGGCGTGGTTCAAGCATAGCTGAGTCCCGGGCCCGGGCGGCGGAACGACTTCGCCACAAAGGTCGCAAAGGCCACGAATAAGCCCCCTGCATTCAACATTATGCATGGGCCCTCTGACGATCCCGGAGCAGGATTCGTCGGGTGTAATCCAGGATCAGTTTGGCCGCCACCCACGTGGCCACCCGGTGCGGTCGGCGAACCCAGGCTGGCAGCGGCCCGAGGCCTCCGG
>JAPLNA010000163.1 GCA_026693065.1 Planctomycetota bacterium
GGCTACGTCGGCGCGGGGGACTGTTACCGGCGGCGGCTAAGGGAGTTGGGGCGAGGGGGGGAAGTGTAAGTCGCGATTGCCGGGGGGAACGCGGGGGTTAAGAGTGGAGGGCGCGTGGCCAGGGACGCTGTTTGGAAAGTGAAGATCGGGTGGTTCGCCGCAGAAACACGCGCGGGGTCCGCCTTCGGCGGACCGCTAAACCAGGTGAAGGTTCTTCCCCTGGTTACTGGTGACTGGTTACGGGTTACTGTCCCCCTGCGCGCAGGGACAAATCCCGAGGAACGTACTGGTGAACCCGGAGTGAACCAGGTGTGAACCGGCAGTGAACTTCCTGTGAACCGGGAGTGAACGCCCTGTGCACCTTCTGTGTACCGGGAGTGAACGAAAAACGGAGGAACCGGGAAGGCGGAAAACCGAACGTGTCGTGGGAGAAAAGGTTGGAGGAACCGGGAAGGCGGAAAACCGAACGTGTCGTGGGAGAAAAGGTTATGGAGGAGAGAGGGGAAGGGATGCGTTCTCGAGTTCACGCCGGCCTGGCGGGAGAAGAAACCCATCGACACCAGGCCCGCCGGCGGGTCTAATCGGGCCGGTCGGGAGAACCAGAGGGCCGTGGCGATATGGATGGAGACGGCGATATGGCCCAGGACATGGCGACGCCAGGGCAGAACCCCGAACAGGGGCGGACGTTCGTGAACGTCGTCAAGCCCATGGTCGAGGGGGTCGTGCACGCCTGCCCCTGCTGCAAAGAACAGACTCTCTCCCAACGCGGGGCCGGCGAAAAGTGCATGCTGTGCTTCTGGTGCGACGACGGTCAGGACGATCACGACGCCGACGTCGTGCGGGGCACGCTCAACGGGGACATCAGCCTGGCCAAGGCCCGGGAGAACTTCGTGGCCCTGGGGATCTGCCGCCCGGAGCTGGCGCCCGAACAGTTTGACCTTCCCATGGCCTCTGGGCCACCGGCGCCGCTCCTGCCTCCTCCCCGAAGGATTGTGCCGCAGATCCTGACGGGCCTGGCGGTTCTGGGGGCGTTGGTGGGTGGGGGCCTGTGGTGGCGGCCGTGGGAGCCGCCGGCCCCGCCGCCGCTTCCGGCGGCCGGCCCGCCCCGCGGGCAGGAGACCCCCGAGCAGACGGTCGGGAAATTCCTGTGGGCCCTGGCCCGGGGGTATCATCCCCCGTTCAGGGACTGCCTGACGGGCCCGAGCCAGGACCTCGAACGAATGGACCGCCTGTTCGAGGCGAGCCTTGTCTGGGACACGTTCCGCTCGGCGGTGGAGTCGGCCTACGGGTATCAAGCGTGGGAGGGCGCGGTCCAGGCCGTCGGCGTACGCATTCTCTCCCGCCACTGGTACTGCCGCCGCGCCGACTATGCGCAGGTGCACGTGGAGAGTGTGCAGGACGACCGGGCGGCCGTTCGCGTGCGATTCCTGGCCCTGGGGACGACGGGCACGGTGTTTCTGGCGAAGGCCCGGGGCGTGTGGCGGATCGACGCTTCCCGCCCGATCCTCGCCGGCGACGAGCGCGACCTGCGGGCGGCCGGGCGGGCCATCGAACGCCTTCCGGGCCTGCGGGCCAAGATCGGCAGGAAAGACTTCTCCGCCGAGCGTCTCCAGGAGGATCTGCGGGAGGCCTTCGCCGACGTGGCGTATCTCGACGGGCTGGCGCGGATGGGGGCGCGCCCCCGCGCCGGCGGGGAGAACCCGTGTGTGAGCGTCGCCGTCGTTCCGGCGGCTTCCGCCCAGGGCGCAGCGGCCTATCTCGTGGACGGGCGAACCCTGAGCCTGGAAGACCTGGCCGATCTGCTGGCCGATCTGGTTGGGCGGCAGAGGGTGGTGGACGTGCAGATCCGCTTCGATTCACGGTATCCCCTCGACCCGGCCCGGCGGCTGGAGGAGGTCTGCCGGGCCGTCGGGGCCTGCCATGTCAACCTGTCGCCGACTCTTTTTCCTGCGGCCTCGGCTCCGGGCAGCAGGCCCCAACAGCCATCGACGGCGCCATAGCCTGGCGGGCAGGCCCGGGTGGGACGGGGCTGCAACTGTATTCTTTCCAAGAGCTTTCCGTTCAGGGCGGGTCCAGGCTGGTTTGGCAGCGAGGCGTCAGGTGATTACCTTAGTTATTGATTTACAAGCAATTAGGCGATTTTCCGCTTGACAATATGGGCATGTGCTAATATGATCCAAACTGTTCCGTCGGAGGCTGCGACGGAACGAATCGGCAGAGCCTGCCGAATCGGATGCGAGGGTAGGATCTTCCCGCGTGGCTTCCACGCGAAACCTGCCTGGGTGCACGACGAGAGTCTTGTTTGTCGTTGGCGCCGTGTGGCGGCGGATGGGCCCCCACGTGGCGGCTTGGTCGAACAAGACAACCACGTGATCGCGCGGCCGGCCCCCGCGCGGAGGGTCATGGCATGAATCGCATTTGTGCAGTAGCGGCGACGACCGCGGCGGTGTTGGTTCTCTTGGCGTCCCCGGTCGGGGCGGCCGTATACACTCTCACCGACGCGAATTCCTCCTCCGTCGTCGATACCGGCCCGGGGGGCATGACCAGTTGGACGGTCGACGGCGTGCAGCATCTGGCCCGCCAGTGGTTCTGGTATCGCGTCGGCGCCGGCGGCGGCGAGACCAACGTCGGCGCTCTGTCGCTGATCTCGGCCACGCAGTTGAGCCCGGACTACCTTCGCCTTATGTATCAGGGGAGTTCCTTCACGATCGAGTTGAAGCTTACCTTGACCGGCGGCTCGCCGGGCAGCGGAACCAGCGACATCGGCGAGTCCATCAAGATCGTCAATACCGGCGCCACGCCGCTGGACTTCCACTTCTTTCAGTACGTCGACCTGAATCTGAACGGGCAGGCCGTCAATAGTTCCGTTGAAATCGTCGGGGGCAACACCGCCGTCCAGACCAACGGGCTGACGACCGTCTCGGAAACCGTCGAGACTCCCACCGCCAGCCGGTACGAGGTCGGTTTCGCTCCGGGCACGCTCACTTCGCTGACGGACGGTTCGCCGACGACGCTGAGCAACATGGGCGGTCCGATCGGCCCGGGCGACCTGACGTGGGCGTTCCAGTGGGACAGGGCCCTGGCCGCGGGAGGCAGCTTCCTCATCAGCAAGGACAAGCACATCGTGCCCGAGCCGGCGACCCTGTGCCTGTTGGCCCTGGGCGCCTTGGGGGCGATGCGGCGCAGGGGGCGGTAAGTGTCCCTCGGGCCACACCCGGCGGGTTTAACGGCGGCACCACCGGGCGGAAGAGGACTGTTCCGGCAGGCTCCGGGAGAAGCCTACTGTCGCCATGAAATCGGATGATCGCCGACAGGGATGCGGCATGCTCTTTTGTCTCAACGCTCTCCCCCGGAATTTTCGACTTTTTGCTGTTGTGGTCGAGAGCGGGCGCCTTTACTATTTTCACCGGCTGACTGACAATTCATCGAATCCTATGGAAGGGAATTCTGATGTCCGGCAAGCATGGATGTTGGCTGATCGCGGCGGCGAGCGTGTTCCTCGCGGCGAGCGTGGCCGTCGGCGGGGAAGAGGCGGGGGCTCCCGTGGCGGCCAACGATTCGGCGCCGCTGACGTTCACCGGTACGGAGTTGGCGGCGGCGCCTGTGGCGGCGGCGCCCGTGGCGGGCGGGGATGCCAAGTCCGCCTCGGCGTCCCACCCGGCGGCCTGCCCGTTCTGCGACATGAAGAACGGGATCACGAAGCTCGTCCCGTGGCTGTCCGTGGGGGCGGACTTCCGCTTCCGCGAGAACTACGGCCAGAATATCAAGACGCTGCAGAACCGTCAGACGTGGCACTTCGAGCGGTATCGCACGCGGCTGTGGTGGAAGGTCTCGCCCTGCGACGACGTGAGCTTCAACTTCCGCCTGGTGTACGAGCCGTATGTGTACGATCATCCCACGGACCAGGTTTCCCCGGCCAACAATGAGGCGCTCTTCGACGAGATGAACGTCGAGTGGAAGAAGTTCCTGGGGCTGCCCGTGACGCTGAAGGTGGGGCGTCAGGACATCAACCTGGGCGACAAGTGGCTGATCTATGACGGCACGCCGGGTGACGGATCGCGGACGTTCTTCTTCGACGCCGTTCGCGCGACGATCACGTGCGATCCGCAGACCAAGAGCTCCCTGGACCTGATTTACCTCAACAACCGCGCCAATTCTTCTGCCCGTATCAGGCCCTTCAGCGACCAGGGAGTTGAGTTGGCCGAGATGGACAGCCAGGGCGTGATCGTGTACGGGTCGAACAAGTCGATCCAGGACACGACGCTCGAGCCGTACTTCATCTACAAGCACGACGAGTGGATCACCGCGCCGCAGCGGGCGGACATCTACACGTTCGGGCTTCGGACGGTGCGGAACTTCGGGGAGCACTGGGTGACCTCGGGCGAATTGGCCAAGCAGTTCGGCCACAAGCAGGGGCGGGAACTGGACTCGCTGGGCTTTAACGGGCGGGTGACGTACAAGTTTAAGGATCCCCATGATTCGGAAGTCTACGCCGGTTACGAATTCGACAGCGGCGACAAGCCCGGCTCGCGCGGGCGGGATGAGGGCTTCGATCGCCTCTGGGGGCGCAACACCGAATGGAGCGACCTGTACAACGGGTACATCGACTCGATCGAGGGCCCCAAAGCCATGTCCACCAACCTGCACCGCATCAGCATGGGCTGGCAGGCGAGCTTCGCCGACCCCTGCGGGTGCGTGTTCTCCAACGTCGCCAAGCCCTACACGGTCGTGCTGGAGCACAACGTGCTGTTCGCGGATGAGAACAACGCGTACGTCGCGGGCATCAGCCCGTCGTCGGGCAAGACGGGCTTCTCGACGGAAGGCAACTTCCGCGGGCAACTGCCCCGCGCGCAGTTGCTCTACAAGTTCAACGAGCACGTCAGCGGGCAGTTCCTGGCGGAGTTCTTTTTTCCGGGCGACTTCTACACCGACCTGCGGAATGACGTGGCCCTCTTTCTGCGGTATCAGCTCGTTGTGACGTGGTGAACGAGGCGGCGGACGGACGCGACTGTGAATTCCTCCGAAAAGCATAGCATTTGAGTTGACAATTCCCGACCTGCGCCGATAATGACGAGTCCTCGCCTTGCCAGGCTCTCCGGGCAACCGGACAGGCTGGCCGCGGGGGGTCGGCCGGGAGGTCTTGGGATCGCCTCCCCGGAGGGCCTGCGGAGTCACTTGTGGAATCCATCCCACGTCGGGCACCGGCCCGCGCCAGAGTCGTGCGTGTTTGCCCCCGGCCATCGATGGCTTGGCCGATCCGTTCGTTGACATTGAAACCCTGTCCCTTGGTTTCGGGCGGGGGTTGTTCACCTATACGAAAGGGCATTACCGTGGCAGATGACAAAGGCAAGGCGATCAGTTCCTTCATGACGGAAGACCGCAGTTTCCCCGTGCCGGCCGCCCTGGCCGCCTCGGCGCACATCCGGAGCATGAAGCAGTACCAGGACATGTACGACCGCTCCATCAAGGAGCCCGACAAGTTCTGGCTGGAGCAGTGCGACATCGTCCGCTGGTCCAGGAAGCCCACCAAGGGCCGCCAGTACACCTGGGACACCGCCCGCAAGAAGATCGAGCACACATGGTTCGCCGACGGGCAACTCAACGTCGCCGACAACTGCCTCGACCGCCACATCGGCACGCCGCGAGAGAACCAGATCGCGCTGATCTGGCAGGGCGACGAGGACAAGGAAGTCATCCAAGTCACCTACAAGCAGCTCTACACCGACGTCTGCAAGTTCGCCAACGTTCTCAAGGGCCTGGGCGTCAAACGCGGCGACCGCGTCTGCATCTACATGGGCATGGTGCTCGAGCTGCCCGTGGCCATGCTGGCCTGCGCGCGAATCGGCGCGATTCACTCGGTGGTCTTCGGCGGCTTCAGCGCCGACAGCCTTCGCGACCGGATCAACGACTCGGCCTGCAAGATCCTGATCACCTGCAACGCCTCGATGCGGGCGGGCAAGGTCGTGCCCCTCAAGGCCATCGCCGACGAAGCCCTGCCCCAGACGCCCTCGATCGAGAAGGTGATCGTCGCCAAGCGAAACGACCACCCCTGCAAGATGGAAGCCGGGCGGGACCTGTGGTATCACGACGTGCTGGCCAAGGCCTCCCCTGATTGCCCTGCCGAGCCCATGAACGCCGAGGACCCGCTGTTCATCCTTTATACCTCCGGTTCCACGGGCAAGCCCAAGGGCGTCGTCCACACCACCGGCGGGTATCTCGTCTACGCCGCCCTGACGCACAAGTACGTCTTTGACATTCAGGACGGGGATGTCTACTTCTGCGCCGCCGACATCGGGTGGGTGACGGGTCACAGTTACATCGTGTACGGCCCGCTGGCCAACGGCACGACGAGCCTGATGTTCGAGAGCACCCCGTTGTATCCCGACGCCGGGCGGTACTGGCAGGTGATCGACAAGTTCAAGGTCACGCAGTTCTACACCGCTCCGACGGCGATTCGCGCCCTGATCCGCCAGGGCGACGATTGGCCCGCCAAGTACAAGATGGACTCGCTGAAGATCCTTGGTTCGGTCGGCGAGCCGATCAACCCCGAGGCCTGGATGTGGTACTTCGAGAAGGTCGGGCACGGGCGATGCCCCATCATGGACACCTGGTGGCAGACCGAGACCGGCGGGTTCCTCATCACCCCGCTGCCGGGCGCCCACGTCACCAAGCCCGGCTCGGCCAGCAGGCCCTTCTTCGGCGTCGAGCCGGTCGTCCTCCGCGAGGACGGGACCCAGGCCGCCGTCGGCGAGGGCGGAAAGCTCTGCATCAAACGCCCCTGGCCCGCCATGATGCGAACCATGTGGGGCGACCACGAACGCTTCGTCGACACCTACTTCACCATGTACAAGGACCTCTACTTCACCGGCGACGGCTGCCGCATCGACGCCGACGGGGACTACTGGCTCATGGGGCGGATTGACGACGTGGTCAACGTCTCCGGGCACCGGATCGGGACGGCCGAGGTCGAGAGCGCCCTCGTCAGTCACGCCGCCGTCGCCGAGGCCGCCGTCGCCCCCATGCCCCACGAGATCAAGGGCCAGGGGCTCTACGCCTTCGTTACCCTCGTCGACGGGATCACCGAGTCCGAGGAGCTCAAGAAGGCCCTGATCAATCACGTCCGCAAGGAGATCGGCGCCATCGCCGCTCCGGACAAGATCCAGTTCTCCGCGGCCCTGCCCAAGACGCGATCGGGCAAGATCATGCGGCGCATTCTCCGCAAGATCGCCGAAGGCGTCGTGGACAAGGAGGCCCTGGGCGACGTGACCACCCTGGCCGATCCGCACATCGTCGAGACCCTGGTGGCCAATCGGATCAAGTAGACCCACGGCATCGGTCCCGGCCGAACGCCGGGCCAACGGGAGACGCCCATGATGGACAACGTAGCCCCGGTCCCGCCGGAGAAGAACTACGGGTGGCGAGTGACGTTTGCGGCCCTGGGCATCAACCTGGCCTTGGGCGTTCTGTACAGTTGGAGCATTCTTCGCGACGGCATGGTCAAGGCCAAGTGGGGCTGGTCGCGTGCCCGCCGGACGCATGCAGGATCGGCTCGGGCCTCGCCGGGTTGCCACGATCGGCGGGATCCTGGTCGGACTGGGCATGCTGATGGCCGGGCTGATGGGCAACTCCCACATCGGCTACGTCGTAGGCTTCGGCGTGCTGGCCGGGGCGGGCATCGGCTTCGGGTACGCCTCCGCGACCCCGCCTGCTGTCAAGTGGTTCCCCCCGGCCAAGACCGGCCTGATCGCCGGAATCGTCGTCTCCGGATTCGGGCTGGCCAGCGTCTACATCGTGCCGCTGGCGGAGTATTTGATCGTGAAGATCGGGCTGGACAACACGGTGATCAGCCTGGGAATAGGGTTCCTGGTGGTCGTGACGGTCCTGGCCCAATTCCTTCGCGTGCCTCACAAGGTCAAGCAGCTTACCCAGAGCCTCGGGCCCGTCGGCGAGCTGAAGGTCGCCCAGGCCACTCCAGTCAAGAAGGAAAACTTCACTCCCACCGAAGTCCTCAAGACCTGGCAATTCTACCTGATGTGGTTCCTCTACGCCTGCGGCGCCGGTGCCGGCCTCATGGTCATATCCATTGCCAAGACCCTGGGCATGAGCTTCCAGCCCGCCCAGGTCGGCGGGTACGCCGTAATGGGTCTGGCCATCGGCAATGGGGCCGGGCGAATTCTCGCCGGGATGATCTCCGATAAGATCGGACGCAAGCACACCCTTGTGATCTTCTTCGTCTTGCAGGCCGTCGTCGTTTGCCTATTGCCGCTGGTGGCCCCGGGGAAGCCTTTGGGTGACGCCATCGTTCTGATCGTGGTGGCCGCTCTTGTCGGAGCCAACTATGGCGCCAACCTCTCCCTGTTCCCCTCCTTCACCAAGGACTACTACGGACTGAAGAACTTCGGGGTGAATTATGGGCTGGTGTTCACGGCTTGGGGCGTCGGCGGGTTCATGCTGGCGCAGTTGGCTGGGTGGGTGCAGGATACCTACAAGACGTTCACCTACTCCTACTACTTCTCTGCTGCGCTGCTGGTGGTGGCGGCGGCGGCGACGTTCATTCTGAAGGCCCCGCACCACCACGAGCCGGCGCCCGCACCTGCCGATCAGGCCCAGGCCGAAAAGGAACTGGCCCCCGCCGGAAAAGCCTCCTGACCGGTACGGCGCCAACGAGTGTATAATCCCGCCGGGGTCCTCGGCCTGCCCGAGGGCCCCGGCTGCTTTGGCCCCTGACCGACCGCCATGAACAGACCCCAGGCCATCCTCCTGCTGGGCCCGACCGGGTCGGGCAAGACGCCGCTGGGCGAGTGCCTCGCCGCCCGCGGGCTTCGAGGCCGACCGTGCGCGCACTTCGACTTCGGCCGGCAATTGCGCGACGTCACCGCTGCCGATCCGCCCCCGGCGGGGTTTTCCCGCGAGGAGGTCGACTTCCTTCGGGACGTGCTCGAACGCGGGGCCCTGCTCGAGAACCGCCACTTTCCCCTCGCCGAGAAGATCCTCCGCGCCTTCCTCGCCGAGAGAGCGGCGCCAGGCTCTCTCATCATCCTGAACGGCCTGCCCAGGCACGTGGATCAGGCCCGGGACGCGGCGCGCCTGCTTGACGTCGGCGAGGTGGTCGTGCTTCACTGTCCGCCCCAGGTGGTGCTCGAGCGGATCGCCTCCGACGCCGGCGGGGACCGGGCCGGGCGGATGGACGACTCCGAGGCCGCCGTACGGGCCAAGCTGGAACTGTTCGCCCAGCGGACGGCCCCGCTGGTGGAGTATTACCGCGCCGCCGGGGCGGCCGTCCGAACGGTCGAGGTCGGCCCGGCCACCACGCCCGACGACGTGCTGGCCGCCCTGAACGCCGTTTGCTGACAAGGAACCCTTCATGCTGACGACCGACAAGACGCTGCTGGTGATCGTGGACATCCAGGACAAGCTCGCCCGCGTGATGCCCGAGCGAGACGCGCTGGCCCAGAGCGCCTCGCGGCTGATCCGTGGCGCCAACGCGCTGGGCGTGCCGATCCTCTTCACCGAGCAGAACCCCGCGGGGCTGGGCCCAACGGTGGCGGAACTCCGGCCCCTGCTGCCCGGCGAGCCGATCGTCAAACGGGCCTTCAGTTGCTGCGGCGAACGCGCCTTCGTCCAGGCCCTCCGGGCCGCCGGGCGGAGGCAGATCCTCCTGGCCGGCATCGAAACCCACGTGTGCGTCTACCAGACCGCCCGCGACCTGCGGGCCGACGGGTACGACGTCGAGGTCGTCGTCGACGCCGTCGCCAGCCGCACCCCCGCCAACCGCGCCCTGGGCCTGGAAAAGATCCGCGCCGCCGGCGCCGCCGTCACCAGCGTGGAAGCCGCCCTCTTCGAGCTCCTGGCCGTGGCGGAGGGGCCTGCCTTCAAGGAGATCCTGAAGATCGTCAAGTGACGTTCGCGGGGGTCTCGTCGCGCGGGGAAACGGGCGCCGTCGGAAGGACGGAAGGGGGAGACGGGGATTAGGGGATTCTAAGGGATGGGAGAGAAAAGGGATTGGGAAACAGACTCGGGATGAATGGAAGAGAACCGATGCGATAGTTTCCCTGGTGATCCCGTCGGCGGAACTCTGGATTCGGGTCTCCAATCTGAAATTTCAAATCTCAGATCTCAGATCCCAATCCCTTTTCTCTCTCGTCCCTTAGAATCCCCTAATCCCCGTCTCCCTTCCGCGACAACGAACGGCCCGCTTCTGGGCGAGAACCCCGCGATGACGATTCCCGGGACGATTCACCTGCCAGAGCCACGATTGACGCCGGCCGCGTGGGCCTGATATGATCCGGCATGCCGGAATCTTGCGAGAACGCCCCCGATGGCCGGAGCCTTTCCTGGCGGAGCTGGCCGCTGGCGGATGAATGGCCCGGGTCGCTGGTGAAGGCTGCCGTGGTCGCCGCGATGTGCGCGGCGGCGGGGGTGGCCTTCGGCGGCGTGGGCTATGCCCTGCTGGCCGCGGTGTTCCTCGTGCTGTCGCTGGCGAGGTTCTTTCTGCCCTCACGGTTCGTGCTGGACGGGGCCGGCGTGACGCGCCGCTCGGCGGGCGGGCGGGGGCAACTGGCGTGGAGCCAGGTTCGGCGCGTGGTGGTCGGCAAGGCCGGCGTGTTTCTCTCGCCGTTCGAGAAACCCAGCCGGCTGGATTCGTTTCGCGGCGTGTTCCTGCCGTTCGCGGGCAACGCCGCCGAGGTCACCGAGTTTGTCCGAGGAAAAACCAACCTGGTGGCGTAGGTTCCGCAAGGGCTGGGCCAACGCCTTCGCGCCCAACTCGCACGGGCCCCTGACGCAAGAGGACCGCGCCCTCCTGGACAAGATCGCCGACGCCGTCATCCGCCGCCGGATGGAAACTCCCGCGATCCTGTTCCTCCAGTCCGTCCGCCCGCTCAACGGGCTGGGCAGCCAGGCCATGGTCTTCCTCCGCCCCTTCCTGACGGGCCTGCTGAAGGAAACCACCTACGACCGGGTCACCGCGATCCTGGAACGCCGCGAGGGCCTGGAGGCCCTGGTCGAGGCCATTGAAACACGCACCGCCAGCCAACCTGGGATAACCAAGTGAAACCAGAAGACCTGAACGTTATCGTCGCCACCGACTGCGGGTCGACCACGACCAAGGCGATTCTCATCGAGAGGAAGCCCGAGGGCTACCGCCAGACCTACCGCGGCGAGGCCCCGACGACCGTCGAGGCCCCGTATGAAGATGTTACCCGCGGCGTGCTGAACGCCATGGCGGAGCTGGAGGAACTCTCCGGCCGAAAGATCCTCGACGGCGAGCGGATCATCACCCCCGCTCGCGGGAACGAGGGGGTGGACGTGTACATTTCCACCAGCAGCGCCGGCGGCGGGTTGCAGATGATGGTGGCCGGGGTCGTGCAGTCGATGACGGCCGAGAGTGCCGAGCGGGCCGCCCTGGGCGCCGGCGCCATCGTCATGGACGTGCTGGCCAGCAACGACAACCGCGCCCCGCACGAGAAGATCGAGCGGATCCGCACGCTCCGCCCGGACATGGTGCTGCTCTCGGGCGGGACCGACGGCGGGACGGTGCGTCACGTGGTGGAGATGGCGGAGTTTCTCGCCGCCGCCAACCCGCGTCCGCGGCTGGGCTCGTCGTACAACCTGCCCGTCGTGTACGCCGGCAACATCGACGCGCGGGAGGCCGTGAAGAAGAGCCTGGGCGGCAAGGCCGAACTGCACATCACCGAGAACCTCCGTCCCACGCTGGAGCGGGAGAACCTGGGCCCGGCGCGGGATGAGATCCACGACCTGTTCCTCAAGCACGTGATGGCGCAGGCGCCGGGCTACCCCAAGCTGATGCAGTGGGTGGGCGCCCCGATCATGCCGACCCCGGCGGCGGTCGGGAACATCATCCAGCGGATCGCCCGCAGCCGTTCCATTAACATCGTGGGCGTGGACATCGGCGGGGCGACGACGGACGTCTTCAGCGACTACGCCATCCCGAGCGAGGAGGCCAAGACGCTCGAGCGGATTTTCAACCGCTCGGTGAGCGCGAACCTGGGCATGAGCTACAGCGTCTCGAACGTGCTGGCGGAGGCCGGGCTGGCCAACATCCTGCGATGGGTGCCCTTCGACATCGACGAGTCGGACCTGCGCGACCGGATCAAGAACAAGATGATCCGCCCGACGACGATCCCGCAGACGCTCGAGGAGCTCAAGATCGAGCAGGCGATCGGGCGGGAGGCGTTGCGGCTGGCGTTCGTGCAGCACAAGCGGCTGGCGGTGGGGCTCAAGGGTGTGCAGCGCGGCAGGACGATTTCGGAATCGTTCGACACGTCGGCCTCGGGCGAGACGCTCATCGACATGCGGACGCTGAACATGATCGTCGGCAGCGGGGGGGTTCTCAGCCATGCCCCGCGGCGGGCGCAGTCGGCGATGATGATCATCGACTCGTTCGCTCCCGAGGCGATCACGCGGCTGTGCGTCGACAGCATTTTCATGATGCCGCACCTGGGCGTGCTGGCGGAGATCAACGAACAGGCGGCGACGGAAGTGTTCGAGCGGGACTGCCTGATCAGCCTGGGCACGTGCGTTTCGAGCGTGAACGAGGTCAAGGCCGGGGCGGTGTGTTTCGAGTACGTGATGGACGTCGCCGGCGCGAAGCGCGAAGGCGCCGTCCAGGCCGGCGAGATGGTGCTCGAGCCCCTGGCCGACGGGCTGACGGCGAAGGTCTCGCTGCGGCCGCACCGGTCGGTGGACCTGGGCGCGGGACGCGGCAAGCCCGTCGAGGCCGAGGTTCACGGCGGCGTCGTCGGGGTGATCTTCGACGGGCGGGGGCGCCCCATCGTCGTGCCCGAGACCGACCGCAGCAAGACCGTCACCCGATGGGCTCAGGCCCTGGGAGCCTACCCGGCCTGACCGGCGGAGAACGATTATGGCACATGCCTATACACCGGGATTGCGAGTGACCCAGCAGGCGACGATCCGCAAGGAGCGGATGCTTCCGATCGCCGGTCGGGTGTTGGTGGAGGTCGGGGCGAAGGTGCAGGCCTCCGACGTCGTCGCCCGGGCCGAGCTGCCCGGCGACGTCGCCACCGTCAACGTCGTCAACCAGTTGGGCATCGCCGCCGGCGACCTGGAGCGATTCATGCTCAAGAAGCCCGGCGACGCGGTGGCCAAGGATGAGGTGATCGCCCAGACCCGCCCGATGATCAAGTGGTTCCGCAACGTCGCCCGCGCGCCGGTGGACGGTTCGATCGAGACGGTCTCGAGCGTGACGGGCCAGGTGCTCGTTCGGACGGCCCCCCGGCCGGTCGAGGTGCGGGCGTACGTCGACGGCGTGGTCGTCGAGGTCCGACCGGGCGAGGGCGTTGTCATCGAGACGACCGGCGCGTTCGTCCAGGGCATTCTCGGCGTGGGCGGCGAGGTCGCCGGCGAGCTGGTGATGGCCGTCGATTCCCCCAAGGCCGTCCTGACCCCCAAAGACCTCGACGAGCGCTTCGCCGGCAAGATCGTCGTCGCCGGGGCGCTGGTGAGTTACGCGGTCTACCAGCGGGCGGCCCAGGTGGGCATCGCGGCGTTGGTGTGCGGGGGCTTCCACGACAGCGACCTGCGGCGGCTGCTCGGGTACGACCTGGGCGTGGCCATCACGGGGCACGAGGCGCTCAAGCCCATCCTGATCATGACCGAGGGGTTCGGCGACATCGCGATGGCCGACCGGACGTTCTCGCTTCTGAAGGCCAACGCCGGGCGGCGATGCTCGGCCAACGGCGCGACGCAGATTCGCGCGGGGGTGCTTCGCCCGGAGATCATCATTCCCGCCGCCGGGGGGGTTCAGGCGGCCCGCGGGGCCCTGGGGCTGACGGAAGGTTCGCCCGTGCGGATCATTCGCCAGCCGGGTTTCGGACGGCTGGGCACGGTCAAGAGCCTGCCCTCGGGCGTGCAGGTGGTCGAGAGCGAGGCGAAGGTCCGCGTGATCGAGGTGCAATTCCCCGAAGGCGACGTGGCCATCGTGCCCCGCGCCAACGTCGAGGCGATCGAAAGTTGACGAGCAGGACTCGCACAACGCGATGTCTGGCGGCCTTGGCAGCGATGCTGGCGTGGGCCTCCGTGTTGTGGGCGCAGGCGGCTTCGCAGCCGGCGGAGGAAGTCGCGGCGACCCGCCCGGCCACAGAGCCGGCCCCCGCGGTGAAGGCGCCGGAGGCCGGGAGCTTCAGGGCGTACGACTGCCCCAGCGACGACGGGTCGGCGCTCATGGTGGAGTGGGACGAGCCGAAGGATCAGCCCGCCGGGGTGTGGTACGTGGTGGAGGTCGCGCGGTCGGCGAAGGAACTGGCGGCAGACAAGGGCAAGACGTGGAAGGTTGCGCCGCTGAAGGCGGCCCGGGCGTTCGAGACGCCCAAGTACTTCGAGGCCGTCCCGGCCAACGCGTCGCGCCTGTTCGCGGTGATCCCGCCGGCGGCGGCGATGGAAGGGGCCGGGGCAGCGCCCATTCCGTTCGAACGCCTGGCGCGCCTGGCCCGGGCGGGTGTGCTTCCCCGGGAGCTGGTGGCGCGTGCGCTGTCGGCGGCGCGGATCGAGAAGCCCGTCAAGAAGCTCACGGCCCAGGAGCGAATCCGGCGGACCTGGTACGACCGGCTCCGGGCCAAGCTGGGTCTGATTGAAAAGCGCACCGTGCTGGTGGACGGCGGGTTTCTCACGCCGGACGACGTGCAGGCCATCGTCGCCGTGGTCGGCGACGAGACGCCCGAGGACAAGCTCACCCCCGAGCAGATTGCCGAGCGGAAGTGGGTCGGTCGGATCGAGACGGCGATGCCGACGGTGCTGGCCGCGGAGGACTTGAAGGCCGCCGGCGTCATCACCGACGAACACCTCAAGCGGATGGCCCGGGCGCTGAGCAATCGCCAGGAGGCCGCCGCCCTGAACGAGGCCCAAGCCGCCGACAGGGCGTGGTTGTTCTGGCTGAACGCGAACCTTTCCGTTGCCCGTGAGTTGAAGGCCTTGCGGGGGGCGACCAGGGAGGATGGAACCAAAGGCTTCCCGGTCCTGACGGACTCCGGCGCCCAGGAGATCCTGACGCTGCTGCGGACGCCTCCGGAGGTCGTCGAGAGCGCGACGTTCAAGGTCGAGAAGGAATGGCTCGGCCGGCTGGGCCAGTGGGCCGACCTGCTGACGCAGTTGGACGAATTCAAGGCCAAGGGCGTGCTGACGGACAAGGAACTGGAGCAGATCGCCCGGGTGGCGCGGGGGCGGAAGCTCAAGGACCAGTTGACCGTCGAGGAGAAGGGCGGCTGGGAGTGGCTCGACCGGCTGGCGGGGGCGCAGGAGTTCGTGCTGAACCTGGACAAGTACCTGCCCGAGGACGAGCAGGCGACGACGGCGCCGGCGAGCAAGCCGGCCGAGGAGGCCTCCGAAGAGGCCCGGCTCGAGAAGGAAAAGGATGCTCGCCTGCGGGGGCTGATCGGGAAGGCTCAGATCGAGCGGATCGTGGCGGCGGCCCGCAACGGGCAGGCCGACGAGACGATCGCCGGAAGGGCCCAGGCGGACCGGCGGTGGTTCCAACTGCTCTGCGACTACGTGGACACGAAGGGGCAGGCCCGCAAGCAGGACCAGGCCCGCGCCAAGGCGGCCGGAACGTGGTACTTCCGCGTGGCGGCGACGGACGGGGTTGCCCGGGCCTACGCGGGCGGGAACGAGAAGCCGGCGGTGGCGTTGGCGGAGGCCAGGCCCAATCTGTTCAAGCGGTACAAGGTCAACAATCTGATCTTCGCGGTGGCGTTCAGTGCGGTGGTGCTGTCGTTCATCTGGATCGCCAAGCGCAAGGGCGACCTGTTCATCCGCCGGATCGCCGGGCTGGACGCCGTCGACGAGGCCATCGGGCGGGCGACAGAGATGGGGCGACCGGTGTATTTCGTGCACGGGCTGGGCTCGCTGGGCGATCTTTCGACGATGGCGGCCCTGACGATCCTGGGGCGGATCGCCCGCCGGGCGGCGGAATATGATACGCGCGTGCGGGTGATGAACTACGACCCGATCGTGACGGCGGTCAGCCAGGAAGTGGTGCAGCAGGCCTACACCCAGGCCGGCAGGCCCGACGCGTACAACGCCGACGAGGTCTCGCTGGTGTCCTCGGAGCAGTTTGCGTACGTGGCGGCGGTCGGCGGGCTGATGGTCCGGGAGCAGCCGGCGGCGATTTTCCTGGTCGGGTACTTCTACGCCGAGTCGCTGTACCTGGCCGAGACGGGCGCCTCGACGGGCGCGATCCAGATCGCCGGCACGGACGCGTACACCCAGTTGCCCTTCTTCATCACCACGTGCGACTACACGCTGATCGGCGAGGAGCTGTACGCCGCGTCGGCGTATCTGTCCCGCGAGCCGCGGATGCTGGGCAGCCTCCGGGGGCAGGACGTGGGCAAGGTGTTCCTGATGGCGGCCATCGTGATTGTGACCGGTGTGCTGACCGCGGCGGCCTGGGCGGGGCATTCCCTGCCCTGGCTGGAGAACCTGTTCAAGACCTTCTAGGATACCCGGCGAGAGCCCAACGGATATGTGGTACAAGCGAACCATCCCGCTGCTACTGGTCTTCGCGATCGGCCTGGCCGCGTTCGTGCAGGAATTCGTTCCGGCCCACTTCTCCGGCCGCTTCCGCGAAGAGATCACCATGTGGTGGCGGATCGTCGGAGGGTTCGGGCTGTTCATCGGGCTCTACAGCCTGCTGCACATGCACGTCTTTCGCGTGCGGCGGCGGACCCCGGGCTGGGGGTACAGCCTGTTCGTGTTCGTCGGGGCCCTCGCCATGGTTATCGTCGGGCTGATCAACGAGGGGTACGGCCCGCTGATCGACGCGCCCAAGGACGTGAAGGGGTGGTTCGACTGGGGGTACGACCACGTCATGAACCCCTGCGCGGCGACGATCTTCTCGATTCTGGCGTTTTTCATGGCCAGTGCGGCCTTCCGCACGTTCCGCGCCCGCAACCTGAGCGCCGCCCTGCTGCTGGCGGCGGCGCTGGTGGTGATGTTCGGGCGCGTGCCCGTCAGCGAAACGGTCGGCTCGTGGTTTGGCGAGTCCAGCTTCTTCCCCAAGCTCGCCGACGCCCTGATGAAGTACCCCAACCTGGCGGCCAAGAGAGGCATCATGCTGGGCATCAGCCTGGGCGCCATCGCGCAGTCGTTGCGGATTCTTTTCGGCATTGAACGCTCCTACATGGGAGGCGGCGACTGATGGGCGAGAAGATCGACACGCGGCAGTTGCTGGTGGTGCGGCGGATCATTTATCTGCTGGTGGCCCTGGCGGTGATCGTTCCCTACCTGGTGAAGCTGCCCCTGCCGTTTGCGCCCCTGGAGGATTCGCGCAAGGTGTTCGACCGGGTCGAGGCCCTGCCCGCCGGCTCGCACGTGCTGATCTCGATGGACTTCGACCCCTCCGCCGAGGCCGAACTCCGCCCCATGGCCAACGCCCTCCTGGCGCACTGTTTCCAGAAGGGGCTGATCCCCGTGGTGATGACGAACTGGAACACGGGTCTGACGCTGGTGGACGGCATCTGCAAGGAGGCCGCCGGGAAGGCCGGGAAAATCAGCGGGAAAGACTGGGTGTTTCTGGGCTTTCGCCCGGGTTTTACCGACCTGATCGTGAACATGGGCGAGAACCTGAAGGGGGCCTTCACCCAGGACTACTACGGCAAGAGCACGCAGGGGATGGGGGCCCTGGCGGGGGTGGCGAGCCTCAAGAACATTGACCTGATCGTGAACGTCGCCGCCGGGTCGACCGTGGAGGCCTGGATCGCCTACGCCGCCGACCGGCACAAGATACCCTTCGCCGCGGGCACGACGGCGGTGATGGCGCCGGACATGTACCCCTGGCTGAATTCCGGGCAGATGGCGGGCCTGCTGGGCGGGCTTCGCGGCGCCGCCGACTACGAACTGCTCGTCCGTCAGCCCGGCGACGCGGCCAAGGGAATGCAGGTGCAGTCGGTCTCCCACGTGCTGCTGATCGTGCTGATCGTGGCGGCCAACATTCGCTTCTTCGTCGGGCGTCGCCCGGCCAAGAGAGGGGCCTGAGGGCATGATGGAATCGCCGGAACAACCCCCCCTGAGGCGGACGATCGAGTCGGGCGTGATGATCGCCCTGCTGGCGGCGTTCCTTGTCGTCAGCGTGCTCCGCCACAACCTCTTCGGCGGGCCCGCCCACGTGAAGGACTCCATCGGCGTGATCGTGGCCGCCGCCCTGACGCTGGTGATGTACAGCTTCCTCTACCGCGACAACCCGATGTTCAAGAGCGCCGAGAACCTCTACGTGGGCGTCGCGTTGGGCTATCAGGCGGTAATCACCTGGCGGGAATCGCTCCGGCCGGAGATCTTCGACGCCATCGTAGCCGCCCCGACGCCCGAGGCGATGCGGGAGGCCCTCATCCACCGCTCCGTGCCCATCCTGCTGGGGTTCCTCCTGCTGACCCGCCTGTCCCGGAAATATTCCTGGCTGAGCCGCTACACCTACGCCCTCATGATCGGGTGGGGCGCCGGCCTGGGCATCGTGTTGACCATCGACACCTACATCCTCCAGCAGCTGGAGGCCGCCGCCAAGCCGCTTCAGGACGGCATGTTGTCGGGCGGGGCGGCGGCGTTTTCCTGGCCCTGGTGGTGCGACGCCGGCGCCGTCGCGGGCGCCGTCGCCGTCCTGGTGGGCACGGTGTGCGTCCTGTTCTACTTCTTCTTTTCCGTCCGCCACGGCAAGGCCGGCTCGGCCGTCTCCAAGGTGGGCATCTGGTTCCTGATGATCTCGTTCGGGGCCTCCTACGGCTACACCGTCATGGGGCGGTTGAGCCTGCTGATCGGGCGCGTCCGGTTCCTGATGTTCGAGTGGCTCAAGACTTCGCCGTAGCCCCCGGAGGGCCGACCCGCCCCGGGCGGAAAAAGGTGCAGTAGAAATCGCTTGTCATGCGATAGGTAATATGGATAACGTATACGTGGATTGTTCGAGCAGGGAAGGGTGACCCTTCCCGCCCAGAGTAGTTCCGGATCGTCAGCGGCGATATCGCGGCACGGACAGGTTCTGCCTGTACGGGCCTCGCCGCGGTGGAGAGATGGTATGGCCAGACATGACCGGTTCAGGCGTTCCAAGGGTCGGCAGCTTTCCGAGGCGGCAGGCGTTTCCGGGGCGATGATGGAAGGCCTCGAACCCCGTATCCTCTTCGACTGGGTTAACGTCGTCCCGGGCGAAGCCCCCGCCGGCCGCGTCCTGGTCACCAGCGCACAGGACGTGGTCGACTGGTCCCAGGACGGCATCAACACCCTCCGCGAGGCGATCCTGGCCGCCAATGCGAACGACCCCTCGGTGACGCTGCTCGACGAGTTCGGCCACGCCGTCTACAGCACCTCCGGCGGGCCTCTGGGCGATCGGATCGCCATTACCGATGCCACCGTGGCCTCCGACGGGATCTTCCTGACGCAGGGCGAGCTGGCCGTTACGGACTGGGTGAACTTCAACGGCGGCGGGGTGGAGATCAGCGGTACGGACGAGATACGGATTTTCAACGTTACGGCCCCGGGCGTGAACCTGACGCTCACGGACATGACGTTGACGAACGGGCTGGGGCTGGGCGGGGGCGGGGCGATCCGGATGTCCGGCGGGGGCACGCTCACGATCGTCGACTGCACGATCCAGAATTCCTACGCGTCCTCCGCGGAGGGCTCTCCGCCGGCATGGGGCGGGGGTATCCTGAACCTGGGCAGCACGGTCACTATCTCCACGACAAGCGACCCGACGGCCTCCGTGATCACCGGCAACGGCGCCGTCGACGGCGGCGGCATCTACAGCGTGGGCGGCACGGTCAACCTCATTGGAGTTGACGTGTCCTCCAATACGGCCAGCCGCCGCGGGGCCGGCATCTACATGGACGGCGGCACGTTGAACCTGACGGCCGCCAGCACCGGCGAGCTCGCCGCCCCGGTGATGGTCCCGACGACGATCACGAACAACGCCGCCGCGACGCTGGGCGGCGGCTTGTTCGCCGACGAGGCGACGGTGACGACCGTCGGGGCCACCTTCAGCACGAACACCGCCTTGGACGGCGGGGGGATGTACCTGACGGGCTCCCAGGCCAACATCGGGGTCCTGGTGAATGCCCGCGGCGTGGCCCTCCTGACGGGTGAGATTAATGACAACATCGCCGAGCGATACGGCGGCGGCCTCTTCATGTACGACAGCGAGGTCGCCATTACCGGCAGCGGCATTCTGATCCCGGACCAGGGCACGCCCGACGTCGGGCGGGTGAATATCACGGGCAACACCGCCGTCAACGGCGGCGGCATCTATCAGGACCGTGGAACGCTCTCCCTGCAGGGGGCCGCTATCATCGACAATAGCGTGACGAGTATGCCCCTCGTCGGTGTCCCCGTCTCGATCGACGGAACGGTCGCCGCTACCGAGGACGCGTCAGGCAAGATCACCGGAACCATCACCGGGACCATCACGGTGAGCGGCGTGACGGGGGACTCGGGTTCGCTCGGCACGTTCACGGCCGACGCCGCGTTCCTGACGGACACCGTCACGATCACCGTGACGATCAACTCCACGGTAGTTGGCACCTTTGACTGCACGCTGACTCTGGCCCTGGACGCGACCACGCCGTCCCCCACCGACTACATCGGCACGTTCACCGGCGCCGGGGTCATCATCGGCAGCGGCGCGGCCACCCTCACCGGCGCGGCGCTGCCGGCCGATCCGAACGGCCTGACGGTCACGATGTCGGCGACGGCGACGCTCACGGGACCCTCCTCCGTTCCCTCGACAGGGCTGGGCGGCGGGATCTTCGCCACCAACGGCACCACCACCAGCAGGAACCTCCGGATCCTGAGCAATACGGCCACGGCGGGAACGTCTCCGCTTCCCGTCCTGGGCGGGGGCATCTACGCCCTCTACCATCACCTGAAGCTGGTCAGCACGGTCATCGACGACAATTCGGCGGAAGGCAATGGCGGCGGCATCTTCCTCGAACACAGCAGCGCGACCCTCTCGCAGGTCACGCTGGGCACCAACAGCGCCACCGTTGACCCGGAGCCCACGCCCGACGACGAGGCGATCACCGGCGGCGTCATCGGCGGCGCGATCGGTTATGGCACGGTCAACGCGACCTTCACGGGCGGCGGCGGGGCCGCGCAGCCGCTGTCCGGCAGCGTGCGGGGAATCGGGACCGGGACGTTCCAGGGGGTCGTCACGGTCAACGGCCTGATTGTCGGCGTGGTCAGCGGGACCATCACGGTATCCCCCTTGGGCACGGGGAATATTACCGGTTCGG